>NZ_AP014568.1:1930509-2252261 GCF_000828895.1 Serpentinimonas raichei | reverse complement strand
CCAGCAGGTGGCCGACGGCGGTGGCGATCGGGCCGCCGCTGCTGACGATCAGCACCCGGCCTTGGCCGAGCTGGCGCACATGGTCCAGCGCCGCCACCACGCCGGCCACAAAGGCCGGGTAGTCGGGCATGCCCACTGGCGTGAGCACGCCCGCCATCCACTGGCGCAGCGCGTCGCGCAGCAGCCGAAAATGCTGCCGGTAGCCCTCGGGGGTGTGGGGCGACGGCAGGGGCGCGGCGTGCAGGGCCTCGATCAGGGCGGCGCTGTCGTACTCGTTCAGGCCCGGCCATGGCAGCGGCTCGGGGGTCGGGCCGCCGAGTCCGCGTGCCAGCGCATCCCAGGTCTGGGTGTGGCGGCGCAAGGTGCCACACAGCACCGCATCGGGCTGCCAGCCGTGGGCGCGCAGGTGCTCGCCCAAGCGCAGGCTCTGGCGCTGCCCGAGCGGGCTCAGGCGGTCGTAGTCGTCGGCGCCAAACGAGGCCTGGCCGTGGCGCACCAAGTAGAGCGTTCCCATGGGGTTGCGATTGTGCGGCCGCCAGAGGGCCGTGCGCGTCGCCAAGGCGACCTGAGCGCGGGGCCCGAGGATCAACCCGGCTGCCCCAGCGCCTCCCAGCGTTCCAGCGCCTGCAGCAGCTCGTCTTCGATGACGGCGTGGCGCTGTGTCAGCGCGCTGGCGCGCTCCGGGTGGCGCGCAAACAGCAAGCCGTCGCCCAATTCGGCGGCTATGGCTTTTTGCTCGGCCTCCAGCGCCTCGATGCGCTGCGGCAGCGCTTCCAGTTCGCGCTGCTCTTTGTAGCTGAGCTTGCGCTTGGCGGCGGCGGGGGTGGCCGTCGGCTGCGGCGCGCTGCTGGCGGGTGCGGGGGATGGGGCGGGTGATCCAGCGGAGGGTGCCGCAGAGCTTGATGCAGCGTTTGCAGTCGCGCCGCCGCGAGCCTGCCCGGTGCCGGCGGCCAGAGCGGCTCCGGGCAGGCTCGCCGCACCTTCGCTGCGCTTGCCCCACACCGGGGCGGCGCCGTGCACGCGCATCGATTGGGCGATCCAGTCTTCGACCCCGCCTTCGTACTCGCGCCACTGGCCCGCGCCCTCGAATACGATGGTGCTGGTGACCACGTTGTCGAGGAAGCGCCGGTCGTGGCTGACCAAGAACACGGTGCCGTCGAACTCGGTCAGCAACTGCTCCAGCAGCTCCAGCGTTTCGATGTCGAGGTCGTTGGTGGGCTCATCGAGCACCAGCACGTTGGCCGGGCGCGCAAACAGCCGCGCCAGCAGCAGCCGGTTGCGCTCGCCGCCCGAGAGCGCGCTGATGGGCGCGCGCGCCCGCGCCGGGGCAAACAAAAAGTCGGCCAAATAGCTGCGCACGTGGATGCGGCGGGTGCCGATCTCGATCCACTCGCTGCCGGGGCTGATGAAGTCCTCCAGCGTGGCGTTGAGGTCCAGCGCGTCGCGCATCTGGTCGAAGTAGGCCACTTCGATCCGGCTGCCGCTGCGCACGCTGCCGCTGTCGGGGGCGAGCTGGCCCAAAATCAGCTTGAGCAGGGTGGTTTTGCCGGCGCCGTTGGGGCCGATCAGCCCGACCTTGTCGCCGCGCAAAATGGTGGCAGAAAAGTTGTCGATGATGCAGCGGCGCTCGGGGCCCTCGCCAAAGCTTTTGCACACGCCCTCGAGCTCGGCCACCAAGCGCCCGCTGCCTTGGCCGCTGTTCACGTCCAGCCGCACCTGCCCGACGGCGGCGCGGCGCTGGGCGTGTTCGGCGCGCAGGCTGTGCAAGCGCTCGATGCGCGCCTGGGCCCGCGTGCGCCGCGCCTCCACGCCTTTGCGTATCCACTGCTCCTCTTGCGCCAGCAGCTTGTCGGCGCGGGCGTTGAGCAGCGCCTCTTGCGCCAGCCGCTGCGCTTTCTGGCGCTCGAAGGCGCTGAAGGCGCCGTCGTAGCTGTGCAGTTGGCCGCGGTCGAGCTCCACTATGCGGGTGCAGACGCGGTCTAGGAAGTCGCGGTCGTGGCTGATCAGCAGCAGCGTGCCGCGAAACTCGCGCAACAGCTCGGCCAGCCAGCCGATGGCGTCGAGGTCGAGGTGGTTGGTCGGCTCATCGAGCAGCAGCAAATCGGGCAAGGCCACCAGCGCCTGCGCCAGTGCCACGCGCTTGCGCACCCCGCCAGAGAGGCTGCCAACGCGCTCATCGGCTTGCAGCCCGAGCCGGCTCAGGGTTTGCTCGACGCGCTGCTCCCAGTTCCAGCCGTCCAGGGTTTCGATCTCGCTTTGCAGCGCGTCGAGGTCGCAACCCGGCTCGTGCGCCAGGTAGCGCTGCACCAGTTGCTGCACCCGCTGCAAGCCCACGCTCACGGCCTCGAACACGCTGGCCTCGGGGTCCAGATCGGGTTCTTGGGGCACATAGGCCAGCCGCAGCCCGTTCTGGCGCTGCACGGCCCCGTCGTCGGGCCGCTCCAGGCCAGCGATGATTTTGAGCAGCGACGATTTGCCGCTGCCATTGCGCCCCACCAGGCCGACGCGTTCGCCGGCTTGGAGCGAAAAATCCACCCGATTGAGCAGCGGCAGGTGGCCGTAGGCGAGGCTAAGGCCGGTTAAGGTGATCCATGTCATGGGGGGGATTGTCCATCAGAGTGGCTGGGGCGCTTGGGGAGCAAGGATGCGCTGCAAAACGGGCCTGCATTGCTTGCCAGCTCAGAGCTGCGCTTCGACCCAATCCCAGCGCTTGTCCTTGACCATCACGAACCGGCATCGCCCTTGCGACAAGTTGGCCCACAGGCCGCCGATCAAGCGATCATCCTCTGCCCCGTTCCAGCGATCGGCGCCCTTGTATTCCACGGCCAGAATCGCGCCGGGCTGGTCGGTGCGGCCGGGCAACTGGCACAGGAAATCCGGGTAGAAGCGGCCATCGGCCTTTTGTAGAAAGAATGAGCAGCCTTCGCGCCGCACCAGGTTGCGCACCCAAAACTGGATGCGGCCCTGTTGCGCCCAGATGTCCAACTGGCAGGCGCACTCAAATTCCTCGGCGCTGTCGAAATCGCCCATGCGCCCGTAGTAGTGCCGGCGGAAATCGAAGTGCCCAAAGCGCCCGTCGTAGTCGCGGCTCGGCGCGTAGGCTTGGGCGTGAAACTCGAAGGCGTATTCATCGCTCACCGCCACGCGCGCAGCCGCATCGGCACCGAATAGCGTCTGCTGGAAAGCCCTGGCCACGGCCTGCTGGCGCAGATCACGAATGCGCGCCTCCAGCAGATTGCGAATCAGGAATTTTTGCAGATTGGCGCGCGCCAGCGTGAAACCGCCTTGGCGCAGCAAGTTGGCCAGCCAAGCTGCGACAAAAGCCTGCTTGCTGGCGTGGGTCAGCGACGGCTCAGGCAGGTTGCGGCACAGCCAGGTGGCAATACGAACCGCGTCCCAGTTTTCGGGCTGATAGACCAAACCCAGATCGCGCTGCAACTCGGGCAGGAAGCGCGTCACCACATGGCCACCCGCGTCGATGTCGATCTCGCCGCCTTCCGAGACTTTCAGCGCCGCGCCCAATGCCTGAAGGTCGTCAGCCGTCGGGGCGGCATCGTAGGGCGACAAGTCCCACGGGTACTCCAGCACCTCGGGGTCGTCAAACAGCGCCAATTCGCCATTTTTTTCGGCCCCGGTGCGCAAGGCCAAAGCGGGCACGCGCAGGCGCAGGCCCAATTCGGCGGGCGTCTGGAAAAACTCAATCGCCGTGCTGCGGCTTTCTTCGGCGGCCTGCATGATCGCCGCCACAGCGCTTTCCGAGCTGACCGATGCCTGGAGGGCTTCGGCCTCGTCCTCGCTCAGTGGTGCGCTCAGGGTCAGCGTGTTGAGCTTGCCGTCCCAGCTCACCTTGTCGCGCACCGCTTTGGGCACGCGCTTGAGGTCGGGCTTTTCCGACAAGGTGATGGCAATAGGCCGAACGATCACGCGCCCGGCGTGGCCACCTAGGTCCAGCCGCGCCTGCTCGGCCTTGGCGGCGGTGACGAACTCGGCGACTTCGCGCCGCTCGAATCCGGCACCGGCCACCAACCGATCGCGCAGCGCGCCAGCCGTCTCGGCAAAGTTGCGCGACACCACAAAGGCATAAGACTGGTTCAGCGCCCGGGCGCTGCGCAGGCTGGCACCGGGCTGGCGCAGCACGCGCCCGAGCAACTGCTCCACCGCGGTGGCCGACGACAGCGCAGCCATGCTTACCAAAATATAGGCAAAGGGGCAGTCCCAGCCCTCGGCCAGCGCCTTTTGGGTGATGACGAACTTCACCGGGCAGGCCGGGTCGGACAGCCCCAACTTGTAATCCGCGTCGATCTGCTCCAGCCCCCTTTCCTCGCCCGTGGCCAGCACGATTTCGCTGGCAGGGATGCCGTGGTTCGTGATGAGCTCGTTGCGCACGCGCTCAAAATCCAGCGTCTCGATGCCGGCGCGGCGCGGCTCCGACTGGATCAACACCAGGGGCCGCAGGTACGCAGCCCCGGCACGCCGTTCGGCATCGGCCAAGTGCTGCAAGGCCTCGCGCTGGCCAATGGCATCGGCCAGGCACTGCTGCCAGTTGGGTTCGGTTTCCAGCCGCACCGGCAACTTGATCATTTCCTCGGCCTTCAACTCGGCGGCGGACACGCTGTGCAGCACGTTGCTTGGTGTGCGCTCCAGATCGGGGGTGGCGGTAAGCTCCAACACGCCACTGGGGCGCAAGCGCGCCAACATATCGAAGGCCAGATCGGTGCGGCTGTTGTGCGCCTCGTCCACCACCACAAAGGGCCGACGCAGGCGCAGCACGTTGGCCAGCGAATACGGTGTGGTGCGCTCGGCCCCGCTGCCCTCGGTCAGCAACCCATCGCGCTGGCGGGGCGAAAGGTTGTCAAAGTGGTGCATCAGGGCGCCGCTGGACTGATACACCTTGCGGCATTCCTCCTCTTCCACCTGAAATGCCTGCCGGGTGGCGACGATGACGGCAGTCGAGGTGTCAAGCGTGGCGCGGGTGAGGCCCTTGGCGGCTTCCAGATCCAGCACCGTGATCGGCCCGGCCTCGCGCAGTGCCGCGTGGTACGGGTGGTTGCGGTCTTGCAAGGCCTTGATGGTCTGCTCACGAATCGGCTTGCTCGGCACCAGCCACAGGATCACGCTGTGCTCGGTTCGCAACAGATGCGTGTTGACCAGCGCCACGCTCTTGGCTGCCAGCCAGGTCTTGCCGCCGCCAGTGGGCACGCGCAGGCAAAAATACGGCATCTCGGCCGGAAAACCCTGCAAAGGGTGGTAGGCGCTGCCACGGCCCCACAGACGCTCGGTGGTGGCGGCAAAGGCCAGCGACGGCGACGGCAGTTCGTGGCAAGCCTTGAAATAGGCCTGCACGCTGTCGAGCACTTGTTGCTGGTAGGTTTTGGGGGTGAAGCTGCTCATGCAACATCCTGCCAATTTTCAACCGTTAGGTTTGGCACACGGCTGAACTCGGACACATTGCGCGTCACCAAGCATAAACCCGCCGCGCGCGCAATGGCGGCAATTTGCATATCGTAGGGGCCGATCGGCTGCCCCGCCCGCGCCAGTATTGCGCGAATTTCACCGCAATGTTCGGCCGCGCGATCATCGAAAGACAGGCTGGGCACATGAACCACCAGCTCCCGGATGCGCGCCTGATTTTCAGCTATCCGCTCACTTTTGCAGGCACCGAACCAAAGTTCAGACCATACGGGTGAACACAGATACAGTGCATCCAGCCCGGCGCGGCGCACACCCGCGACAACCCCGGCCTGGTTCTTGAGCAAGGCAATCCAGGCATTGGTATCCAGCAAAAAGCCTTTCATCCAAGCGACTCCCTGGGCGCATCGCTTGCCAGTCCGGCATCGTCGATATCATCTGGAAAATCATCACCCACGCTCCCGGCAATGCGCTCGATAAACGCTTCGGTCGTCAGTCGGCCAGAGGTGGCGGGAGTGGCGGGGGTAATGTGGTAGCGCTGTTCGAGATAAGCGATGAAATCCAGCGCTTCCCGTTGCAGATCCGCGGGTAGCCCCCGCGCATGGGCATAAATCGTGTCGGACAGATTCATGTTCGCACTCCTATCTTCAGTCTGTTGCAAAGTTGCATTGTGGGCGGCGCGTTTGAGAGCAGCAAGCGCCCCAAGCAAATCAGGGTCTTGGGTACTTTCGCGAGGAGGCAAGACTTGCATTGCTCACACCTCCAGCGCGTAAGGGGTTTGCTTGAAGCACACGCTTTCGCGGGCGGCACGGGGCCCCATGCGGTTGGCGGCGGCGTAGATCACTTTCGGGCCAGCGAACTGGGGCAGCCGATCGAACACCGGGCCGGTGAGCACGTTGCCCCCTGCGGCCGATTTGTCTTTGAGGATGCCGTTGTAGAGCAAGTAGATGGCGCGACCCTCAAAAATGCCCAGCAGCGGCGAATCGGCGTGGCCGTTCCAGCCCGCACCGGTTTCGGCAAACCAGACAAACTCGGCCAGTTGCGCAAAGCCCACATCGTGGCGGATTTGGCCCCCGGCATCGAACAGCGGCTCGGCCGACAAGCGGCAAAACTGGAAGCCTCCACCCAGACCTGCTACTGCTTGCCCTTTGGCGTTGGTGTAGCCGCGGGCGACACGCTGGACGCGCTCGCGCGTGACGTTTTGCGCGATGTTTGCATCCATTTCCACGAGGATGAAACGGCGGCTGCCGCCGTCCTCGGCGTTTTGCTTGAGCACCGCGTGGCCGGTGGTGCCGGAGCCAGCGAAGCTGTCGAGGATCAAGTCGTCACCCCGCGTGCACATTTGGAGGAACTGCTTAATTAGTTCCGGCGGTTTCGGTGTTTCAAATGGAGAATGCCCGCCAAAAATTTCTTTGAGGGCGTTCTTGGCATCCTCGTTGGTTGATGCCTCATTTGCGAAGAGGATTGTCTCAGGGGTTAGACCTCTCTGTTTCTCATGCAGGAAGGTTTTTATTCTCGGGACATTATTCCCGGACTCGCCGAAAGAAATTCTCGTGCTGGCAATCATCTCTTGCATGACGCTTTCCGTGTAAACCCAGCATCGACCACTCGGAAGTTTGTGGTGCTTTCCATTTGGAGCCGTCAAGACGTAAAACTGAGATTTTGTACCGTGACCAGCTTGTGCTGTAGCTGGGTCAGATTTCCAAGGGCCTCTCACATCGTTGTCTGGATTTTTGTACCTTGCCAAGGCTTCTGTGTTCATCGGGAGTGGCTTAAATGCTTTGCCAATGTGCTCGCCATTCATCGCATAGGCAATAACATGATCGTGCCGAATAGAAATGATTTTTCGATTTTCTCGGTTCTTTCTTTTTTCCCATATGAACTGAGCGATGAAATTATTAACGCCGAAAATTTCGTCCATCAACAACCGCAACGCCGCCACCTCGTTGTCGTCGATGGAAACAAAGATCGCCCCGTCCTCGCGCAAAAACTGCTTGAGCAACACCAGGCGCGGGTACATCATGCACAGCCAGCGGTCGTGCCGGTCCAGCGTCTCGCCTTCCTTGCCCACCACCTCGCCCAGCCAGCGGCGAATTTCGGGGCTGTTGACGTTGTCGTTGTAGGCCCAGCCCTCGTTGCCGGTGTTGTAAGGCGGGTCGATGTAGATGCACTTGACCCGCCCCGCGTAGCGCGGCAGCAGCGCTTTGAGCGCGTGCAGGTTGTCGCCCTGCACGATCAGGTTGCCCGAATCTGGTCCTTGAGCCGGGCCGCAGCAAAGCTCAGGCACGGGCTCCAGCAGGCGGAACGGCACTTCTTTATGGTGTTTGACGACGGCTTCCTTGCCGATCCAGTTCAATGTAGGCATGGGTGCCCATTCCCTCAAAAAATCTTGGCGCAAAGGCCGCTAGCCCGCGCCGCTTAGCCAAACCCGCAGGCGACAAAAATCGCAACAAGTGGCCAGTGCGCCGCAGCGCGGCCAGCACGAGGCGGGTAAGCGGGTGTGCGGGCTCAATGTAGCACAGGCCGCATTTGCTGCAACCCGCAAGCCGCGCCAGCGGGTGCTTGAGGCATTTTTGGGCACACCTTGGCGGCACACCGGTGCGTCCGCATGGCTGCCCGCGCCGCTGCACTTCAATGGCGGTGCTGGTGGTGCGTGTCGGGGTAGTGCGGGTGCCGGTGCGTGAGGGGCTCGTGGCGGTGCCAGTGCCGGTGCCCCAAGGGGCTTTCCGTGCCCGTGCCGCCCTCATGCGTGTGGCTGTGGTGCGCGTCGTGCGCGTGCCAGTGTTCGTGCTCTTGCGCCTCGTGCGGGTGCAGGTGGGCGTGGCGCTCGCCCAGGTGCAGCCAGACCCCCACGGCCATGAGCAGGCCGGCGAGCCAGAACAGCCAGCTGGTGGCCTCGCCCAGCAGCAGCAGCGAGAGCGCCACGCCGATGAAGGGGGCGGTGGCGAAGTAGGCGCTGGCGCGCGCCGTGCCCAACCCGCGCAGCGCCAGCACGAACAACACCAGGCTCACGCCGTAGCCCAGCAAGCCAACCAACATGGCCGCCAGCGCGGGGCCCGTGGCGGGCCAGGTGGCACCCAGCGCCAGCGCCGCACCGCTGCTCACCACCCCGGCCACCAGCCCGCGGCTGCCGGCGATGAACAGGGCGTCGGCGGCGGCGACTTTGCGCGTCAGGTTGTTGTCGATGGCCCAGCACAGGCAGGCCAGCGCCACCAGCAGCGGCCCCAGCCAAGCGGCGCTGGCTGCCGCCCAGGCGCTGGGGGCGATCAAGGCGGCTCCAGTGCCCGTCAAGGCGGCGCTAGCTGCGGAAGTGGCGGTAGCGGCCGGGTCGGTGGGCCAGGCCAGCAGCAGCCCCCCGGCCACGATGGCCAGCATGCCGGTGACCACGCGCCGACTGGCGTGCTCACGAAACACCAGCCAGGCCAGCAGCGCGGTGAACACCGCCTCCAAGTTGAGCAGCAGCGAGGCGCTGGCGGCGCTGCTGAGCTGCAGGCCAAACATGAGTGTGGCGGTGCCGACCACGCCGCCGACGGCGATGGCCGCACCCAGCCAGCCCCAGTCGTGCCCGTGCAGGCCGGGGTGTCGCCAGCCCCGGTCGCGCAGCAGCCGGTACAGCAGCAGCCCGAGACCGGCCCCGAGGTAAAGCAGGCCGCCCAGCAGCAGCGGCGGCACCTGGTCGAGCAACTGCTTGGCCAGCGGGGTGCTGGCCCCAAACAGCAGCGCCGAAGCCAGGGCGTAGGCGATGGAGCGGTTCATGGGGTGGGGGGCTTTGCGTCCGCCAGCGGCAGCAAGCGCCCGCTGTGGGTGAGAAACAGCGCCAGTTGCACCGGCAGGCCGTCGTCGAACAGGGCGCGGTAGCGCTGCAATTGGGCCTGCCAAAGTGGCAGGGCGGCGCTTTCGTGGGCCGTGGTTTTGTAGTCGATGATCCAGCGTGTGCCTTCGTGCACGAAAGTGCGGTCGATCAGGTGCAGCGTGGGGCTGCTGGTGGCTTCGGTGGGGGCGCTGCCGATGGCGCATTCGCTGGCCGCGTGCGGATGCGGCGCCAGCAGCCAGCGGCCGTCGGCGCTGCTGAGGGTGTTGTGCAGGTGCTGCTGCACCTCGGCGGCGGCGGCGCTGGCCTGCGCCTCGGCCAAGCCTTGGCCGCGCAACCAGGGCTGCATGGCGGCATGCAGCGCGGGCAGGCGCGTCACAGGCCAAGCGTCCAGCCCGTCGTGGGCGATCAGCTCTAGGTAGCGGTGCACCAGTGTGCCGACGGCTGCGGCGGCAGCGGGCGGGGCCGCATCGGCGGGCGGCGCGCTGTCAGCGGGTGCAGGCGCAGTGCTGGGCATGGCATGGGGCGACCAGGCCGCCGGCCAGCCGGGCTGGCGCAGGCGCTGCAACTGGGGCACGAAGTCGGCCAAGGGCGGCACCGGGTCGGCGGCGTTGGCGCGCGCGGCCGGGCTTGCGGCCGGTGCAACCGACTGCCAATGGCGCAAAAACTCGGCTTCAGCCTGCGGCCACAGCAGCGCCAGCAGGCTGTCTTTGTGGGGCGCGCGCAAGGTGTCGGCCGGGCTGGCCGGGCGCACGCAACCCAGCAGATGCAATTGGCTGCGGGCCCGGGTGGTGGCCACGTAGAGCAAGCGGCGCGCTTCGTTGCGGGCGCGGGTGCGTTCGAGGTCGAGCAGGTAGTCGTACAGAGTCGGGCCGTCAGCACCCGCAGCCGCATCGGCTGCCAGCAGCAGGCGCTCGTGGCCGTGGTCGTCGAGCACCTCGTCCCACAGCAGCAAGTTGCGTTCTGGCGCGCGCGGGGGGCGCTGCAAGCCGGGCAGGATCACGGTGTCGAACTCCAGCCCCTTGGATTTGTGGATCGTCATCAGCTGCACCTGGGCGCCGGCGGGGTCGGCTGCCGCGTAGAGTCGGCTCAGTTCGGCCGCGATGCGATCGAGCTCCAACTGGCCGTGGCGGGTGCAGCGGTCCAGCACCTCGAGGGCGGCGCGCACATCGGCCAGGTCGGACGGGCTGGCCAGGCACTGCGGCCCGCCCAGCGCCTGCCAGACCCCTTCGACCCAGCGCCGCGGGCGCTGCTGCCCCTGGTGGGCCAAGGCCAGTGTGAGCACCTCGCGCAGGTGCGCCAGCCGCTGCTGGCCGTCGACGCTCAGGCCCGCGCAGCGCTCGGGTTGGTTGATCAGCTCCCAGACCGTCTGCTGGGGTGCGTCGGCCACCAGGCGGTGCAAGTCAGCCAGCAGCAGCCCACACCACGGGGCGCGCAGCAGCGCCAGCCAATGCACCCGATCCGCCAGGTGGTGCAGGGCGCGGGTCAGGGTGAGCAGGTCTTGCACCGGCTGGCGCTGCGCCAGCGCCTCGACTTCGACCGCCTGAAACGGCAGCGGCGACGCTTGCAGGCGCAGGGCCTGCACCAGCGCCTCGAGGTGTTTGCGGGCCCGCACCAGCACCGCCACCGTGCCGGAGGGGTGGGCCTGCAGGCGCTGGCGTATCAGGTGCACCACCTGTTGCGCCTCGCGCACGGCGCTGTCGGGATCGATTTCCTCGCCGTTGGCTTCGGGTTCGAGGGCGTCGAGCCCCGGCTCGGCCTGGGTGGGGTGCTCGATCTGGGGGTGCCAAAATACGCCGGCCCCGGCGCCGTCTGGACGGGTGGGGCTGGCGGGGGCGAACGCGACCGCGCCCCGGCGCGGGTCGTCGAGCGCACCAAAGACGTGCACGAAATGGCGGTTGACCCAATCGACCAGCGGCGGCAGCGAGCGGTTGTTGCGGTACAACTGCAGCGGCTCAGGCGCCAGCGCACCCAGGCCTTGGGCGCGCACTTGCAAAAACAGCCCGACTTCGGCACGCCGGAAGCGGTAGATCGACTGCATCGGGTCACCCACCAAAAACAGGGTGCGCCCGTCGCCCGCTTGCCAGCCGGCGCTCAGGCGGCGCAGCAGCTCGAGCTGGAGCGGGCTGGTGTCTTGAAATTCGTCGATCAGCAGATGGGCCACGCGGTGGTCGAGCTGCAGTTGCAGTTCGCTCGGGGCCTCGCTCTCGCCCAAGGCTTGCAGGGCTTGCAGCGCAATCGCCACGAAGTCCACTTCGCCGGCCTGCCCAAACAGCAGCCACAGGTGCGCTGCGGCGCACTTGAGCAGTTCGAGCAGGTCGGCGATCTGCTCCCGCTCGGCCGCTGCAATGTGCGGCTCGGGCAGGCGGCGCACCCGCGCCAGCGCCGCCGCGGCCGCCGGGTCGGCGTGCAGCGCCTGCAGCGCCGCCAGCAAGGGGGCGGTGAGGGCCTTGCCTTCGGCCAGGGTGAAGCCCAAGCCAGACGGGGCGCGGCTGGCGGAGCGCACCTTGGCCTCTTGGGTCAGCAGCAGCTCGGCCAGCCCACGCCAGAGCGGCAATTCGGCGCAGCAGCCCTGCAGCGGCGTGTGCCAGTCGCTCAGGGCGGCCAAGGGCGGCGCTGGGGCGGCTGGTGCGGCTGCCGCGTGCTCCGCTGGGGTGGAGGCGCGGTCGGCTTGGGCCAGTGCTTGGGCTCCTGCATAGCGCGCCGGCGCCATCAGCGCGAGCTGCCAGGCGCGCGGCAGGTGCTGCGCCAGTGAGCGCAGTTCGTCGTCGATCAGGTCGCGCAGCGCCGCTTCGGCGGCGTCGAAAGCCAGCGCCGCGTCGCCCAGCGCCAGCCACGCATCGCGCCGCGCCAGCATGGCCTGGAGTTGTAGTCGCAGGCGCGCGTGTTCGTTGTCGAAGCGGGCCAGCACGCGCTCGAGCAGCGCCGCCTGGGGCTGCTCGCCGTCGAGCAGGGCCAGGGTGTGGGCAGCCGCGCGCTGGTGGTGCAGGCCGGGGTCATCGGCCACGCGGGGCTGGCCGCCAAAGCGCGACAGCAGGGGCATTTGGCGCGCCAACCGGGCGCACAGCGCGTCGAGGGTGCCCACTTGCAGCCGGGCCGGTTGTTCCAGCAAGCCCCAGCCCAGCCGGCGGTCGCGCTCCAGCGCCTGGCGTGCCAGTTGCCAGGTGCGGCGCTTGTGCGGCTCGGGCGGCGGCTGGTTGTGCTGGCCTTGCTGCAAGGCCGCGACGATGCGCTGGCGCATCTCGGCGGCGGCCTTGTTGGTGAAGGTCAGGGCCTCGATTTGTTCGGGCTCTTGCACCTTTTCGAGCAAGGCCAGAAAGCGCTGCGTCAGCAGCTCGGTCTTGCCCGCCCCGGCCGGGGCCTGGATGATGAAGCTGCGCGTGGGGTCGAGGGCCTGTTCGCGCTGGCGCTCGTCTTGGGCCAGCAAGTCGGCCGCCAGCGGGCTGGCCGCAACCGGGTCGTGCGCGGGGCTCATGGCTTGGCAGGCTGGACGGGGGGCGTGCAGCCGGGTGTGGGGCTGGATGCGCGCAGCGCCAGCCATTGTCGGCGCCGCTCGTCCAGGCGCAGCAGCGCCAGCACGCGGCAGTGGCGCAGCGCGGGTTCATCGGGCACCCGCACGGCGGCCTCACCGCGGCGGATTTCGGCGGCGCACTCGCGCAGGCGCTCGCGCCAGTGCAGCAGCACCTCGGCCCAGCCGGGGAAGTCGGCCTCGGGGTAGCGTTTGCGCCCGCGTGCGCTGTCGAGCACGGTGGCGCCGCCGGGGTTGAATGCGGCCTGGGCCACCAAGCCGGCCCAGGCCGGCTTTTTCAGGCTCACCTTGGCAAACAGGGCACCGGCCACGGGGTCGGGGCGCGCTCCTGCAGGGTGGGCCGTGGCCGGGGCGGCGCCCAAGTCGTGCAAAGCGCCCAGGTCGCCCCAGGTGGCGTAGAGCGGCAGTTGGGGCTCGGTCAGGCGCGCCTCGGCCCAGCTGCGGGTGTCGACGGCGGAGCCGCTTTTGTAGTCGATCACCAGCAAGCGGCCGTCGTCGAGCCGGTCGACGCGGTCGATCTGCAGCCGCAGCGCCAGGCCGTCGAGGTCGATCGCGTGCTTGGCTTCAATGGCCAGCACCGAAAAATCAGCGGGCCTCCGGGCCTCCAGCGCCAGCCACTGCAGCAGCAGGCGCTGCAAGCGGATCTGTTCCAGCCGCAGCCGGCGCGGCGTCAGCGGGGGTTGATCGGGGTCGGCGGCGCGCTGCTGCAAGGCCTCGGCCACGGCTTGCGCCACCACCTGTGCGCGCTCGGGCGCCATCAGCGCCTGCAAGGTGCGCGAGTCGCGCAGATGGGTCCAGAGGCGCGCCAGCGCCAGATGCAGCAAGCTGCCGCGCGCGCGCTCGTCGAGGCCGTCGACGGGTTCTTCGAGCCCGCGGGCGTGCAGTCGGAATTCAAAATAGGCCCAGGCCGGGCAGAGGGCTTGGGCACGCAGCAAGGCGCTGCCGCCGCGCACCGTTTCGCCGGGCGCCAGCGCGGGCGCGCGGGCGTCGAGCCGGGCCTCGAGCCGCTGCGCTGGGCCGCCGTCGCGCACCACGCCATCGACCCAGTTCGTGGCCAGCGGGGCCGCGCGGCTGGCCGGGGCCAAGCCGCTGGCTGCAGACGCGGCGGCCTGCAGCAGCCACGCGCTGGGTTCGCACGGGTGGCCGCCCTGGGTGCGTGGCCACGAGAGGCAAAGCGTTGCGCTGCTGCGCAGCAGGCGCTGTTGCACCTGCTGCGCAAAGGCGCTTTGCTCGGCCGCGCTGGCGTTGGGGCAGGCGGCGCGGCGCTGGGCTTGGATGGAGAGCAAAGGGTTGGGCCGTGCCGGGGGCGGCCAAGCCGCGGCGTGCAGCCCCAGCACCCAGACCGCATCGAAGCGCTGTCCGCTGGCTTCCAGCAGGCCCAGCACTTGCAGGCGCGGCTCGCCTTCGGTCTGGGGCTGGAAGATGGTTTCGTGGCACAGCGCGCGCAACGCACTCAGCCACTGCGTCCAGGACAGGGGGCCGCTGCAGGAGTCGAGCGCGGCCAGCTCGTGCAAGGCCTCAAAAAACGCCTCGCGGGCCTGAAAGCCGTGGCTCGTCAAACGCTGCCCTTGCAGCCAGCCGCATTGCCGCAGCCAGTCGGGCACGCTGGCCGACCAGGCGCTGGGCAGCCGCTGGCCCGCACAGGCGCCGTTGCGCAGGGTTTGCAGTTGGCGCAGGGCGGGCAGCCAGGCGTCGGCGGGCGCCTCGGGCGGGCGCTGGCGCGGCTGCAAGGCCCATTCGAGCAACTGTGCCAAGCTTATCTGTGGCGGCAGGGTGCGGCGCATGCGTGCCTCCCATTGCGCCCGCGTTGGGGCCTGCTCGGGCGGCAACCAATGCGGGTGGCGCAGCAGCGCGCTCCAGTCGGCTTGGGTCGGCTCGTCGGCCGCGCACAGGCGCTGCAGCAGCAGCAGCGCCGCACCCACCAGCGGCTGCTCGGTCAGTGCCGAGCCGAGCGCAACGTTGTAGGGGCGTGGCTGCTGCGCCCGCGCTGGGTGCAGGGCCTCGGGGCAGAGCGCGTCTTCCAGCGCATCGAGCAAGGGCTGGCGCAGCTCGCCCAGGTCGGGGGCGACGATGGCCAAGCGGCAGCGGGGGTCGGCGGCCAGCCGCTGTTGCGCCCACCGCGCCGCGGCTTGGATTTCGGCGCCGGGGTCGGGGTAGCTTGCCGTTTCGATCTGGGGCGCAGGCAGCTCCTCATCCCATGGCTGCAGCGCCACCCCCAGCTCGCCCATGCGCGCCAGCAGCGCCTGCTGGAGCGGGTTGAGGCGGTGGAAGCCGGCCAGGCTGAGTTGCTGCGGCCATTGCTGTAAGCCTTGGGCGGCAGCTAGGGATGCCACCGTGGCGGCGTCGAGCTGCTCTGGCGTGGCCCAGCCGTGTTGCTGGCACCAGCGCTCGAAGTCGGCGCGCCAGTGCTGAAACTGTTGCTGCTCGGCCGACGGCGGGCCCGTGCCGGTGGCGACGCCCCAGGTCAGTTGCAGCGCCAGCGCCTCTTGGGCGGTGCGCGCCAGTGCCGCCAAATCAAACAGATACGGCGCCTCGGGGCCGAGCCGCTGCCCAATCAGCCGCTCCCACAGCCAGTGCTCCTGCACCCGGCTCAGGGGCTGGCGCGCCAGCGTGGGGTGCGGGCAGAGCCCGCGCAAAGCCCATTCCTGGCGCACCGCAGCCAGCCATTGCTCGGGGGTGCGGCAGTCGAGGGCGGGCCAATGCCGCAAGCCTTGCTCGGTGGCGCGGCGGCCCGCAGCTTGGCGCAGCGCCACCACCAGCCGCGCGCTGGCGCACAGAACCAGATGCGCAGCGGGCCGGGCGAGGTCGGTGGAGGGGTGGGTGGTCATGCGGGCAACCCTGCAGCCGGGGGCGCTCGGCTGTGGCAGGAAGGTGGTGGATGCAGTGTAGCGCGGCCCAGCCCCGGGTGGTGCAGGGCCTGCCTGGGTCGAGTCCGTCCGTTTGAGTGGCAGAAAGTTGCTGAATGAATGTGGATAAACTCCTTTCATTCGGATGCCGCAGGTGCAAGCGGTGCTTGCCTTGGTCGCGCACGCGCCGGCGTTGGCCGTTGTCAGCGGGTGTGGTCGAGTCTTGACAAATCAAGGGGCTCAAGGGCTCAGCCCAGGGTTTACACCCGTTCGCCAAAGAATGGCCTGCGGCTTGCTTGCTTTTCAGTGTCGTTTCAAACCCAGCCTGCGCGGGTTCATTTTTAGGAGACAGAAATCATGCAAGCACATCTCGTCCGCTCATTGCTACTGCTGGGCGGCCTGCTGGCTGCGGGGGCTGCGCTGGCCCACCCCGGTCACGGCGCTCACGAAGGTCATACGCTAGCGGCGGGGCTGGCACATCCGTTTGCAGCCGATCACCTGCTGGCTGTGCTGGCGGTGGGGCTGTGGTCGGTGCTGGCCTTGCCCGCTGGCAAGGCGTGGCAAGGTCCCGTCTTGTTTTTGCTGGCGCTGCCGCTGGCGGCTTGGGTCGGACTGACGGGCTTCATGCTGCCTTTCATGGAGTGGGCGCTGGCGCTGTCGGTGCTGCTGTTTGGGGCTTTGATGCTGCTGGCCGCCGCGCGCCAGCGCTTGCCGGCCGCTGTTGGGCTGGGCCTGGTGCTGCTGGCCGGGCTGCTGCACGGCTTGTCGCACGGTTTTGCAGCCCCCGGTGCCGGCTTGGCGGTCTATGGGCTGGGCATCATGGTGGCGACCGCCGCCTTGCACGGAACGGGCATGCTGGTGGGCTTGGGCGTGCAGCGCTGGCTGACCGAGCGCAGCCGCAAGCTTGCCGTGACCGGTTTGGGTGGTGCCTTGCTGGCCGGTGGCGGGGTGCTGCTGCTGGGCCACCTCGCTGCCTGAACGGCCAGCCAGGGGACTTGCGCCATGCATGAAGCCAGCTTGGCCGCCGGTGTGCTGCAACTGGTCGATGACACGGCGCAGCGCGAGGACTTTAGCCGTGTGTTGCAATTGCGGCTCGAAGTGGGCCAGTTGGCTGGGGTCGAGGTGCAGGCGCTGCGTTTTGCGCTGGCCTGCATCGCCCCCGGCACCCGGCTTGATGGGGCGCAGATCGAGATCATCGAAAGCCCCGGTCAGGGCTGGTGCTTGGGCTGCAACCAGAGCGTGACAATCGCCCAGCGCGGCCAGCCCTGCCCGTTGTGTGACAGCCATCAGATACAAGCCACGGGCGGCATGGAACTGCGCGTGCTCGACCTGCAAGTGAGCGATGATTGATGCGGTGCGGCCACGCGCCACGCGGGCTTGCCAGCCAAGCCCGGACTTGAACCCGGCGCGGGCCACCCAGCCGCCCCAACCCTAGGAGATTTGAACCATGTGCGTCGTATGCGGATGCAGCCAAAGCAGCCGGCTTGCCGGCCCCGAGCCGGCCCGTTCCGGTGCCGCCAGTTCCGGCAGCGCCTCGCCTGAAGGCCCGCAGATCGACCCGCACAGCGGCGATTTGCACTACGGCGCGGGGGCGGCCAAGGTGTCGGTGCCGGGCATGAGCCAAGCGCGCGCCATCAAGCTCGAACAAGACATTCTGGGGGCCAACCAGCGCATCGCAGAGCAGAACCGGGCCCATTTCGCGGCGCACGGGGTGCTGGCGCTCAACCTGGTCTCCAGCCCCGGGTCGGGCAAGACCACCTTGCTGTGCGCCACCATCGACGCGCTGCGCCAACGCCACCCGGCGCTGCCGGTGTCGGTGATCGAGGGCGACCAGCAGACCAGCTTCGACGCCGAGCGCATCCGCGCCACCGGCGCCCCGGCGATCCAGATCAACACCGGCAAAGGCTGCCACCTCGACGCCCCGATGGTGGCGGCGGCGTTTGCGCAACTGCACAGCCATGCGCAGCCGCACGAGCACCCGCACGACCACCCGCACGACCACGACCACGACCACCCGCACAGCCACGATCACGACCACGCGGCGCACAGCCACAGCCCCAGCCTGCTGTTCATCGAAAACGTCGGCAACCTGGTCTGTCCGGCCATGTGGGACTTGGGCGAGCGCGCCAAGGTGGCGATTTTGTCCGTCACCGAAGGCGAGGACAAGCCGCTCAAGTACCCCGATATGTTTGCCGCCGCGCAACTGATGATCCTCAACAAGATCGACCTGCTGCCGCATGTGGCCTTCAACGTGGAGCGCTGCATCGAGCTGGCGCGGCGCGTCAATCCGGGCATCGAAATTGTGCAACTCTCGGCCAGCACCGGGCAGGGCATGGAAGACTGGCTGCACTGGATAGAGCACGCGCTGGGGCACGAGCACGATCATGGCGAGCATGGGCACGCACACGCTGCGGCCAGCCCCTCGGCAGCCGAACAGGCGCTGCGCGACCGGGTGACCATGCTCGAAGCCGAACTGGCGCGGCTGCGCACCGGGGCGGTGGCCTGATCCAAATCCCATGAGCCCGCAGCCCGCCGCGCCCTGCCACCGCACCGTCCCCACCGTGCTGGCGCTGGGGGCGTGGCTGAAAAACCGCGCCTGCCTGTGCCAAGGCAGCCAAGTGCAGTGGTCGGCCGCGCACGGCGACCTGAGCGACCCGGCGGCCTGTGCGGCGCTGCGCCAGTCGGCCTTGGAATTGATCGAGCGCGCGCACCTGGCCGGGGCGCCGGTGGCGGCGCTGGCGCACGATTTGCACCCGGATTTTTACAGCAGCCAGCTGGCGCTGGAATTGGCCGACGAGCTCGGCCTGCCGGCCGTGGCGGTGCAGCACCACCGCGCCCACATCGGGGCCGTGCTGGCGGCGCACGGGCTCGATGAACCGGTGCTGGGGCTGGCGCTGGACGGTTTCGGATTAGGCGACGACGCCAGCGCCTGGGGCGGCGAGCTGCTGTGGCTGCACGGCCCGCACTGGCAGCGCCTCGGGCATTTGCAGCCGCTGGCGCTGCCCGGCGGCGACCGCGCCGCGCGCCAGCCTTGGCGCATGGCCGCCAGCGCCTTGCACGCCTGCGGCCATGGCGAGCAGATCGCCGCGCGCTGGGGCGCGGCGGTGGGCGCACCCCAAGCGGCGCTGCTGCAGCAGATGCTGGCGCGCCAGCTCAACTGCCCGCCCAGCAGCAGCGCCGGGCGCTGGTTCGACGCCGCCGCCGCCGCACTCGGGCTGTGCCTCCAACAAGACGACGAAGCCCAGGCCGCTGTGGCGCTGGAGCAGGCGGCGCAGCGGGCCTTGGACGGCGGCATGGCGCTACCCGATCTGCCCACCCCGCTGCCCGACGCTCAGGGGCGGCTGGACTTGCGCCCGCTCTGGCTGGCGCTCCACCAAGCCGCTCCGACCACGGCTGCCGCCACCGACGCCCTCGCCGC
Organism: Serpentinimonas raichei; assembly: GCF_000828895.1. Lineage (NCBI taxonomy): Bacteria > Pseudomonadati > Pseudomonadota > Betaproteobacteria > Burkholderiales > Comamonadaceae > Serpentinimonas > Serpentinimonas raichei. Next base: position 2,233,248 of record NZ_AP014568.1, on the reverse strand, counting down.
CGCTTTTCACCTGCGCCTGGCCGATGGCCTAGCCGACTGGGTGCTGCAAGCCCGGCGCCAGCGGCCGGTGCGCGGCGTGGCGCTGGCGGGCGGCTGCTTCTACAACGCCATCTTGCGCCAGCGGCTCAGTGAACGGCTGCAGGAAGCGGGTTTGCAGGTCTGGCTGCAAACCGAACACGGCTGCGGCGACGCCGGTCTGGCGCTGGGCCAGGCCTGGGTGGCGGCGCAAGAACACGCTGCCGCAACTGCGGCCCAAGTGCAGCGTCTCGAAACAACGAAGGAGAACGAACCATGTGTCTAGCCATACCGGCCCTGCTGCTGCAACGCCTGGAGCACGAACAGGGCCTGATCGAACTCGGCGGCATCCGCAAATCGATTTCGCTGGCGCTGGTGCCCGAGGCGGTGGTGGGCGACTACGTGATCGTCCACGTCGGCCACGCCATCGGCCTGCTCGACGCCGAGGAGGCGCAGCGCACGCTCGACATTTTTGCCGAGATCGAGCGTCTCCAGGCGCAGGAGCCGCCACGACCGCAGAGCCCCGTGCCATCTTTGCGGGCCGTGCCGCAGCTCGACGACTGCACCCCATGAAGCACATCGACGAATTCCGCGACGGCGCACTGGCGCGCCAGATCGCCGCGCGCATCGCCGCCGAGGCCGACCCCGGGCACGCCTACCGCTTCATGGAGTTTTGCGGCGGCCACACCCACGCCATTTCTCGCTACGGCGTGATCGACCTGTTGCCACCCAATCTGCGCCTGATCCACGGCCCTGGCTGCCCGGTCTGTGTGCTGCCCATCGGCCGCCTCGACATGGCCATCGATCTGGCGCTGAGCCAGCGCGTCATCCTGTGCACCTACGGCGACACCTTGCGCGTGCCGGCCTCAGAGGGCGACTCCTTGACCCGGGCCAAGGCGCGCGGGGCCGACATCCGCATGGTCTATTCGCCCGCCGATGCGCTCGAGCTGGCGCGCCAGCACCCCGAGCGCGAGGTGGTGTTTTTTGCCATCGGCTTTGAGACCACCACCCCGCCCACCGCCCTGGTGATCGACGCCGCTGCGCGCCAAGGCGTGCGCAACTTCAGCGTCATGTGCAACCACGTGCTCACGCCACCGGCCATTCGCGCCATCCTAGACGGTGCCAGCGCAGCCGAGCGGACCACCGCCGAAATCGAGGGCTTCGTGGGCCCGGCCCATGTCAGCATCGTGATTGGCTCCGAGCCCTACGCCCGCTTCGCCCGCGAGTACCGCAAGCCAGTGGTGATCGCCGGCTTTGAGCCGCTGGACGTGTTGCAAGCCATTTTGATGCTGGTGCGCCAGGTCAACGAGGGACGGGCCGAGGTGGAAAACGAGTTCACCCGCGCTGTCAACCCCACCGGCAACCTGCGCGCCCAGGCCCTGATGGATCAGGTGTTTGAGCTGCGCGACGCGTTCGAATGGCGCGGTTTGGGCAGCTTGGCCCATTCGGCTTTGCAGATACGCCCCGCTTACCGTGCGTTCGACGCCGAACACCGCTTTGGCCTGCACTACCGCAGCGTGGCCGACAACAAGGCCTGCGAGTGCGGGGCCATTTTGCGGGGTGTCAAAGAGCCACGCGAATGCAAAATCTTTGGCACCGTGTGCACCCCCGAAAACCCGATTGGCTCCTGCATGGTCTCGAGCGAGGGCGCTTGTGCCGCGCATTACACCTACGGCCGCTTTCGCGACATCCCGATCGTGGCCAACGCAGCGGCGCCGCAAACCGAGGGGGCGCTGGCATGAGCGGCCCCGTGGCGGCAGCACCCACCGAAGGGCAGGCGCGCAAAGCCTATCTGCGCCCACTCGACATCAAGCGCGGCCGCATCGACATGGGACATGGGGCCGGCGGCAAGGCGGCCGCGCAGTTGATCGACGAGCTGTTTCTGGCCGAACTCGACAACCCCTTTCTGCGCCAAGGCGACGACGGCGCCAGCCTGCCGCTGCCGGGCCCGGGATCGACCGCCGGCCGCTTGGTCATGGCCTGCGACGGCCACGTGGTCTCTCCCATCTTCTTTCCGGGTGGCGATTTGGGCAGCCTGGCGGTGCACGGCACCGTCAACGACGTGGCCATGCTGGGCGCGCAGCCGCTCTACCTGAGCGCCTGCTTCATCCTCGAAGAGGGCTACCCGCTGGCCGATTTGCAGCGCATCGTGCGCTCGATGGGCGCAGCGGCGCGCGCGGCCGGGGTGCCGGTGGTCTGCGGCGACACCAAGGTGGTCGAGCGCGGCAAAGGCGACGGGGTGTTCATCGCCACCACGGGCGTGGGGTGGCAGGCAGCGGGGGTCGATGTCAGCGGCCGCAACGCCCGCCCCGGCGATGCGGTGCTGCTGTCGGGCTCGATCGGCGAGCACGGCGTGGCGGTGCTCTCAAAACGCGAATCGCTGGCCTTTGCCACCACCATCCAGAGCGACAGCGCCGCCTTGCACACCCTGGTGGCGGCCATGCTGGCAGCGGCCCCGGGTGCGGTGCGGGTGCTGCGCGACCCCACCCGCGGCGGGCTGGCCACCACGCTCAACGAAATCGCGCGCCAGTCGGGCGTGGGCATGCTGCTGCAAGAGGCGGCGATCCCGGTGCAGCCGCAAGTCGATGCGGCTTGCGAGTTGCTCGGACTGGACCCGCTCTATGTGGCCAACGAGGGCAAGCTGGTGGCGATTTGCGCCCCCGAGGCCGCCGCAACGGTGCTGGCGGCGATGCGCGCGCACCCGCTGGGCGGCCAAGCCTGTCAGATTGGCACCGTGGCCGCCGATGCGCAGCATTTCGTGCAAATGCAGACCCGATTTGGCGGGCGCCGCGTGGTGGATTGGCTCAGCGGCGAGCAGTTGCCGCGCATTTGTTGAGCCCACGCGCCCCGGTCAGGGCGCGGCAGAGCGCTTGTGCACGGGAGGCGCGGCAGGCAGCGCCGGCATGCGCCAAGCCACCAGCAGCCACAGCAGGCCCAAGGCGGCGCACGCCAGAAACAGGCCACCCGGCCCCCACAGCGCCAACACCGCCCCGCCGAGCGCCCCGCCGGTAAAAAAGCCGAGCGATTGCAGGGTGTTGTAGACCCCCAGCGCGGCGCCGCGTTGCTCTGCGCTGGCCATTTTTGAGACCAGACTGGGCTGGCTGGCTTCGAGCGTGTTGAAGCCCAGAAAGAAAACGAACAGACACAGCAACAACCACAGCCAAGTCGGCGCAGCGCCGGCGCTGGCCCACCACAGGCCGAGCTGAGCCAGCACGATCAGGCCGATGGCGCACAAAAACACGGCACGCAAAAACCCGCGCCGCTCGAGCCGGAACAGCAGCGCGCCCATGACCACAAAGGCCGCCAGCACCGCCACCAAATACACCCAGCCATGCAGATGCGCCGCCAGGCCCGCTTGCAGCAACAGGGCCGGCAGCGCCACCCAGCAGGCCAGTTGCACCGCATGCAGCACGAACACGCCCAGGTTCAGCCGCGCCAAGCGCACATCCAACAAGACCGAGCGCAAGCTGGCGCGCTTGGGTGGGCGCAGGCGCAGCGGCTCCGGTGGCACCACCCAAGCCACCACCGCCATGCCCAGCAGCGCCAAGGCGGCGGTGAGCCCAAACAGCCCATGCAGCCCAATCACCGTCACCAGCAGCGGCGCCGTGGCCAGCGAGAGCGCGAAGGTCAGGGCGATGCTGATGCCCACCATGGCCATGGCCTTGGTGCGCACCTCGTCGCGCGTGACATCGGCCAAAAAGGCGGTGACGGCGGCCGAGATCGCCCCCGCGCCTTGCAGGGCGCGGCCCACGGTGAGCCATTCCAGCGTCGGGGCCCAAGCGGCCACCAAGCTGCCGACGGCGAACAGCAGCAGCCCGCCCTGGATGATGCGCTTGCGGCCCCAGCGGTCGGAGGCCATGCCGAGCGGGATTTGCAGCAGCGCTTGCGTGAGGCCATAAATGCCCAGCGCCAAGCCGACCCGCAGCGGATCGTCACCGCCGGGGTAGCGCGCCGCCTCCAGCGCAAACACCGGCAGCACCAAAAACAGGCCCAGCATGCGCAGCGCAAAAATGGCGGCCAAGGACGCGCTGGCGCGGCGTTCGCCAGCCGTCATCAGGTGCGGCGAAGCGGTTTCGTTGATGGACAAAGAATGGAGCGACGGTTAGCTGGTTTTGAGGGCGCTGCGGTAGGCGCCGCAACCGATCAACAAGTCGTCGTTGATCGGCAGCACAAAAGAGGCCTTGCCGCGCACGTCGCCGGTCAAGGGATTGACGATATTGTATTCAAGCCAGCCGCCGCCGCTGTCGGCCTGTTCCCACACATCGTGCATGAACTGTTCGGCATCGATGCCGGGCGCGTCTTGCACGCGGCTGCCGGTCTTGGCGCGGTTGGCCCCCATGACGCGGTACACCCCTTTTCGATCGAGCACGAAGATGTAGAGGTCGCGGTCGATGAAGGGCCCGTTTTGCTTGTAAAAATCTTCGCTGGCGCGCTCATAGCCAACCTTGCGCAGATGCGCCAGCGCCTGCTCGGTGAGCTGGCGCGCCACGTCGGCCGTGCCCTGCTTGAGGCGCAGATGGTGCACGGCGGCGTCGAGATCGGCCGTGTGGGCCAGCAGCTCGTGGGTGTGGCGGGCGCTGCGCTCGACCATGGCGGCGTTGTCGTAGGTCACGCCGTCGAGCTGCGACATGGCTTGCGAGACTTCCTTGAGGGCGGCGCTTTGCTGGTTGCTGGCCACCGCCATGGCGTCGATGCGCTGCGTGATGTCGCGGATGCCTTGCACCAGTTGCTCCATCACGGCGTTGACGGCGCTGATTTCATCGACCGAGTTTTTAACCCGGCTGGTGGATTCGGCGATCAACTGGCGCACCTCCCCGGCGGCCGATTGGCTGCGTTGGGCCAGCGAACGCACCTCGGAGGCCACCACCGCAAAACCGCGCCCGGCCTCGCCCGCGCGCGCCGCCTCCACCGCCGCATTGAGCGCCAAGATGTTGGTCTGAAAAGCGATGCTGTCGATCACGCCGATGATCTCGTTCATGCGCTTGGAGGTGCTTTGCAGCGTGCCCATGCCGCTCATGGTCTGCTGCATCAGGCCGCTGGCGTGTTCGGTCTGGCGGTGCAGCCCGGCGCTGACGCGGCTGACTTCGAGCACGCCCTCGCTGTTGCGCGTCACGGTCTCGGCGGCTTCGCGGATGTTGGCGCTGGCTTGCTCCAGGCTGGCGGCCTGCGACTGCGTGCGCTCAGACAAAAGCTGGCTGTCTTGCACCAGTTGTCCGCCCATGTGGGTGAGCACGGCGGCCACGCTGCGCACATCGGCAACGATCGCCGACAAGGTGTTGAGCATGAGCCTAAACTGCTGCGCCATCTGCGCCACTTCGTCTTGACCGGCAATCTGCACCTCGCCGGTCAAGTCGCCAGCGGTGGCATTTTTGAACACGCTGCCGAGCTGGCGCAGGCCATCGAGCGTGGCATGGTAGAGCGCGACCATGCCATAGACCAGCGCCAGCAGCACCAGCAGCGCCCCCAAGCCGACGCCGAGCAAAAGCCACTGCAGGCGGCTGTGCTGCTGGGCCAGCAGTTTCTGAGCCTGTGCGACCAGTTGTTGGTTTAACTCCAGTTGCCGTGTCAGCACCTGGCTGCCTTGTTGGAAATGCGCTTGCGCCTCAGAGGCCAGCACGCCCGCCCCGATGCCGTCGCGCACCGCCGCTGCGTACTGCTGGCTGCTGGCCTGCACTTGCGGCCAAACCGCTGGAGCGGCGGCACCAATGCGCACCAAGGCCTCGATGCGCTCTTGCATCTGGCGCAGCTGCTCATCGACCACGTCCGTGTGGCCGCCCAGCCGCAGCGCTTGGGTGATCAGCTCGGGGCTGATGCCGCCGCCTTGGGCTTGCAGCAGCAGCACGGTGCCCTCGTTGCGCAGGTGTGCGCTGGCTTGCAGCAAGGGCAGCTGGCGCTGCACCAGCGCATCGACGAGGTAGAACAGGGTGCGGTCGGGGTCGAGCAGCAGAGTCGAGGTTTCGCCGTTGAGCAGCGCCAAGCGCTGCAGCCGCAGCAGCAGGCCCGACTGCCGCGCGTACCAATCGGCGGCACTGTGGCTGGCTGGGGCGGTGTTTAGCAGCAAAAGCAGTTCGTCGCGCAGCGGCTGCCATTTGGGGCTCAGATCGGGCTGCGCTGTGGCGGCGATGGCGGCGTCGAGCGCGGCGATGGCGGGGCGCAATTGCGTGCGCGCGGCCTCCAGCGCTGGGGCGGCATCGGCGCGCCCGGCCAGCAAGCCGTGCACCTGGCCTTGGTGCTCCAGCAGCGGGGCCGCCACGGCCACGACCTGCTGCTGCACCTGCAAGCCGCTGAGCTGGCCCTGCACCCCGGCGCGATCGCTCCAGAGGTTGTGGACAATCCACACCGCCGCCAGCGAGAGCGGCAGCAGCACCACGGCGGCCAGCGCCAACAGCTTGAAGCCCATGGGCAGGCGCTGCATCAGCCAGACACCGGGGCGGATCAGGGGGTGAAAGTGGGAGGATGCAGTCATGAGGCAGGCGCCCAAGTGGGACGATAAAAGATATTATTTAATCATAGTCGCGTTGCGCCAAGCGCGGTTATCAGTTATGACGGGGTTTACCCTTAAGGGTGGTGCGTTGCGCCGGTACCGCGCTGCATGCGCTCGGTTCAAGCCCCGGCCGCCAGTTCGGCGCGCATCTGCGCGATCACGGCGGCGTAGTTGGGCTGGCCAAAAATCGCGCTGCCGGCCACGAAGGTGTCGGCCCCGGCGGCGGAGACGCGGCGGATGTTGCCGACCTTGATCCCGCCATCGACTTCGAGCCGGATGTCGCGCCCGCTGGCTTCGATGCGTTTGCGCGCCTGCTCGACCTTGCGCAGCGCCGAGTCGATGAAGCCTTGGCCGCCAAAGCCAGGGTTGACGCTCATGATCAGGATCAGGTCCAGCTCGTCGATCACCCAGTCCAGCACGTCGAGCGGGGTGGCGGGGTTGAACACCAGCCCGGCCTGGCAGCCGCGCGCCTTGATGGCCTGGATGCTGCGGTGCACGTGCGCGCTGGCCTCGGGGTGAAAACTCACCAGATTGGCCCCGGCGTCGATAAAGGCCCCGGCCAGCGCATCGACCGGCTGCACCATCAGGTGCACGTCGATCGGCACCGGCGTGCCGTCGGGTTTTTTGGCGTGCGGCTTGAGCGCCTGGCAGACCATCGGCCCAAAGGTGAGGTTGGGCACGTAGTGGTTGTCCATCACGTCGAAGTGGATCCAGTCGGCACCGGCGGCGATGACCTCGCGCACCTCCTGCCCGAGGCAGGCAAAGTCGGCCGAGAGGATGGAGGGGGCAATGCGGTAGTGGGGCATGGGGCTGGGGCTCTGAGGGGTGGTGGAACCAAAGGGCGGGCTGCCAGTGCGACAGCGGCATGGGGCGATTGTGTACCGATGGCACGCCAAAGGCGATCCCAAAGCCTTGAGATTTCCTTTAGATTTCCTTCAGTCTGCCTTCAGATCGGCGCTCGTGTGCCCAGCCTTGGCAGGGTTGCCACGAACAGGGTGCGCAGCGCGGCGCCAAGTGCTTCACAATGTGGCCCATGTCACGTTACCAATTCACTTGCGAAGCCGAGCCGCAGTATGTGCCGGAGCAGTCCGACCCGCAGGCGCCGCTGTACCTGTTTGCCTACACCATCACCATCCGCAACAGCGGCGAGGTGGCGGCGCAACTGGTGGCGCGGCACTGGGAGATCGAAGACGCGCGCGGCCAGACGCAGCAGGTCGATGGGCTGGGCGTGGTCGGGCACCAACCCCTGTTGCAGCCGGGGCAGTCGTTTCGCTACAGCAGCAGCGTGCCGCTGCGCACCCCGATGGGGCTGATGAGCGGGCATTTTTTCTGCGTCGCCGTCGATGGGCAGCGCTTCGAGGCCCCGGTGGCGGCCTTCGTGCTGCGCGCCGATGGGGAAGCAGGCCGCTCTTCGCTGCACTGAGCGCGGTGTATGGCCGTGGGCGAATTCGATCTGATTCGGCGATATTTCCAGCACCCCTTGGCACAAGCCGGGGCGCGTGCCGGAGTGCGCCTAGGCAATGGCGACGACTGCGCGCTGCTGCAACCGGCACCGGGGCAGGTGCTGGCGGTTTCGACCGACATGCTGGTGCAGGGGCGGCATTTCTTCCCCGACGTGGCGCCGCGCGCGCTCGGCCACAAGGCGCTGGCGGTGAACCTGAGCGATCTGGCCGCCATGGGTGCGCGGCCGCTGGCCTTTACGCTGGCGCTGGCGCTGCCGCAGATCGATGAAGCGTGGGTGCAGGAATTCGCCACCGGCCTGCTGGAGCTGGCCGACGCGCACGGCTGCGCGCTGGTGGGGGGCGACACCTGCGCCGGGCCGCTCAACCTGTGCCTGACGGTGTTTGGCGAACTGCCGCCCGAGCAGGCGCTGCGCCGCAGCGCCGCCCAGCCCGGCGACGAGCTGTACGTGAGCGGCCACTTGGGCCAGGCGCGGCTGGCGCTGGAGGCTCTGCGCGGGCGCTGGCCGCTGCCCGCCGCGGCGCTGCAGCGCTGCCGCCAGCGGCTGGAGTGGCCCCAACCTCGGGTGGCGCTCGGGCTGGCTTTGCGCGGGCAGGCGCATGCGGCGATCGACTTGAGCGACGGCCTGCTGGCCGACCTTGGGCATGTGCTGCGCGCCTCGGGCGTGGCGGCACAGATGGATGTGCCGGCTCTGCTGGCCAGCGCCGCCGTGGGGCCAGAGCTGCGCGCGCTGGCGCTGCTGGAGCCTGCGCTGGCGCTCACCTGTCTGCTGGCCGGCGGCGACGACTACGAGCTCTTGTTCACGGCCCCGGTGGCGGCACGGGCTGCCGTCGAGCGCGCCGGGCAGGAGGCGGGGGTGGCTTTGAGCCGCATCGGGCGCATCGTGGCCATGGCCGATGCGGGGCCGCCGTGCCGCCTGGTGGATGCCCAGGGGCGGCCCTACACCCTGCCGCCAGGGGTGGAGCTGGCGGGCTTTGATCACTTTGCATGAGACTGGCCGCACAGGGTGAGCCACAGCGTAGGCATCCAGCCCAGAGTCTCCTTTGCCGCTGACGGTGCCACAATCGCGCCATGAATCAGCCAGCCAATCCCCCCAAGACCGAACCGAGCGCAACCCGCCCCACTGGCGCCAGAGGTGAGGCCGAGCGGCCGCCGCGTGCCTCGGCCTCGGTGCTGCTGCTGCGCGACGGCAGCGCTGGGCTGGAGGTGCTGCTGTTGCGCCGCCATCCTGGCACCGAGGTGCTGGGCGGGGTCTATGTGTTTCCGGGCGGCAAGCTCGATGCGGCCGATTGCGACCCCGCCTGGGCCCCGGCGCTGGACCAGCCCGAGCTCGATTTTGCGCTGCGCCTCAACGAACCCAGCACCCCGCCGGAGCAGGCGCGCGGGCTGCACCTAGCGGCTTTGCGCGAGCTGTACGAGGAAGCCGGGGTGCTGCTGGCGGCACCTGCGGGGGGGGCAGCGGCCGCTTTGCACCACAGCCTGCAGCAAGGCCAGGTGTGGCCCGAGGCGCTGCGCCAGCACGGGGTGCGGGCGCAGACGGCGGCCTTGCGCCCGTGGTCGCGCTGGATCACGCCACGCAACCCGGTGGTGGGGACGGCGCGCTTTGACACCCGTTTTTTTCTGGCCCTGCTGCCACCAGGGCAGCAGGCCGTGCCGGACCAGCGCGAGGCGGTGGAGGCGCTCTGGTTGAGCCCGCGCGCGGCCCTGCAGCGCCACTGGGCGCAGGAGCTGGAGCTGATCGCGCCGCAACTGATGGCGCTGGCCGAGCTGGCGCGTTTTGAGAGCGCGGCGTCAGCGTGGCAGCAGGCACTGGGGCGGCGCGCCCCGTGCATCGAGCCCATGCCCTTTGCCGAAGGCGCGCTGCGCGGCCTGTGCTACCCCGGTGACCCCTGTCACGCACAGCCCGAGCGCCTGCTGCCCGGCCCGACGCGGCTGCGCGTGGTGGGCCGCCGCTTCGAGCCGGTGGGGGGCTTTGAGGGCTGGTTTGCGTGAGCCCGGAATCGACATCGGCCTCGGCCTCGGCACCCAAAGCCGCGCGCCAACCGGGGCTGCGCTTCCTGCTGGCGCATCCGGCGCACACGCTGGCGCTGGGTTTTGGGGCCGGCCTGAGCCCGCGCGCGCCCGGCACCATCGGCACCTTGTGGGCTTGGGCGGTGTTTGTGTGGGTCAGCCTGTTGTGGCAGCCCTCCGCTTGGGTGTGGGGGCTGATCATTGCCGTCACGCTGTTGCTTGGCTGGTGGGCCACGGCGATCACGCTGCGCCACAGCGGCGCCAGCGACCCGGGCTTCATCGTGATCGACGAGATCGTCGCCTTCTGGCTGGTGCTGTGGCTGATCGCCCCGGCGGGCTGGTTGGGGCAGTTGCTGGCGTTTGCGCTGTTTCGCTACTTTGACGCCGCCAAGCCCGGGCCGGTGGCATGGGCCGACCGCGTGTTCAAGGGCCAGGGCTGGCGCGGGGCTTGGGGGGTGATGTTCGACGATCTGGTGGCGGCTTTTTGTGTGCTGTTGCTGTTTGCCTTGTGGCGGTTTTTGTTCTGATTTGTGAGTGGCAGCACATGAACACGCTGGAGCCGCAACTGCTCGATCTGTGCCAGCAACTGGCGGCTGCGCTGCGCGCGCGCAGCTGGCGCATGGCCAGCGCCGAGAGCTGCACCGGCGGCCTGATCGCCGCCACCTGCACCGGCCTGAGCGGTTCAAGTGAGTGGTTTGAATGCGGCTTCGTCTGCTATTCGAATGCGGCCAAGAGCGCGCATCTGGGGGTGAGCGGGGCCTTGATCGCGCAGCACGGGGCCGTGAGCGAACCGGTGGTGCGCGCCTTGGCCGAGGGGGCGCTGTGGCACTCGCTGGCGCAGGTGAGCGTGGCGGTGAGCGGCGTGGCCGGGCCGCTGGGCGGCAGCGCCAGCAAGCCGGTGGGCACGGTGTGCTTTGGCTGGGCCACGCCGGCCGGGGTGACGAGCCAGACGCAGCGCTTCGAGGGCGATCGCGACGCCGTGCGGGAGGCGGCGGTGCGGCACGCGTTGCAGGGGCTGTTGCGGCAGTTGTTGCCTGGGGATGCTTGAGCTGCGGCTGCGGCGGGGCTCTGCGGCCGGCGGGCGCGGGCCTCATGCCGTCCGCTGGCGCGGCCAGAAATCGGCCCACACCCGCCGGCCACAGCGCCCCGCCTACGGGTACTCGCCGGGCACTGCTGGCTGGCTCAGGCCCCGTGGCACTTCTTGAATTTTTTGCCGCTGCCGCAGTGGCAGGGGTCGTTGCGGCCGGGTTGTTCGGCTTTGCGCAACGGCGGCACGCGCGGGCCTAGCGTGCGCGCGATTTCGCGCAGGTCGTAGGCGGCCCACAGCGCTTCGCCGTAGGCGTCCAAGCGCTGTGGGCTGACGCTGGGCGCGTCGTCGTCGGACTGGGTGCTCAGGCTGGGCGGATCGAGGTCGTCGTCGGTGAGGGCTTCGATGCTGTCCAGCGCTTCCTCCAGCCACTGGGCGAGTTCGCGGTCGCGCGGCGGCTGCCATTCTTCGGGCCAGGTCTCAACCACGGCCATGAAGCCGATGGCCCACAACTGGGCGAAGGCGGGCACGTGTGGCATGCCGTCGGCATCGACGCCCTCTTCGGCCGCCGCTTCGGCAGCCATTTCGGCCAGCATCTTGGCGCGGTCGTCTGCGCTGAGCGACCACAGCAGGGCGCGCAGATCGAACAGCTCGGGGGCGTAGGCGCGCTCGTCGTCTAGCGCATCGACCGGGGCGTCGAGCGCGGTTTGCACCTGCTGCCAGCGGCGCTGCCACAGTTGCATGAAGCGCTGGTGCTGCTCCGGGCTTGGGAACAGATGCGGCCCAAAGCGCCCGTTGTCCGGGTCGGCCAACACGGCGGCGAAGTATTCCTCGGCTTCGATGGTGCGGCGGCAGCACAGCAGCCCGGCCATGAAACCCTCCAAAAATTCCCATGAAGGCGCCTCGACGCCGCGCTGGCTCAGGCCGAGCAGGATGTCTTCGAGCTCGTCGAGCTCTTGTGGGCTCAGGTGGGTTGCGGCGGCCGGCGGCTTGGCTTGTTCAGCCGGGTCCGATTCGATCAGGGCGGATTGCTCGGATTGATCGGGCGGCGCATCGGCTGCGGCGGTTTGGGCGGGCGCGGTGGCTTCGGTGGGGCGGGGTGTGGTCATGGAGCGGGGCCTTTGCGGGTCGAGGTGCCCAGTGTAGCTGCTGCACTTGGCTGCGCCCAAGGGCTGGCGCTGCGGCGCCTGCTGCGCGCCTCAACCGCGCATCAGCGCCTCGATTTCATCGGGCTCTACGGGCACCGCGCGCGAGATCAGTTCGCAGCCTTCGGGGGTGAGCACAGCGTCGTCTTCGATGCGGATGCCGAGGTTCCAGAATGCCTCGGGCACGTCGTCGGCGGGGCGCACGTACAGGCCCGGCTCCAGCGTGAGCACCATGCCGGGGCGCAGGATGCGGCTGGGCCGGTCTTTGATGGTTTCGCCGCTGAGCGGGTCGGTGCGCTCGCTGGCCTGCCCGATTTCGCTCGGTTCCACATAGCGGCCCACGTCGTGCACGTCGAGCCCGAGCCAGTGGCCGGTGCGGTGCATGTAGAAGCGAAAGTAGTGGCGCTGCTCGATCACGTCGTCGAGCGTACCCACTTTGGCGGCATCGAGCAGGCCCAAATCGAGCATGCCTTGCGCCAGCACGCGCACGCTGGCTTGGTGCGGGTCGGTGAAGCGCTGGCCGGGCCGGGTGGCGGCCACGGCGGCCTGTTGCGCCGCCAGCACCAGTTGGTAGGCGTCGCGCTGCGGCCCGCTGAAGCGGCCGTTGGCGGGGAAGGTGCGGGTGATGTCGCTGGCGTAGCCGTCGAGCTCGCAGCCGGCGTCGATCAGCACCAGCTCGCCGCTGCGCACCGGGGCGGCGTCGGCGCGGTAGTGCAGCACGCAGGCGTTGGAGCCGGCGGCAACGATGCTGCCGTAGGCCGGGCTTTGGGCGCCGTGGCGGCGAAACTCGTGCAGCAGCTCGGCCTCTAGGTGGTACTCGCGCAGCTCGCGCCCGCCGCGCAACCAGTGGGCGCAGCGCTGCATGGCGCGCACATGCGCCCCGGCGCTGATCTGCGCGGCGCGGCGCATCAGGCCCAGCTCGTGCGCGTCTTTGAACAGGCGCATGTCGTCGAGCAGGGCGCACAGGTCGCGCTGGGTGTCGGGGCACAGGGCACCGTAGCGGGTGCGGGCGCGCACCTTTTGCAGCCAGCCGTCGATGCGGCCCTCCAGTCCGGCGTGGATGGCGAAGGGGTAGCTCAGGCTGGCGCGGTTTTCCAGCAGCGCGGGCAGGCGGGCGTCCAGCTCCTCGATCGGGTAGGCGGCCGTGACGCCGAGCGCGCTCGGGGCCGCTGCGGGGCCGAGGCGGATGCCGTCCCAGATTTCGCGTTGCAAGTCTTTGGGCTGGCAAAACAGGGTGCTGTGGCCCTGATCGTCGAGCAGCAGCCAGGCATTGGGTTCGGTGAAGCCGGTGAGGTAGTAGAAGTAGCTGTCGAAGCGGTACGGGTATTCGTTGTCGCGGTTGCGCTTGCGCTCGGGCGCGGTGGGAACAAGGGCGATGCCGCCCGGGCCCAGTTGCGCCGCCAGCCGGGCGCGGCGCGCGGCATAGACCTCGGCGTGGGCCATGGGGGCGCAGGCCGGGGTGGGGGCGACAGGGGCAGAGGCGGCAATGGGGTCTGGGGCGTTCATAGGGGGATTCGTGCTTCGAGCGCAGCCAAGCGCTCCGGGGTGCCGACGTCGGCCCAAGGGCCGGGGTAGAGCTCGGCGCTTACCATTTGATTGTCCATCGCGTGGCGCAGCAGCGGCGCCAGCGCGGCGCGGATGCCCTGTGGGTTGCCGGGGGCAATGTCCAGCCAGGGCGGGGCAAACAACTCGCGCCGGTACAGCGCCAAGCCGCTGAAGGTGTAACGCGGTCCGGGGTGGGTGGGGGGCAGGTTGAGCGCCAGTGTGCAGCCTTGGTGGCTGGGGCCGGGGTTGAGGTCTAGGCCGAAATCACCGCCCGGGTGCTGCGCCGGGTTCGGCACCAGCCACAGGTGCGCCAGCAGGCCGCTGGCGGCAAAGCGCTGCAAGGCGGCGGGGTCGAAGGCGAAGCCGGGCACATAGGCGTCGGCAGCCACAGCCCAAAAGCACTCGGCCAGCGCGGGCAGGGCGCGCGCAATGCCGCCAGCGGTTTCGAGTGCGCCGCCAAAGTCGCGCCCTTCGTGCGAGTAGCTCAGGGCCAAGGGCGTGGCAGAGGCGCTGGCGGCATCCACCGGCCAGCTCGACCCCAGGCGCTCGGGCAACTGCTCGCCCAGCCAGGCGGTGTTGATGAGTGCGTGGCGCACGCCGGCGCGCGCCAGTGCGTCCAGGTGCCAAGCGATCAGCGGCTGGCCGTGCAGCGCCAGCAGCGGTTTGGGGGTGCGGTCGGTGAGCGGGCGCATGCGCTCGCCGCGGCCAGCGGCCAGCAGCAGGGCGCTGGCAGGCAAAACGGGGTCGGTAGGGGGCTTCATGGGGGCGTCTCCCCGTTGTGGGGCAGCGCCGGGGCCCGGGTGGCGGCACCGGCGGCGGCCTCGGCGCGCTCCTGCTTCGAGGCGGATGGGTTGTACGTGACGCAGCGGTTGCGGCCAGCGCTCTTGGCCTGGTACATGGCTTGGTCGGCTTCTTGCAGCAGTTGCTCGACGCTGGCGTTGTCGGCGCGCAGCCGCGACAACCCAACGCTGGCCCCCACCCGCAGACTCAAGCCGTTGACCCAAATCGGCTCCTGCACCGTTTGCAGCACGCGTTCCAGCGGCAGCGGACCGTGGTTTTCTCTAAACAGCAGCACGAACTCGTCGCCGCCCAAACGCGCCACCGTTTCGTCGGCGCGCACCACCTCGCGCAGGCGCAGCGCCACTTCGGCCAGAAGCTTGTCGCCCACCGCGTGGCCGTGCGCGTCATTGACCGGCTTGAAGCCGTCGAGGTCCAGCACGGCCACCGCCAGACCGCTGCCGTTGCGCTGGCTGTAGGCGATGGCCTGCTGCAGCCGGTCGCGCAGCAGGCGCCGGTTGGGCAAGCCGGTGAGCATGTCGTGGTTGGCCAGGTGGTCCAGTTGTTGTTCATGCGCCTTGAGGCCAGAGATGTCGGTGAAAACCGCCAGATAGTGCGTGATCTCGCTGCTTTCATTGCGGATGCACGAGGCCGCCAGCCACTGCGCGTACAGCTCGCCCGAGCGGCGCCGGTTCCAGACCTCGCCTTGCCAGCGCCCGTGTTGGGCCAGGGTGTCGAGCATGCGCGTAAAAAACTGCGGGTCGTGCTGCCCCGACCCAAGCAACTTGGGCGAGCGGCCCAGCACCTCATCGGGTGGGTAGCCCGTGATTTCGGTAAACGCGGGGTTGACCTTGACCAAGCGGCGGCGCGCGTCGGTGACGAAAATGCCGCTCTGGCTGGCCTCGAACACCTTGTCAGACAGGCGCAGCCATTCTTGGTCGGTGTGGGCGCGTGTAACGTCTTGGGCATAGCCGTGCCACAGCACGCCGCCACCGGGCTGGTGGTGCGGTTGCGCCGAAATTTCGATCCAGCGCAAGCCCCGCTCGGGGTGGGGCAGCCTGAAGGTGGTGTGCACAGGGCCGCCCAAGAGCTCGGCCTCGGCCATGGCACGCATCAGGCGCAACCGGTCGCGGGTGCGCAGGCGCGCCATCAGGTGGCTGACGTCGACTTGAAGCAGGCCGCGCGCCACGCCACAGACGGCCTCGGCGCGCTGACTCAGGTAGTCGCAATGGTGGCCGCCATCGGGCCCATGGAGGTAGCTGAACAACACCCCCGGTACGTTGGCGGCCAAGTCGCTCAGCTGGCGTGTCAGCGCCTCGCGCTCGGCCTGGGCCTGCTTGCGCTCGGAGATCTCGATCTGGGAGGCATCAAGGGCGTTTTGCAGCCGCAGGTGCTCGCGCTCCAAGTTGGCTCGCGCTTGCTCCAGTTCGAGGGTGCGCGCTTGCAGGGCTTGGTGCGGGGTCAGCAGGGTTTCGACGAACAGGGCGCGGTAGAGAAACAGGTAAGGCAGGAGGTGAAACAGGTGGTCGCACACTGAAAACAGCTCATTGGCACCCGCGTATTGGGCAAACAGCGCCACGCCCATGGCCATGGCCGCCGCCGCGCCGAGCAGGCCGCCGACATTGAAGGCGCGGGGCCGGCGCCAAAGCCAGACTAGGCGCAGCACCACCAGCAGGTACAGCCCGACCAGCAGCGCTTCGAGGGCCTGCTTGACGGGCGTAGGGCCAACCCCTTCGATGTAGGTGCGCGGCACGGTGTGCGGGGCCCACAAGAGCCAAGCGTGAATGGCGGCCACCAGCGCCAGCACGGCCAACAACTTGGGCCAGCGCTGGCTCAGGCTGGCCTGCTGCCATGGCAGCCACAGGGCCGCCAGCAAGCCCGATGCTGCCAGCAACTGCGCCGCCAGCCAGAAGTTGATGGCCTTCTCGAAACTGCCCGGCGTGACAATGCCCGGCATGCCCGGGAGCGAGAGCAGGTGTGAAAAGGACAGCAAAGCCACGCCAAGAAAAGTGCCCGCCAAAATGCAGGCGTTGCGCGAGGTGCTGGCCGACGGGGCCGACCAGGCCACGGCAAAAATCAAGGTCGCAAACACGATGCCCAGTGTTTCCAAGCCGATCTGCAGCGGCAGGCTGGAGGGCGGAAAAATGGGTGGCAGTGCCAGCAGGGCCAGCCACAGCAGGGCCAAGAGGGCCAGCGCAATCAGCGTGAACCACGCTTCAGGCTGGTGGGAGGGGTGGATGGCGGCGGGGGGCATCATGGACAGGCTTGCAACACACGCGGCGGCAGAATCGCCATGGCCTCGATCTGGCGCAACTGCGCCGCGCTGACGGCGCTGAGCACCAGCGTGTGGCTGATGGTCTCGGACCGCTCTTGCAGCACGCGGGCGTCGCGCACGCCCTCGCGGCGCGCTTGAGCCAAGGCGACTTCAGCCCGTTCGCGGCTGGAGAAGGTGCCCAGCGCCAGCCCGGGGGCGAGCGGGGCAGCCACGCTGCGGTGCTCGATCTCGGCCAAGGTCAGCTCGGCGCGGCGCTGCTGCAAAGCGCGTTCGCTGGCCATGGGCCCAATGTACACCAGCCAGCGTGGCGGCAGCCGGGTCTCGGCCAGGTTCCAGCGCCCTTGCAGGTCGGCCTTGGGCTCGAGTGCGGCGCGCACCAGCGCCGCCTGCGGCCCCGACAAGCCTCTGGCCTGCCAGCAGGCCGTGGCGGGGCCCGGACCAGTGCCGGGGGGCGCGGTGGCGGTGGCTAGGCCGGGGCGCGGCGCTTCCGGGGCCGCTGCCGGGGTGGGTGCAGCGGGCTCGGTTTCTAGGCGTGGTGCCGGGGCGGATGCGGCAGCGGGGGTGGCCTCGGCTGCCAGCGGCCCGAGCCTGGCGGCAGCTGCTTGGGCCGGCACCGGCAGGGCCGGTGCGGCGGCCGCAGGCTCGGCAAACGCAGACGCAGGCGCAGGCACCGGCGCATTGAGCACGCGCAGCGTCTGTGGCGCCACCTGCTGCGCCAGCCGTTCGGGTTCGCGCGGCGCGAAGGGGGCCAGCCCCAGCACGGCCAGATGGCCTTGGGTGTAGGCCCACAGCCCCAAGTTGGCCAGCAGCAACAGCAGCGCCAGCGTTCTTAGCACGGGCGCACACTCACTTCGGCTTGCCACACCGCCGTGCGCCCGCTGGCCGCGGCCAGCCACAGCGCCCCATCGGCGCGCACCCCGTCGGCCATGCCTTCGCGGCCGTCGGATAAACGCACCACGCGCCCGGCCAAGGCATCGCGGGCGGCGTAGCGCGCCATCATGGGGGCAAAGCCTTGGGCCTCAAAATCGAGCAGCTGGCGCAGCAGCGGGGCCGCTACGCGGCGCAGCCAGTGGCCCGCACCCCTGGGCGCATCGGGTGCCAGTTCCAGCAGGCCCGCAGGTGCCAGCGCCTGCATCGCCTCACCCGGCGCCACATCGGGCAGCCGCTCCGGGGCCTGCAGGTTGATCCCAACCCCGATCACCGCGTAGCGCTGCGCGCCCAACGAGGCGGTCTCGACCAGCACCCCGCCGAGCTTGCGGCCGTGCCAGCACAGGTCGTTGGGCCACTTGAGCTGCACCTGCGGGTGCAGGGCCTCGGCCAAGGCCACGCCCACCGCCAGCGACAGCCCCGACCAATCGGCCGGTTGCAGCGGCAAACCGAGCGAAAAGGTGAGCGAGGCCCCGGGTTGGCTGATCCACTGCCGACCCTGGCGGCCGCGGCCCGCGCTTTGCTCGGCCGCCACCAGCAGCAGCGGGTGCAGCGCGCCGTCGCGGGCGCGGCGCATCAGTTCGGAGTTGGTGGAATCGATGCGCGGCAGCACCTCGACCGCAAAGCCCGGACACAGCGGCACCACGTCTTGCCACACCGATTCGGCGGCGGCATGCAAATCGGCCAAAAGGCGGGCGTCGGTCATGGGCAGCTAAGGTGCAGTGGGCGGGGTGCGGGCAGATCGGGCGGGGCCGATTGGGCGCATTTCATGGAAACGGGCCAAAACTTTGCTAAGGTTAACTCATGCATGGGCGCGTGTGCGCGCATGGGAGCGGATTGTAGAGACGATGAGCATGAACAACAGCAACAAAACCCTGGTGATCGCCGAAAAACCTTCGGTCGCCCTTGATCTGGTGCGCGCCCTGACGCCGCTGGCGGGCAAGTTTGAGAAGCACGACGAGTACCACGAGAGCGAACGCTACATCGTGACCTCGGCGGTCGGGCATTTGGTGGAGATCGCCGCCCCCGAGGCCTACGAGGTCAAGCGCGGCAAGTGGAGTTTTGCGCACCTGCCGGTGATCCCGCCGCAGTTCGACTTGAGGCCGATCGAAAAATCCAAAGGGCGCCTGAACGCCGTGGTCAAGCTGGCCAAACGCAAAGACGTGGCGGAGCTGATCAACGCCTGCGACGCCGGGCGCGAGGGCGAGCTGATCTTTCGCCTGATCGAGCAGTACGCCGGTGGCAGCAAGGGGCTGGGCAAGCCGGTGCAGCGGCTCTGGTTACAGTCCATGACGCCGCAGGCGATACGCGACGGCTTTGGCGCTTTGCGCAGCGACGCGCAGATGCGCCCGCTGGCCGACGCCGCGCGCAGCCGCTCCGAGGCCGACTGGCTGGTGGGCATCAACGGCACCCGGGCGCTCACGGCCTTCAACAGCCGCGACGGCGGCTTCTTCCTCACCACCGTGGGCCGGGTGCAGACCCCGACGCTGGCGGTGGTGGTCGAGCGCGAAGAAAAAATCCGCGCCTTCAAAAGCCGCGACTACTGGGAAATCCACGCCACTTTCGAGGCCCAAGCGGGTGCCTACGCGGGCAAGTGGTTCGACCCGGCCTTCAAAAAACCCGGCGCCGAGGCGGCCGATGCCGAGCTCAAGGCCGACCGGCTCTGGAATGCGGCAGCGGCCGAGGCCATCGCCGCCGCAGTGCGCGGCCAGCCAGCGCAGGTGAGCGAAGAATCCAAACCCAGCACCCAGGCCAGCGGCCTGCTGTACGACCTCACCAGCTTGCAGCGCGAGGCCAACGGCCGCTTTGGTTTTAGCGCCAAAACCACGCTGGCGCTGGCGCAGAGCCTGTATGAGCGGCACAAGGCCCTGACCTACCCGCGCACCGACAGCCGCGCCCTGCCCGAAGACTACCTGCCCACGGTGCAGCAAACCGTGGCCATGCTGGCCGCCAGCGGCCTGGCGCACCTGGCCCCGCACGCGCGCACGGCGATCGAGCAAGGCTATATCCGGCCCAGCAAGCGCGTGTTCGACAACGCCAAGGTGAGCGACCACTTCGCCATCATTCCCACCCTGCAAGCCCCCAGTGGCTTAAGCGAGGCCGAGCAAAAGCTCTACGACCTGGTGGCGCGCCGTTTTCTGGCGGTGTTTTTTCCGCCGGCCGAGTTTTTGCTCACCACCCGCATCAGCACCGTGAAGCTGCCAACGGCCAGCCACGCCTTCAAGACCGAGGGCAAGGTGCTGGTCAAGCCGGGCTGGATGGCGGTCTATGGCAAGGAAGCCGCCGACGAGACCGAGGGCGCGCAGGCCGGCGACAAAGGCCAGCGCCTGGTGCCGGTGCAGCCGGGCGAAACCGTGCGCAACTCCGAGGCCGCCGTGCGCGCCCTGCAAACGCGGCCCCCGGCGCGCTACAACGAAGCCACCTTGCTCGGGGCCATGGAAGGCGCGGGCAAGCTGATCGATGACGAAGAACTGCGCAGCGCCATGGCCGACAAGGGGCTGGGCACGCCCGCCACGCGCGCCGCCATCATCGAAGGCTTGCTGAGCGAAAACTACCTGCTGCGCGAGGGGCGCGAGATCATTCCCACGGCCAAGGCGTTCCAGCTCATGACGCTGCTGCGCGGCCTGCAGGTGCAAGAGCTGTGCAAGCCCGAGCTGACGGGTGAGTGGGAGCACAAGCTGGCGCTGATGGAGCGCGGGCAGTTGAGCCGCGCCGACTTCATGCGCCAGATCGCCGAGCTGACCGAGCGCATGGTGCGCCAGGCCAAAGAATACGACCGCGACAGCGTGCCGGGCGACTACGCCACGCTGGGTACACCCTGCCCCAACTGCGGCGGCGTGGTGCGCGAAAACTACCGCCGCTACGCCTGCACCGGGGCCGAAGCGGCCGATGGGGCAGAAGGAGCCGGCCAAGGCTGTGGCTTTTCCTTTGGCAAGTCGCCCGCCGGGCGCACCTTCGAACGCGACGAAGCCGAAGCCTTTTTGCGCGACAAGCGCATCGGCCCCTTGCAAGGCTTTCGCTCCAAGGCCGGCTGGCCCTTCGTGGCCGAGCTGGCGCTGGCCTTCAGCGCCGAGGAGCAAAACTGGAAGCTGGAATTCGATTTTGGCGACGATAAAAAGGCCGAGGCCAGCGGCGAACTGGCCGACTTCAGCGCCGCCACGGCGCTCGGGCCTTGCCCCAAGTGCGCCAGCCCGGTCTATGCGCACGGCAGCCAGTATGTGTGCAGCCACGCCGTGCCCAGCTCGGTGCAGGCCGAGCCGAGCTGCGACTTCAAGAGCGGGGCCATTATTTTGCAGCAGGTGGTCGAGCCCGAGCAGATGGGCAAGCTGCTGCACAGCGGCAAGACCGATTTGCTGCAGCGCTTCGTCTCGAACAAAACCCGGCGCGCCTTCAAAGCCTATTTGGTGTGGGACGCGGCGGCGGGCAAGGTCGGTTTCGAGTTCGAGCCGCGCGCGGGCAAGGCGGGGGCGGCCAAACCCGCAGCACGCAAAGCCGCAGCAAAACCGGCTGCGGCCCAAGCTGAAACGCAGGCTGACGCAAAGGCTGCAGCCAAGCCCGCTGCAGCGCGCAAAGCCACTGCGCGCAAGCCAGCCAAGGTGATCGCCGCAGATCAAGCGGCTAAACCCGCCGCCGTGCGCAAGCCCGCCACGCGCAAAAGCGCGAGCTGAGCCCAAGGCGCGGCACCCAAGCGGGCGCGCCAAACTGAAAAAGCAGTCGGATTTTCAAATGCGCTGCATTGAAGCTCAATATACTCGGGGCAGTTGTTGCGCGGCCGTGCCTTGCGCATCGAGAAAGAACTGCGGCCTAGGCTCACGCTGCGGCCACCAACAGGAGTTTGCGCCTTGGATCTCGCCACCCTCATAGGCCTCGTCGGTGCCATGGCCATCGTCATGGTCGCCATTTTTCTGGGTGCCGACCCCGGCGGCTTCCTCGACCCGGCCTCGATCCTGATCGTGATCGGCGGCAGCGTGTTCGTGGTGCTGTCCAAGTTCAGCTTGCAGCAGTTTTTGGGGGCGTTCAAGGTGGCCATCAAGGCCTTCAAGTTCAAGCTGCCCGCCACCGACGCCCTGATCGAAGAGATTTTGGAGGTCTCGCGCATCGCGCGCAAAGAGGGCTTTCTGGCGCTCGACGGCCACGACACCGAGGTGGCCCTATTCAAAACCGGCATCCAGATGATGGTCGATGGCCACGCCCCCGACGTGGTGCGCTCCAAGCTGGAAAAAGAGCGTTTGCTGACGCTGGAGCGGCACCGCTGGGGGGCCAAGGTGTTTTCTGCCATGGGCGATGTGGCCCCGGCCATGGGCATGATCGGCACCCTGATCGGGCTGGTGCAGATGCTGGCCAATATGGAGGACCCGGCTTCCATCGGCCCAGCCATGGCGGTGGCGCTGCTCACCACGCTCTACGGGGCCATTTTGGCCACCATGGTCTTTTTGCCGCTGGCCGACAAGCTGAATCTGCGCATGACCGAAGAGGCGCGCATGAACGCGATGCTGATCGACGCCGTGACCGCCATCCAAAGTGGCAGCAACCCGCGCGTGGTCGAGCAGCTCGTGAGCAGCTACCTGCCGCCCAAGCAGCGCAAAGCCGAGGCCTGAAGCCATGGCCATGGAAGAGCCGGAAGAAGAAAAGCGCAGCATGCCGGCTTGGGTGATGACCTTTGCCGACTTGATGTCGCTGCTGATGTGCTTTTTTGTGTTGTTGCTTTCCTTTGCCGAGATCGATGCGACCAAGTTCAAGCAGATCGCCGAATCCTTGGAGCAAGCCTTTGGCGTGCAGCGCGAGGTGCCGGCGATGGAAATCCCCATGGGCACCAGCCCGGTGTTTGACCATTTCTCCCCCGGCCGCCCCGAGCCGACGCTGCTCGACGAGGTGCGCCAGCAAACCCAGCAAGACGATCCGCGCCTCAAAACCCACACCGCGCAGGTGCTGGCGCAGGTGGAGCAGCAAACGCAGCAGCAGGTCGAGCGCACGGCGGCCCAGGTGGCGCAACAACTGGCTGCTGAAATTCAGGCCGGCAAGCTGCAGTTGCAGCAGGAAGAAAACCGCATCATCATCCGCATCGAGGAGCGCGGCTCCTTTGGATCGGGTTCATCCCAGCTCTCGGCCGAGTTCACCCAGATTTTGGGCGATATCGGCGACACGCTGGCGCAGGTGCCGGGCCAGATTGCCATCGAGGGCCACACCGACGACATCCCCATGCGCAGCGCGCGCTACGCCTCCAACTGGGATTTGTCGGCGGCGCGCGCGGCGTCGGTGGCCAACGCCCTGCTGGCCAAGGGCGCGGTGCAAAAGGAGCGGCTGCGCATCAGCGGCTTGGCTGAAACCCGACCGGTGCTCGACAACGCCACCCCCGAGCACCGGGCGCAAAACCGGCGCGTCGAAATCGTGGTGGATTTGGAGCAGCCCATTGCCGCCTACCAGGCCAAGGTGCTGAGTTTGCTGGAGCAAGGTCGCGCCGAGGAAGCGTTTCAGCTTGGCTGGCAGTGAGGCTTGGGGCGGCAATGTGTTGCAGAGCCGCTTTAAAGGCGGCTGGAATCGGCAAACACGGTCTGGCTCTTTTGCACGCGCATCAGGCGCGTGAGCTCGTCGCCAAAGTGGCGCACCAGCAGCTTGAAGCCGGCGTACTGCACGGCGTCTAGGTCGCCGCCCTCTGGGCCGCAGTCGGCCCATAGCACCCCGACCGAGCGCTGGTTTACGTGCACCGCGCCCCACAGGGCCCCGCTGGCAAGCAATTCGGGCCGCAGTTTTTCGGGCAGCAGGGCGCGCAGCCCGGCCACGCGCGCGCGCTCAGCCATGAAAAATCCATTGGGTTGCGCAAACACCTTGGCGATCAGGTTGTGCCCATCGAGCGCCAGGCTGTAACGGCGCGGCTCGATGTCGGGGCCAAAACCGCGCGCCAGAAAGCACAGCAGTTGCTCGCCCTGCGACATTTTCA
This sequence comes from Serpentinimonas raichei, assembly GCF_000828895.1. Taxonomy (NCBI): domain Bacteria; kingdom Pseudomonadati; phylum Pseudomonadota; class Betaproteobacteria; order Burkholderiales; family Comamonadaceae; genus Serpentinimonas; species Serpentinimonas raichei. The sequence goes on along the minus strand of NZ_AP014568.1, from coordinate 2,209,644 downwards.
AGAACAGCGCGTAGCGCTCCAAACCCAGCCCGTCGGCCAAGCTGAGCTTGAAAGCGCGAAAGAAGGTGCTGAGGTCGGCATGGCGGCCGCTGCGGCAGTCATCGACGAACAGGTCGATGAGCATGCGGGCGCGGCTGCCGGGTTCGACCGAGCTCGGTTGCACGGGCGCGGGCTTGGGGCGTGGCTTGGGTGCGGGGGCTACCGGGTCGGAGGGGTTGCGCGAGGTGGTGGCGGCTCGCGCCGCTGGCGCCGGTTGTTGGGCGGGCTCAGGCGCACCAGCCGCAGCGGCATGCACAGGGCGCAGGCGTGGCTTGGGTGGCCACAGCAGCCGCGTGGCCGGGGCGGCACAAAGGGCCCACAGATGCGGCTCTAGGCTGGCTTGCACGGCGGCGCGCCGGGTCGCGGCCAGCACCTCGTCGAGCTTGAGGTGGCGGTGCGTGGCGATGGCTTTGAGCAGCACGCTGCTGCGGCGGCTGTACCAGTCGCGCATCAGCTCGTGCGCCAGCATTTGCAGCAGCGAAGGCAGGGTGCTGGGTCGGTACAGCCAGCGCCCGAGATCGGTCGGAATCTCGGGTGGGTTGGTCCCGATCCAAGCCAGCCGGGCGGCGCGGCCCAGCAGTGCGGGTTCGAGCGCGTGCAGCAAGCTGGCGCTGTCGGCCTCAAACAGGCCGATGTCCACCGCCACGGCGGCGCTGAGCTGCTGCAGGGTGCAGCCCAGCAGTTCCTGCTCGACCCGCGCCGGGCGCTCGTTGTCTTGCACCCGTTGCGCCATTTCTTCGACCAAAGCGGGCGCGGCCACCGGCAGCAGCCATTCGGCCACGTTTTGGGCCTGCACCGCGCCCATGCGCGCCAAGCCGTCGTTGCCAGCCTCGATCTGGGTGAATTGCAGCGCCAGATGCCCGGCCAAGCGGCTGGTTTGCAGCGCCTCGGCCAGGTGCAGATGGCCCGCTTGCTCCGGGTCCAGCCGCTGCTGGCCCAAGGTATCGATCAATTTGTAAAGGCGGGTCAGGCCCAGAACGCCGAGTGCGTGCGCCAAGTTGCTGACGCGTTGCCCTTTGGGCAGCACGCGCTGGGCCTCGCGCATCACCGCAAGCCCCAGCGGCAGGTCGCGGTTCAGGGCTTCGAGCAGGCGCGGGCTGGGCAGGTCGGGGTCTTGCAGCGCCTGCAGCACATCGGGCGGACTGACCAAGGGCAGGCGCACCGCCGCCAAGCGTTTGCGCCAAGCAGCCAAGCCGAGCGGGGCCGAGCGGGAAAAAGAGGGTTTGGGGCTGCTCATCTGGGGGCGGCATGGGGCATGCCTGCTACTGTAAGCCATTGCGCGCGTCGGCTTATCATACGGGGCCGCTTGCACCAATTTTTTCTGGAGACTGTCCATGAGCCTAAAGCTGTACTATTCACCCGGAGCCTGTTCTTTTGTGGCGCACGCTGCATTGGAGTTGGCTGGCGCCACCTACGAGCCGGTGTTGCTCAAGCTGCACCGCGGCGAGCAGCGCAGCGCCGAGTTTTTGGCGCTGAACCCCCATGGCCAGGTGCCGCTGCTGGTCGATGGGCCAAACGCCATCAGCCAGATCGTGGCCATTGTGCTGCACTTGGACCAGCGCTTTCCAGAGGCCGGCCTGTTGCCGCCGGCGGGCTTGGCACGCACCCGGGCGCTGGAAACCCTGCTGTGGATGAACAACACCGTGCATCCGACCTTCACCCATATTTTCATGCCGCAAAAGTTCACTGATGATGCCGCAGCGCAGGCTTCCATCAAGGCCCATGCGACGCAGCAGTACCGGAAAGTTTTGGGAGAAATCGAGCACATGGTGGCGCACAAAGCCACGCCTTGGCTGAGCGGCCAGCAGCCCGGTGCGCTCGACGCCTACGCGCTCACGCTGCTGCGCTGGGGTGGGATGGTCGGGATCGACCCCAATGCCTTGCCTGCCACATGGGCGCTGGCGCAGGAATTTGCCGCTCTGCCGGCGGTGGCGCGGGCGATCGAGCGCGAGCGCCTCACGCTCAACCTGTATCGTCCTCAGTCGTAACGGCGCACGTCTTCGATCACCTTGCCGTCGTTGGGCAGCGCCTCGGCGGCCAGCAGTTCCACCTGGCCGCGCAGCTTGGTGACTTCGCGCAGCGTCTGCGCCAGCGCCTCGGCCAAGCGGGCATAGTCTGTGGCGCTTGTGGTGTGCAGCTCGACTTGCAGTTTCATGTGGTCGTCGGCCATGGCCCCGCTGACCACCAGCCGCGCCTTGCGCACCTCGGGGTGGCGGCGCACGATTTCGGCCACTTGGGCCGGGTGCACGAACATGCCCTTGATCTTGGTGGTCTGGTCGGCGCGCCCGAGCCAGCCTTTGATGCGGGTGTTGCTGCGCCCAGTCGGGCAGGGGCCGGGCAAGATGGCCGACAGGTCGCCAGTGCCGAAGCGCAGCAGCGGGTAGTCTGGGTTGAACACGCTGACGCAGACCTCGCCCACCTCGCCTTCGGGCAGCGGGTCTCCGGTGCCGGGGCGCACGATTTCGAGCAGCACCTGTTCGTCCAGCACCAAGCCTTGGCGCGCCGCCGTTTCGTAGGCGATCACGCCGGCGTCGGCGGTGGCATAGCACTGGTAGGCGGCAATGCCGCGCTCTTGCAGCCAGTCGCGCAGCGAAGGCGGAAAGGCTTCGCCCGAGACCAGCGCCTTGCAAATCGAGAGCCGCTGCCCGGCCTGCTCGGCCTTTTCCACCAAGATGCGCAAAAAGCTCGGGGTGCCAGTGTAGCCGCTCGGGCGCAGGTCGGCAATCGCCGCCAGTTGCTGTTCGGTGTTGCCCACGCCGCCCGGAATCACGGTGCAGCCCAAGGCCTGGGCGCCGCTCTCCATCATCCAAGCGCCGGGCGTGAGGTGGTAGCTGAAGCAGTTGTGTACCAGTTCGCCGGGCTCAAACCCGGCCGCCACCAGCGCCCGCGCCACGCGCCAGTAGTCGGGCGCCAAGCCTTCGGGTTCGTAGATTGGCCCCGGTGATTGATAGACGCGCCGCGCACCGCCCGGGTGGCGCAAGCCCAGCCAGCCGATGGTGGAGAAACCGCCGAAGGGATCGCCACCGGCGGCGCGGCTGGCTTGCTGGCGCGCATGCAGATCGCTCTTGCGCAGCAGCGGCAGTTGGGCCAGCGCCTGGCGGCTGTTGATGGACTCTGGCTGCACCTCCGCCAGCAGCTCAGCGTAGGCGGCGCTGTGTGTTTGCGCATGGCGCACGTGTGCGGGCAAGGCTGCCAGCAGGGCGGCTTCGCGTTCGGTTGGGGCGCGGGTTTCTCGGGCGTCGAAGTGGGCGGGCATGGTGCGGGTTCGGGGTAAAGGGTTGGGGAGCGTGCCTCAAGCCAGCCAGCGCTTGCGCCGCTTGTAGCTCTTGATGTCTTTGAAGCTCTTGCGCTCGTCACCGCCCATGCCGAGGTAGAACTCTTTTACGTCCTCGTTGTTGCGCAGGTCGTCGGCCTTGCCGTCCATCACGATGCGGCCGCTCTCCATGATGTAGCCGTAGTCGGCGTAGCGCAGCGCCATGTTGGTGTTTTGCTCGGCGATCAGGAAGGTCACGCGCTCTTTCTGGTTCAGGTCTTTGACGATCTCGAACACCTCCTCCACGATCTGCGGTGCCAGCCCCATGGAGGGCTCGTCGAGCAGCAGCACGCTCGGGTTGGCCATCAGGGCGCGGCCAATGGCGCACATCTGCTGCTCACCACCCGAGGTGTAGGCGGCTTGGCTGGTGCGCCGCGTCTTGAGGCGCGGGAAGTAGTTATAGACCTTCTCTAGGCTGGCGGCGATTTCGGCCTTGCCGCTGCGCGTGTAGGCCCCAGTGAGCAGGTTTTCTTCGATGGTGAGGTGGGCAAAGCAGTGGCGGCCTTCCATCACCTGCACCACGCCGCGCTTGACCAAGTCGGAGGTGCTGAGGTGGTCGATGCGCTCGCCGCGCATCTCGACGCTGCCTTTGGTGACTTCGCCGCGCTCGGCTTTGAGCAGGTTCGAGATCGAGCGCAGGGTGGTGGTTTTGCCGGCGCCGTTGCCGCCCAGGAGGGCGGCGATCTGGCCGTCGGCCACTTGCAACGAGACGCCCTTGAGCACCAAGATGACGTGGTTGTAAATGACCTCGATGCCGTTGACGTTGATGACGATGGAGGGGGTGCTCATGGATGAACCTTGGACGAAAAAACGGGGGGCGGGTGGCAGTCGGTTGCCCGCGCACGATGCAGCGCACTGGGCAATCGACTGCGGGCTGCTGCTTCGCTCAAACCCTCGCGCACACAACCCGGCAGCTCCCGCGCACCCCTTGTGAGGGGGGCGCGGGCAGGGGCCACATCAAACCATCAGCAGCCGGGTTCGGTGCGGCGGGTGATGTTGTTGTCGCGCGCAAACGATTCGGCCGATGCCGTGACCATGCGCGTGATGACGTTCATGTCGGCTTGCAGCCAGTCGGAGGACCAGTCGAAGCCGCTGCCGTTCCAAGTGTGGATGCGCATCAGCGCCGTGCCCACGTGGTTGCGGCACGAGGTGGCGATGGGGCCGCGCAACACGCCCGCAAAGCCCAGCGCATCGAGCCGCGCCTGCGTGATGTTGAGGTTCTCGTAGCCCCAGCGCGCTTGCTCGCCGGTCACGTGGCGGCCACGGCCAAAGCGCTCTTGTGCCCGCAGCACGCCTTCGGTGGCCAGCATGGCTCCCACCACACCGCGCATATAGAGCACGTCGCCCACTTCGGCGCGCGGGCCGGTGCCTTGGCCGCGGTCGTGCACTTGGGCCAGGATCTGGCGCACCACTTCGGAGTTGCGCGCTTGGCCGTGCTGCATCATGACGGCGCTGTAGCCGCGGGCGTCGGCGCCGATGTCGCGCAGATCGGGCTCGGCTCCGCTCCACCAAGTGCCAAACATGCGGTCACGTGGAAAACCGGTGGCGATCGCTTGGCGGATGGCGGTGGCGGTCATCACGCCCCAGGTTTGCATGATCACGTAGTCGGGCCGCTGCTGGCGGATTTGCATCCAGATCGCGCGCTGCTCCACACCGGGTGGCGGCACCGGCAGCGCCAGCACCGTAAAGCCGTGCATTTCGGCACGCCGGTTGATGATAGGCAGCAACTCGCGCCCAAAGGGGCTGTCGTGATAGACCACGGCGATGGTTTGGCCGCGCAGCCGGTCCCAGCCACCGGCTTGGTTGGCGATGTGTTGCAGCACCACGTCGCCCCCGATCCAGTAGTGCCCCAGCAGCGGGAACACCCATGGGAAGATGGCCCCGTCGGCGGTGTCGCTGCGGCCGTAGCCGGAGGTGATCATGGGGATGCGGTCGGCGGCCAAGCGCGGCATCAGGGCAAAGGTGATGCCGGTCGAGAGCGGCTGGAACACCGTGGCGCCGCCGTGGCGGCCCTTGAGGCGTTCGTAGCACTCGACGCCGCGGTCGGTGGCGTAGGCGGTTTCGCACTCTTCCACCAGCGTCTGCACGCCGTTGATGCCGCCGCGCGCATTGACCAGCTTCATGTAGTCGGCGAAGCCGTTGGCGAAGGGGGCGGCGTTGGGGGCCACGGCACCGGTGCGCCCGGTCAGGCTGGGGAAGAATTGCACCGTGGCCGAGGCCGAGGCCGGGGCAGCGGCCGGTGCCTGGGCCATGACTAGGCTGGTGGTTAGGGCAGTGGCCGCTGCAGCCAAGGCCAGGGCAGCGGACAGCGCAAGTTTTCGCAGTCTCATCAAATGTCTCCTAAAAACAAACACCTGGCACAAGGGCAAGGGCGGGCAGCGAGGTGTCGGGCGCTGCCCGTCAACGGAAAGAATCAGTGCGGGAAGGGCCACAGGCGCAGCTTGTGGCGCGCCATGCTCCAGTACTTGGCCAAGCCGTGCGGCTCCTTGATCAAAATCCAGATGATCAGGGCACCCAAAATCATGAATTCTGCGTGTCCGACCATGGAGGTCGAAATTTCAACCCCGAACAGACGGCCTATCCAAGGCAGCAACTGGTTGAGCAAGATCGGGCTGATGACGATGAAGGCGGCGCCAAAGAAGCAGCCCATGATCGAACCCAAGCCACCGATGATGACGATGAACAGCAACTGGAACGAGCGGTTGATGTCAAAGGTCAGTGGCTCCCACGAGCCCAAGTGGATGAAGGCCCACAGCGCACCGGCCACGCCGATGATGAAGGAGCTGACGGCAAAGGCGGTGAGTTTGGCGTAGGCCGGGCGAATGCCGATCACCGAGGCCGCCACGTCCATGTCGCGGATCGCCATCCACTCGCGCCCGATCGGCCCACGCACCAGGTTTTTGGCCAGCAGCGCAAACACCACCACGAAGCCCAGCACGAACAGGTATTTGTCAACCGACGAATCGAGCTGCCAACCCAGCACGCTCAGGTTGCTCACTTCGGCGGTTCCGGCCGGGCTGTCGAGGGTGAACCATCTGACGCGCACGAACAGCCAGTCGAAGAAGAACTGCGCCGCCAGCGTGGCCACCGCCAAATACAGGCCCTTGACGCGCAGGCTCGGTATGCCAAAGATGATGCCCGCTACCATGGCAAAGAAGCCACCCGAGAGCAGGGCCACGATCAGCGGCATGTCTTCGACGCGCATGAAGACGTTGTAGGCCATGTAGGCCCCCACCGCCATGAAGGCGCCCGAACCGAGCGAGATCTGACCGCAGTAGCCGACCAAGATGTTGACCCCAATGGCGGCCAGCGACAAGATCAGAAAGGGCACCAGAATGGCGCGAAACAGGTACTCATCGGCCAGCAGCGGCACTCCGATGAAGGCAAAGGCGATCAGCGCGATGATGGCGATGCGGTCTTGCTTGACGCCAAAGATCTGCTGGTCGGATTTGTAAGTGGTCTTGAACTGACCGTTTTCGCGGTAAAACATGATGGTTCCGTTCGTCCTGAGCGAGGTTTACACGCGGTCGATGATTTTTTCGCCAAACAGACCTTGGGGCCTGAACAGCAGCACCACCATCGCCAGCACGTAGGCAAACCAAATCTGGATGCCGCCGCCGACCAGTGGCCCGATATAGACCTCGGCCAACTGCTCGCTTACGCCGATGATCAGGCCAGCCACGATCGCCCCCGGCACGGAGGTTAGGCCGCCCAGAATGATCACCGGCAGCGCCTTGAGGGCCACGAAGGTGAGCGCGAACTGCACCCCCATCTTCTCGCCCCAGATCATGCCGGCCACGAGCGCCGTCAGGCCAGCCATGAACCAGACGATCACCCACATGCGCCCCAGCGGAATGCCGACCGACTGCGCCGCCTGGTGGTCGTCGGCCACGGCACGCAGGGCGCGGCCGGTGCCGGTTTTCTGGAAAAACAGCGTCAGCAAGGCGACCATGGCCATCGCCATCAGGGCGGTGACGAGGTCGTCGGAGTTGATCAGCAGGCCACCGGCAAAAAGGCCTTCAAGAATGAAGATCGGCTCGTCCGGCAGGCCCAGATTGATGGCGTAGATGTCGCTGCCAAAAATGGTTTGACCAAAGCCGTCGATAAAGAAGGTAATGCCCAGCGTGGCCATCAGCAACGTTACACCCTCTTGGTTCACCAAGTGGCGCAGCACGAAGCGCTCGACGGCCCAAGCAAACACAAACATGAGGAAGGCGGCAATGGCAAAAGCCAAGATGTTGGCCAGCAGCAGGCTCTCAAAGCCCAGCCATTCGGGCAGCCATTCGGCAAAGCGCGCCATGGCCAACGCGGCAAACAGCACCATCGCGCCTTGGGCGAAGTTGAACACGCCCGAGGCTTTGAAAATGAGCACGAAGCCCAAAGCCACCAGCGCATAGAGCACGCCGTTCATTAGCCCGGCGATTACGGTTTCAATTAAAAATCCCATTTGCCGTCTCCTTTAGTGGCTGGTGCCCAAGTAGGCGCTGATCACGTCCGGGTTGGCGCGCACTTCGCCCGGTGAACCGTCGCCGATTTTTTTGCCGTAGTCGAGCACCACCACGCGGTCGGAAATGTCCATCACCACGCTCATGTCGTGCTCGATCAAGACGATGGTGGTGCCGAACTCGTCATTCACGTCGAGCACGAAGCGGCACATGTCCTGCTTTTCTTCCACGTTCATGCCGGCCATGGGCTCGTCGAGCAGCAGCACCTTGGGCTCCATGGCCAGCGCGCGGCCCAAGTCCACGCGTTTTTGCAGGCCGTAGGGCAACTGGCCGACCGGGGTTTTGCGGTGCGCCTGGATTTCGAGGAAGTCGATGATGTGCTCGACCTTCTCGCGGTGCTCGGTTTCTTCGCGCTCGGCCGGACCCCAGCGCAGCGCCTGCAGCAGCAGGTTGCTCTTGATGCGCAGGTTGCGCCCGGTCATGAGGTTGTCGATCACGCTCATGCCCTTGAACAGCGCCAGGTTCTGGAAGGTGCGCGCCACGCCCAGCTCGGCCACTTGGCGGCTGTTCATGTGTTTGAAGGTCTGGCCGCGAAAGGTGATGGAGCCTTCTTGCGGCTTATAGACGCCGTTGATGCAGTTGAGCATCGAGCTCTTGCCAGCGCCGTTGGGGCCGATGATGGCGCGAATTTCGTGTTCGCGCACGTTGAAGGAAATGTCGCTCAGGGCCTTGACGCCGCCAAAGCGCAGGCTGATGTTGTTCACATCGAGGATGACCTCGCCGATTTTTTTCTTGCTCATGCTGCGGCCTTGACAGGGGAGTAGGTTTGCACGTCGAGCAGCTTGAGGGTGGCGCTTACTTTGCCGGTGCGCCCGTCCTCGAACTTGACTTGGGTTTCGATGAACTGCTCGGCCTTGCCGCCATACAGCGCATCGACCAGCACTGCGTATTTCTCGCCGATGAAGCCCCGGCGCACCTTGTTGGTGCGGGTGAGTTCGCCGTCGTCGGGGTCGAGCTCTTTGTGCAGCACCAAGAAGCGGGAGATCTGGCTGCCCGCCAGCAACTCGTCGCGGCTGAGGTCGGCGTTGACCTGCTCCACGCAGCCCTTGATGAGTTGCAGCACCTCGGGCTTGCCGGCCAAGTCGGTGTAGCCGGCGTAGGGCAGGTTGCGCCGCTCGGCCCAGTTGCCCACGGCTTCGAGGTCGATGTTGATGAACACGCAGACGCGCTCGCGCCCGTCGCCATAGGCCACGACTTCCTTGATGTAGGGGAAGAACTTGAGCTTGTTCTCGACGTATTTGGGGGCAAACAGGGCGCCGTCGTTGGCGCCGCCCTTGATGCGGCCCACGTCTTTGACGCGGTCGATGATTTTCAGGTGCCCGCTGGCGTCGATGAAGCCGGCGTCGCTGGTGTGGTACCAGCCGTCGTCGGTGAGCACCTCGCGCGTGGCTTTTTCGTTTTTGTAGTATTCCTTGAGCAGCCCCGGCGACTTGACCAGGATTTCGCCGTTCGGGGCCAGCTTGATTTCCACACCCTCGATCGGCACCCCGACGGTGTCGGCGCGCACCTCGTGGTCGGGTTGCAGGCAGACGAACACGGCGGTCTCGGTGGAGCCGTAGAGCTGCTTCAGGTTGATGCCAATCGAGCGGTAAAAGGTGAACAGATCCGGCCCGATGGCCTCGCCCGCGGTGTAGGCCACGCGCACACGCGAAAAACCCAGCGTGTTGCGCAGCGGCCCATAGACCATCAGGTTGCCCAAGGCGTAGAGCAGCCGGTCGATGCCGCCGATGGATTTGCCGTCCATGAGCGCCGGGCCAACCTTTTTGGCGTGCTCCATGAAGTAGCCGTAGAACTTGCGCTTGAGCGCGCCGGCGTCTTCCATGCGGATGGTGACGTTGGTGAGCAGCCCCTCGAACACGCGCGGCGGCGCAAAGTAGTAGGTGGGGCCGATTTCTTTCAGGTCGATGGTTACCGTGGCCGACGATTCTGGGCAGTTGACCACGTAACCGCAGGCCAGCCACTGCGAGTAGCTGAAAATGTTTTGCCCGATCCAAGCCGGCGGCAGGTAGGCCAGCACCTCTTCTTGGGCCGTGAGTTGGTCGAAGCGGGCTCCGGCGGCGGCGCGATCCAGCAGCGAGGCGTGGGTGTGCACCACACCCTTGGGGTTGCCGGTGGTGCCCGAGGTGTAGAACATGGCCGCCACATCGGTGTGGCGGGCTTGCTCGGCTTCGTCTTTGAAAAAGTCGGGGTGCTGCTGCACGAACACGGCCCCGGCGGCGATCACTTCCTGCAAGCCGGCCAGGCCGGGTTCGTCGTAGTTGCGCAGGCCACGCGGGTCGTCGAACAAGATGTGTTCCAGCAGCGGGCACTGGGGCCGGATTTCGAGCATTTTGTCCACTTGCTCCTGGTCTTCGACGACCACGAAGCGCGTCTCGGTGTTGGTGATCGGGAACACGCATTCGCCGCCGACCGCATCTTGGTACAGCGGCACCGGGACCGCGCCCAGCGCCTGCGCCGCCAGCATGGATGCGTACAGGCGTGGCCGGTTGGAGCCGATGACGATTAGGTGCTCGCCGCGGCGCAAGCCCAACTGGTGCAGGCCGGCGGCGATGTGGCTGGCCAAGTCGGCCATGCCGCGCCAGTCGGTGCTCTGCCAGATGCCGTATTCTTTTTCGCGCATCGCCGGCGCGGTGGGGCGCTTGGCGGCGTGCTCTAGCAATAAGCGCGGGAAGGTGGTCTGCATGTGGTCTCCTCAAGGCCAGCGGCCCGGCCCATGAGCGGGCTTCATTTGCGAGTGAATCTGTTGCACACTGTATGCTTGGGTTTGACGCCATGTTGTCCTTGCGATGACAATCTAGGGGGCGGCCCTCCCAGGACTTTCCCTGGGCCGTGTGGCACAACTGGAGGCGACGATGGTTTACCGGGATGGGCTGCGGCAGCGGGCGCGGGCTTTGAGTGAGGCAGAGTTTTCTGCCATCAGTTGGGTCCAGTGCCTGGCCGAGAATGAGCGCTTGCGGGTGCGCGGCGAGCTGATGGTGACGCTGGCATTGCCGGGCGATTCGATTTGCCGCGTGGGGCGGCCGGTGACGTTCTGGTTTGGGCTGATCGAAGGCTTGCTCAAAATGAGCAACGACGACAGCTTGGGCCCGATCATGACCTTTGCCGGCTTGGCCCCCGGGGGCTGGTTTGGCGAGGGCACGGCGCTCAAGCGCGAGTGCTACCGCTACAACGTGCAAGCGCTGCGCAAGAGCCTGGTGGCGGGGCTGCCGGTGGAGACTTTTCATTGGCTGCTGGACCACTCGATCGGTTTCAACCGCTTTGTCATGTGCCAACTCAACGAGCGCCTGGGGCAGTTCATTGCCGCGCGCGAGATCGACCGCCTGAGCGAGCCCGAGGTGCGGGTGGCGCGCAGCTTGGCCAATCTGTTTCACCCGGGGCTGTTTCCGGGTGTGGGGCAGATGCTGCGCATCACGCAGCAGGAGCTGGCGTATTTGGTGGGGCTGTCGCGCCAGCGCGTGAATCTGGCGCTGGCGGCGCTGCACCAGCAGGGCTTGATCGAAGTGGCTTACGGTGGCTTGCGGGTGCTGAATTTGGCGGCTTTGCGCGCGTATTCGGTGAGCACGGAGCCGGTTTGAGGAGCGGTGCGGGTGGGTTGCCGTTGCCGGCGCGTTGCCGGCGCGGGGCGGCCTGAGGGACAATCAGGTCCATCATGCCTCCTACCTTGCGTTTGCCTCCCCGTGGCCCGGCCGGCTCGGTGCCCAGTGCGCCAGCCCGTGCCTCTGTTTCTGCCCCTGCGCCTGCCCCTGCCCCTGCTGTGGAGCGGGTGCGCATCAACAAGCGGCTGGCCGAGCTGGGCTTGTGTTCGCGCCGCGAGGCCGACGAGTGGGTGGCGCGCGGCTGGGTGCGCGTGAATGGCGCCGTGGCCCAGACCGGGCAGCAGGTGGCGCTGGCCGATGCCCTAGAGGTGGACCCGCAGGCGCAGCGCCAGCAAGATGAGCGCGTGACGATCGTGCTGCACAAGCCGGTGGGCTATGTGAGCGGCCTACCCGAAGACGGGCACCAGAGCGCTGCCGTGCTGGTGCAGCCGGGCACGCGCTGGCGCGAGGACCGCAGCCCGCGCCGCTTTGCCGCCAGCCACACGCGCGGCTTGGCCCCGGCCGGGCGGCTGGACATCGATTCGACCGGCTTGCTGGTGCTGACGCAAGACGGCCGGGTGGCGAAAGCGCTGATCGGAGCCGACTCTGAGGTGGAGAAGGAATACCTGGTGCGCGTGCAGTGGGCCCCCAATGGCCCGCAGGGGGCCGGGGTGGTGGCGCAAAATGTGCAGGCGTTTTTTCCCGAGGCGGCGCTGGCGCGGCTGCGCCACGGCCTGCAAATCGACGGCCGCACGCTTAGGCCGGCGCAGGTGCAGTGGCAGAACCCGGAGCAGTTGCGTTTTGTGCTGCAAGAGGGCATGAAGCGCCAGATCCGGCGCATGTGCGAGCAAGTCGGGCTGCACGTGGTGGGGCTCAAGCGGGTGCGCATCGGGCGCGTGCTGCTGGGCCAGTTGCCGCTGGGGCAGTGGCGCTATTTGGGGCCGAACGAGCGGTTTTGAGCTTCTGGCTTGGGTGGCCTAGGGGCTTTGGGGCTTGGGGGCTTGGGTGAGGCTTGGGGCTTGGGCAGGGCTGCCGGCCTCATGCCGTCCGCTGCGCGGCCAGAAATCGGCCAACAGCCCTGCCCAAGCCCCAAGCCTGTGGGCGCGCGGGCGTGCGGGCCGCGCAGCTTCTTTTCGGCGGGTGTGGCCGGCCATCGCCCGCGCGCTGGAGTTCAAGTCGGTTGCCGGCAACTCCGTTGTTGATTGCCGGTGCGTTGACCCTCAAGGGGTGCTCAGCCAACCCACTCCGCCAGGATCGGGGGTGGCTGGGGCAGTTGGCCGATTTTTGGCCGCGCAGCGGACGGCATGAGGCCGGCTGCCCCAGCCGCACCCGATCCCGCCAGAGCCTGCTCAAGCACCATACCCCCAAGCCTGCCCAAGCCCCAAGCCCCGCAAGGTCAGGGCCAACCCTTGAAATCCCCCGCCGCAGCCCCATGTGGGGCCGGTTGCGCCCCACGGCCTTAAATCGCTGTGGCAGCGCGCCCAGGCTTTCTTTTTTCACCCTTCAAGCATTCCCCATGAGCACCCATCACGCATTTCAGGCCGAAGTGGCCCAACTGTTGCACCTGGTCACGCACTCGCTCTATTCCAACAAGGACATCTTTTTGCGCGAGCTGGTCTCCAACGCTTCCGACGCCTGCGATCGGCTGCGTTTCGAGGCGCTGGACAACGCTGAGCTGTTTGAGGACGCGCCCAACCTGGAGGTGCGCGTGGCCTTTGACGCCGAGGCCAAAACCCTCACCATCACCGACAACGGCATCGGCATGAGCGAGGCCGAGGCGATCGAGCACCTGGGCACCATCGCCAAGAGCGGCACCAAGGCCTTCATGAGCCGCCTGAGCGGCGACCAGCAAAAAGACGCGCAACTGATCGGCCAGTTTGGCGTCGGGTTTTACTCGGGCTTCATTGTGGCCGATCGCATCACGGTCGAGAGCCGCCGTGCCGGCCTGCCGCCCGAGCAGGGGGTGCGCTGGGTCAGCGCTGGGGCGGGTGAGTTCGAGACCGAGGCCATCAGCCGGGCCGAGCGCGGCAGCGCCATCACGCTGCACCTGCGCGACGACGCCGCCGACTACCTCAAGCGCTGGAAGCTCAAGGGCATCATCGGCAAATACTCCGATCACATCAGCCTGCCGATTTTGATGCGCAAGGAAGAATGGGACGCCGAAAAAGGCGAGTCGGTGCTGCAAGACGAGTGGGAGCAGGTCAACGCCGCCAGCGCGCTCTGGACGCGGCCCAAAAAGGACCTGAGCGAGCAGCAGTACACCGATTTTTACGAGACCATCAGCCACGACTCGCAAGCGCCGCTGTGCTGGAGCCACAACCGCGTCGAGGGCGCGACCGAGTACACGCAACTGCTCTACATCCCGGCCAAGGCTCCGCACGATCTTTGGAACCGCGACAAAAAGCCCGGCGTCAAGCTCTATGTGCGGCGCGTGTTCATCATGGACGAGGCCGAGGCGCTGCTGCCCTCGTACCTGCGCTGGGTCAAGGGGGTGATCGATTCGGCCGATTTGCCGCTCAACGTCAGCCGCGAGCTGCTGCAAGAGAGCCGCGACGTGAAAGCCATCCGCGAGGGCAACACCCGGCGCGTGCTGGCGCTGCTGGAAGACTTGGCCAAACAGGGGACCCAGGAGGCGGCCCCTGCGGATGGCGCATCTGCCGATGGAGCCGCTGCCGCCGCCCCGGTCGAGGCCCCGGTTGACGCAGCGCAGGCCGAGGCCGCCGAGGGTGCGTCCACGCCGTCGGAGGCCAAAGACAAATACGCCCGCTTCTATGCCGAGTTTGGCGCCGTGCTCAAAGAGGGCCTGGGCGAGGACTTTGGCAACCGCGAGCGCATCGCGCGCCTGCTGCGCTTTGCCTCCACCGCCAGCGACGCCGTGGCCGTGAGCCTGGCCGACTACAAGGCGCGCATGAAGGAGGGCCAGCAAGCCATCTACTACCTCACGGCCGACAATCTGGCGGCGGCCAAGAGCAGCCCGCAGCTCGAGCTGTTTCGCAAAAAGGGCATCGAGGTGCTGCTCATGACCGATCGGGTCGATGAGTGGGCGCTGTCGTTCCTGCACGAGTTCGACGGCACGGCGCTGCAAAGCGTGGCCAAGGGCGCGGTCGATTTGGGCCAGTTGCAAGACGAGGCCGAAAAGCAGGCCGCCGAGGCTGCCGCCGAGCAGCACAAGCCGCTGCTGGAGCGCCTGAAAGCGGTGCTGGCCGACAAGGCCGCCGACGTGCGCATGACCACGCGGCTGGTGGACTCACCGGCCTGCCTGGTGGTGGGCGAGGGCGACTACTCGAACCAGTTAGCGCGCATGCTCAAGGCGGCCGGGCAGCAGGCCCCGGAAGTCAAGCCGATCCTGGAGCTCAACCCGGCACACGCGCTGGTGCAAAAGCTCGAAGGCGCGGCGCAGTTCGACGATTTGGCGCACATTTTGTTTGACCAGGCGCTGCTGGCCGAAGGCGGTCTTCCGCAAGACCCGGCCGGCTACGTGCGGCGCGTCAACGCCTTGTTGGTCTGAGCGCCCTCACTCCAGCGTGGCGGCGTACTCGATGATGGCGCGGTGATCCGGGGCCAGCATTTTGTACCGAATGCCCTCGCTGGCCAGCAAATTGCGCATTTGGTTGTCGATCTCGCGCGCCTGGGTTTCGTCTTGCAGGCGGCCGCTGCGGATGTATTTTTTGTCCAGGTCGCGCTGCACGAAGATGTTGATGTTGTCGAACTGCCGGTACCAACCCTGAATCTGCGCGTGCGTTTTGCTCACGTCGCAGATGTTGTCGGCGTAGGTCTGGTTGTAGTAGAGCAATTGCGGCAGCGAGCCCTCGGTGACCAGGTACTGCACCTGGCCATTTAGCACTTCGAGCATTTGGAGCTGCTCCAGCGCGATCGCGTACTGGTTGCGCAGCGAGGCGAAATCGCGCTGCCAAACGCGGATTTTGGCAATTTCTGGCACCATTTCCACCGTCTTGCCCATCAGGTGCAGCTTGAGCACGATGCTGGAGGAAAACAGCGATTTGTCGCAGCCCGGCCCGCCGACGATGTTGATCACCTTGGTGCGGTACAGGCGCATCTTGTTTTCGGGCTGGATCGGGTCGATGTAGGTGACGCTGGTGCTCATGCGGGTCTCCTCGGGGCGAGTGCGCCCATGGTAGCACGCGCTTAGGCGGTGTGGTCGGTCATGGCGGGGGGCGCATGTGGTTTGATAGAGGGTGGGTGAAATTCCATCACGTCAGCAACGCAGTATCCACCGCATCCGCAGCATTCAGCAATGGCAAACAGCAGCACAAACACAGGCCTGTGGTTCTTCCACCAAGACTTGGCAGGCTTCGTCGATCATCCAACCTGGACCAAGGGCAGGCAGCTGTTCTTGAACAACCGGGTGCTGGATCTGGAGCTGGAACCCGATGGCGTAAACTGGGCGGTGTCGGGCCGGGTTCAAGGCACGCAGCACGCGCCGTACCAAACCCGGGTCGCGATCACGCTCAACCCCCAGTCGCAACTGGTGGACTGGTTTGCCTCCTGTTCGTGCCCGGTGGGTGCGGGCTGCAAACACGCGGTCGCACTGTCGATCAAGGCGGCTTACCAAGGCGGGCGTTTGCTGGAGGGTGCTACCCCACCCCCGATGGACGCCGAAGCGGCTGCCGCCCTGCGAGCACGTTCCGAAGCGGCGCAGCAGGTCGCCCAGACGCGCCTGGCGCAGCAGGCCGAAGAAGCCGCTGAGCGGCAGTTGCTGGGCTGGCTCCAGCAGGTGGACGCAGTGGACCGGTTGGTGCGCAGCAACCCGGCGCACCTGCGCACGGAGGCAGACCGCAGGGAGCAGTACGTCTACTTGGTATCGACATCGACCACCCGGAATGTGTCGCGTCTGCAATTCAGCCTAGCGGTCTCGTACCCCAAGCTCAATGGGCAATGGGCCAAACCGCGCGCGGTGAGCTACGAGCCGCAACCCGGCTATGGGATGTACGACAGCGCCACAGCGCTTGACCACCAAGTGCTGCAGCTCATGCGCGCCTGCAAAAGTGCGCGCGAGGGGCGTGCATATGGTTTTGTCGACACCGTGTTGCCCATGGGCGAGGCCGGTGCCCTGCTGTTGCGCCAAGCCGCCTCCACCGGGCGGCTGCTCACGCGCTCCCCCAGCGGCTACCCCGAGCGCGTGCTGGCCTGGGGTGAACCCGAGCCCTTGCAATGGGCCTGGTCCGAGGTGCCAGCGCCGGACCCTGCGCCCCCCGGCTGGCGGCTGCAAGCGGCGCTGGTGCGACCGGGCTTGTTGTTGTGTGCGAACGAGCCGCCGCTGTACCTGGATGCCGCCGTCGGCGTGCTGGGGCTGGTGGTGGCCGATGGCGTGGCCAGCGACAAGCTGCAGGCGCTGCTCAAGGCGCCGGTGCTGGCCGAATCGGTGCTGCGCAAACACGCCGACTTGTTGACGCAGCGGCTGGGCCCACTGCCGCTGCCGCCGGTGTTGCCCAGCGTGATGCAGATCAAAGGTCTGCGGCCCACCGCCTGCCTGCATCTGAGTGCGCTGCCCGCCAGTGAGGCGCCCACCGGCGGGCTGATGCGCGGCCTGCTCCGCTTCGACTACGCCGGGTTCAGCGGGTTTTGGCCACCCGCACAGTCGGCCGTGATGTTGCCGCCATTGGGTGCCGAGGGTCAGCGCCGCATGCTGCACCGCGACCTGGATACCGAGCAGCAAGCGCTGGCGCGGCTGCTGGCGCTCGGCTTGTGGGTGGCGGATGACGGTCAGGTGGTGTTGTCGCCCGCCGAGCCGCCGCAACGCTGGCTGCAGTGGGCCGACAGCGACTGGGCCGAGCTGCGCGGCGCCGGGTTTGAGCTCGAGTTTGCAGACGATTTGCGCGACTGGGTGGTGCGCGCCGACACCTTGCAAGTGGCGCTGGAGGCGCAAGGCGAGGAAGAAGAAGACGACGAAGGCGGCTCGCCGTGGTTTGACTTGTCGCTGGGGATCGAGATCAACGGCGCGCGCCACAACGTCTTGCCCTGGCTGCCCGAGATCATCGCCACGGCGGCGCGCTCGCCGCTGAACGGCGACACCGGCTTGCCCGAGCTGCCCGAATTTTTGTACCTGCGCACGCTGGAAGGCAGCGGTTTTGTGCGCCTGCCCAGCCAGTCGCTGCGGCCCTGGCTGGGTGCCTTGCTGGAGCTGGTGGGCGAGCGCACGCTCGAGTTCAACGCCGATAAGCTCCAGCTCTCGCGCATGGAAGCCCTGCGCACCAGCGCCGCCCTGGGCGAGGGCGTGGTGTGGCAGGGCGCGCAAAGCCTGCGCGCGCTGGTGCAGCGCATGCAGGGCCAGCAAAGCCTGCCGGTGGTTGCGCTGCCAGCCAGCGTGCAAGCCAGCCTGCGCCCCTACCAGCAGCTGGGCTTGAACTGGTTGCAGTTCTTGCGCGAAAGCGCACTCGCCGGTATTCTGGCCGACGACATGGGCTTGGGCAAAACGCTGCAAACCCTGGCCCACATCCAAGTCGAAAAAGACGCCGGCAGGTTGGACCGCCCGGCGCTCATCATCGCGCCGCTGAGCCTGCTGGGCAACTGGCAACGCGAAGCCGGGCGTTTCTGCCCCGACCTGCGCTGCCTGGTGCTGCACGGGCAGGAACGGCACGAAAAAGCCGCCTCACTGGCGGGGCACGATGTGGTGATCGCGCCGTATTCGCTGCTGCAGCGCGACCGTGAACGCTGGCTGCAAACCCCGTGGCACCTGGTGGTGCTCGACGAAGCGCAGAACATCAAGAACGCCAGCACCCGCGCCGCGCAGGTGGCGTGTGAGCTGGTCACGCGCCACCGCCTGTGCCTCTCGGGCACACCGATGGAGAACCACTTGGGCGAAATCTGGAGCCTGTTTCACTTTCTCATGCCCGGCTTTCTGAGCGGGCAGCAGCGCTTCAAAGAGCTGTTTCGCAACCCCATCGAGCGCCAGGGAAACCCCGAGCGCATGGCGCAACTGCGCGCCCGCATCACGCCCTTCATGCTGCGCCGGACCAAGGCGCTGGTGGCGCACGAGCTGCCGCCCAAAGTGGAAACCGTGGCGCGGGTGGAGCTGAGCGGCAGGCAGGCCGACCTGTACGAAACGATACGCCTGAGCATGGAAAAAACCGTGCGCGAGGCGCTCGACAGCAAGGGCCTGGCGAAATCACAGATCACCATCTTGGACGCCTTGCTCAAGCTGCGCCAGGTCTGCTGCGACCCGCAACTGCTCAAGCTCGATGCCGCCCGAAAAGTCAAACACTCGGCCAAGCTCGAACACCTGATGGAGCTGCTGCCCGAGATGCTGACCGAAGGGCGGCGCGTGTTGCTGTTCTCCCAGTTCACCAGCATGCTGAGCCTGATCGAGGTCGAACTGAAGAAGCGTGGCCTGCCATGGGTCAAACTCACCGGCCAGAGCCAAAAGCGCGACCAGATCATCGAGCGCTTCACCAGCGGAGAAGTCCCGCTGTTTCTCATCAGCCTCAAAGCCGGCGGCGTGGGCCTAAACCTGCCGCAGGCCGACACCGTGATCCACTACGACCCGTGGTGGAACCCGGCGGTGGAAAACCAGGCCACCGACCGCGCCCACCGCATCGGCCAGACACACAGTGTGTGGGTGCTCAAGCTGGTGGCTCAGGGCACGATTGAAGAACGCATACTGGCGCTGCAAGAGCGCAAAGCCGCCTTGGCCGAGGGCGTCTACAGCGGATCGGCGGCCCGGCGCGAGCCGCTGTTTGGCGAGAGCGACCTGGCCGAACTGCTCAAACCCCTGGGAAGGGCGTGAGTCCGACAGGGTGTGCGGGTGAGCACAGTTCTGCACCGGCCACGACATCCACCCGGTACCCGCCGTGAGCAGCAACGACCGCCACCGCATCTCTGGCGGCCAGCCGGCGGCGGTGTTTGAGCAGGCGCTGCGCCTTGCCCGGCCGCCCGGCGCGGGCGAGGGGGTTTGCTACACTTGGCCACAGCGCGTACTGTAGGAGGCGCCCCCGCGTGATCACCGAAACCGAATTTCAGCACCTGGCGGCCCAGGGCTACCACCGCATCGCCCTGAGCGCCGAAACGCTGGCCGATCTGGAAACCCCGCTCTCGCTCTATCTCAAACTGGCGCACGCCGGTGCAGAAGGCGGGCGCTACAGCTTTTTGCTCGAATCGGTGGTGGGCGGCGAGCGCTTTGGGCGCTACAGCTTCATCGGCTTGCCCGCGCGCACGGTGCTGCGCGCCAGCGGCTTTGGGGCAGCGGCGCGCACCGAGGTTTTGCGCGACGGGGTGTTGCAGGAGGCCGCCAGCGGCAACCCGCTCGATTTCATCGCCGCCTACCAGCAGCGCTTCAAGGTGGCGCTGCCGCCCGGCTGGCCGCGTTTTTGTGGCGGGCTGGCGGGCTATTTTGGCTACGACGCGGTGCGCCACATCGAACCCAAGCTGCTGCACAGTTGCCCGCCGGACCCGCTGGGCTGCCCCGACATTTTGCTGCTGCAATGCGAAGAGCTGGCGGTGATCGACAACCTCTCGGGCCGCCTGCACCTGATCGTCTATGCCGACCCGGCCCAGCCCGCGGCCTACGCCTGGGCTCGCCAGCGCCTGCAAGAGCTGCTGGCGGCGCTGCAACGCCCGGTGGCCGCGCCGCCGGTGCAGCCCAGCCCGGCGCACCCGCCCGAGCGCGCCTTTGCCCGGGCCGACTACCTGGCGGCGGTGGCGCGCGCCAAAGAGCTGATCGCCGCCGGCGACTTCATGCAGGTGCAGGTCGGGCAGCGCATCAGCCAGCGCTACGAGCAAAGCCCGCTGAGCCTGTACCGGGCGCTGCGCTCGCTCAACCCCAGCCCCTACATGTACTACTACGATTTTGGCGAGTTCCAGGTGGTGGGCGCTTCGCCCGAGATTCTGGTGCGCCAGGAGCGCGTGCCCGAGGGCTGCAAGGTCACCATCCGGCCGCTGGCTGGCACGCGGCCGCGCGGGGCCACGCCGGAGCTCGATCGCGCCGCCGAACACGAGCTGTTGGCCGACCCGAAAGAGCGCGCCGAGCACGTGATGCTGATCGACCTGGCGCGCAACGACATCGGGCGCATCGCGCAGATTGGCAGCGTCAAGGTAAGCGACGCCTTCGTGGTCGAGCGCTACAGCCACGTGATGCACATCGTCAGCAACGTCGAAGGCCTGCTGCAAGAGGGCCTGAGCAATATGGACGTGCTCAAGGCCACGTTTCCGGCCGGCACCCTCACCGGCGCGCCCAAGGTGCACGCGATGGAGCTGATCGACCAGTTGGAGCCGGTCAAGCGCGGCCTCTATGGCGGGGCCTGCGGCTACCTGAGCTACGCCGGCGACATGGATCTGGCCATCGCCATCCGCACCGGCATCGTCAAAGACGGGCAGTTGCACGTGCAGGCGGCGGCCGGCGTGGTGGCCGATTCGGTGCCCGAGCTCGAGTGGGCCGAGACCGAACACAAGGCGCGCGCGCTGCTGCGCGCCGCCGAAATGGTGCAGGCGGGGTTGCAATGAACGGCGCAACCCAAGCCAGCCAAGGCGCTACCCAGACCGCCACGCCGCCAGCGCAATGCCGCACCCTGGCCGAGCTGCGGCGCGAGATCGACGTGCTCGATGCGCGCATCGTGCCCTTGCTGGTGCAGCGCTGCGGCTACGTGGCGCAGGCCGCCCGCATCAAGCAAGACGCGAGCCAGATCGTCGATGTGGCGCGCATCGAGGCCATCGTGGCGCGGGTGCGCGAGCAAGCCAGCGCACTCGGGGGGCCGCCCGAGGTGCTGGAAGCCGCCTACCGGGCCCTGATCGCGGCCAGCATCGAATTCGAACGCGCCGAGTTTGTGCGCTTGCATACCGCCTCAGCGGCCAAGGAGCAGCCATGAAGCTGCTGATGATCGACAACTACGACAGCTTCACCTACAACCTGGTGCAGTATTTCGGCGAGCTCGGTGCCGCCGTTTTGGTGCGGCGCAACGATGAGATCGGGGTCGAGGAGCTCGAACGCGGCGTGGCGGCGGGCGAGTTCGAGCGGCTGGTGATCTCGCCTGGCCCCTGCTCGCCGGCCGAGGCCGGGGTGTCGGTGCCGGCGATCCGGGCCTTGGCG
The DNA here is from genome assembly GCF_000828895.1 of Serpentinimonas raichei. NCBI lineage: Bacteria > Pseudomonadati > Pseudomonadota > Betaproteobacteria > Burkholderiales > Comamonadaceae > Serpentinimonas > Serpentinimonas raichei. The sequence continues at coordinate 2,188,173 of NZ_AP014568.1, read as the reverse complement.
GGGCGCTTGCCGATACTGGGCGTCTGCCTCGGGCACCAGGCCATCGGGGCCGCTTTTGGCGGGCGCATCGTGCGCGCGCAGCAGCTCATGCACGGCAAGACCAGCCTCATCCGCAGCACCCAAGAGGGCGTGTTTGCTGGCCTGCCGGCGCAGTTCACGGTGAACCGCTACCATTCGCTGGCGATCGAGCGCGCCAGCCTGCCCGACTGCTTGGCTGTGACGGCTTGGAGCGACGACGGCGAAATCATGGGTGTGCGGCATCGCAGCCTGCCCATCGAAGGGGTGCAGTTCCACCCCGAGAGCATTTTGAGCGAGCACGGCCACGCCTTGCTGCAAAACTTCCTGTTGCAGCGCCAAAGTTGATCTTGGCGTCTAAGCAGCCACCAATTCGCACTGAATTGCAGCCATTTGCATTCATCTGCATTCAACCTCCTTGTTGCCACACGCCTCGCGCCCCATGCACCCCACTTCCGCCCTCTCCCCGCAGCAGGCGCTGCAGCGCCTGATCGAAGGGCGCGAGCTCATGCCCGCCGACATGCGCCACCTGATGCAGCAGATCATGGGCGGCGCGCTCTCGCCGGTGCTCACCGCGGCCTTGCTGGTGGCCTTGCGCGCCAAAGGCGAGACCCGCGCCGAAATCGGCGCCGCCGCCCAGGTGCTGCGCGAGCGCGTCACCCCGGTTGATATCGCAGACCGGCAGCACCTGGTAGACATCGTCGGCACCGGCGGCGACGGGGCCCAGACCTTCAACATCTCCACCTGCGCCATGTTCGTCGCGGCGGCAGCCGGGGCGCGCGTGAGCAAGCACGGCGGGCGCAGCGTGAGCAGCCAATCGGGCAGCGCCGACGTGCTCGAAGCGCTGGGCGCACAACTCAACCTGGGCCCGACGCAAATCACCCACTGCATCGCGCAGACCGGCATCGGCTTCATGTTCGCGCCCAACCACCACCCGGCCATGAAAAACGTGGCCCCGGTGCGGCGCGAGCTCGGCGTGCGCACGCTGTTCAACGTCCTCGGGCCGCTCACCAACCCGGCCGGCGCGCCCCACATCCTGCTGGGCGTGTTCGCCCCAGAGCTGGTCGGCGTGCTGGTGCGGGTGCTGCAAGACTTGGGCGCGCAGCATGCGCTGGTGGTCCATGGGCAAGACGGGCTGGACGAAATCAGCCTCGGTGCCGCGACCCTGGTGGGCGAGCTGCGCCACGGCGAAATTCGCGAATACCGCATCCACCCCGACGACTTCGGCCTGCCCATGGCCAGCCAGCGCGACCTGCGCGTGCTTGGCCCCGCGCAGTCGCTGGCCCTGCTGCGCGCGGTGCTCGACGACCAGCCCGGCCCGGCGCGCGACATCGTGGCGCTCAACGCCGGGGCCGCGCTCTACGCTGCCGACGTGGCCGACTCCATCGCCGACGGTTTGCAGCGCGCCCGCGCCGTGCTGGCCAGCGGCGCCGCCCGAGCCAAGCTGGAGCAGTTCCTCTCCACCACCCAAGCACTGGCCCAAAGCGCCTGAAAGGCCCCCGCGTGAACGATATTTTGCAGCGCATCATTGCCACCAAGCGCGACGAAATCGCGCAGGCGCAGGCGCGCCACCCCCTGCCCGCCGTGCGCGCCGACGCCGAAAGCCGGCTGCTGACGCGCGACTTTGTCGGTGCCCTGCGCGCCAAACTCAACGCCGGGCGCCCGGCCGTGATCGCCGAAATCAAAAAAGCCAGCCCCTCCAAAGGCGTGCTGCGCGAGCCCTTCGAGCCGGCCGACATCGCCCAGAGCTACGCCGCCAGCGGTGCCGCCTGCCTCTCGGTGCTGACCGACCGGGACTACTTCCAGGGCAGCCCGCAATACCTCAAGCAGGCGCGTGCCTCCTGCCACCTGCCGGTGCTGCGCAAAGACTTTTTGATCGACCCCTACCAAGTCTATGAGTCGCGCGTGCTGGGGGCCGACGCGGTGCTGCTGATCGCCGCCTGCCTGTCGGATGCGCAGATGGCCGAATTCGAGGCGCTGGCGCACAGCCTGCACATGGCGGTGCTGGTCGAGGTGCACGACGCTTCCGAGCTCGAGCGCGCGCTGCGCCTGCGCACGCCGCTGATCGGCGTCAACAACCGGGATCTGCGCAGCTTCGAGGTGCGGTTGGAGACCACGCTCGAACTGCGCGCCCAGGTGCCGCCGCAGCGCGTGCTGGTGAGCGAGAGCGGCATAGCCACCCGCGCCGATGTGCTGCGCCTGCGCGACGGTGGGGTGTCGGCCTTTTTGGTCGGCGAAGCCTTCATGCGCGCCCCCGATCCAGGGCAGGCGCTGGCCGAGCTGTTCGACCCCAGCCCATGAGGGCGCGGCGCAGCGCAGCCCATGCGCCCGCAGCCGCCCAAGAGCCCAGCCCAGCGCACCCTGCCGAGCGCCTGAGCGCCTGGGCCCCGCAGGACTGGCCCTTGGCCCCCGATTGGCAGCCGCTGTGGCACCAATTCCTCGCCAGCCCGGCCGGGCAGCAACTGGGCCGCTGGCTGCAAGCCCAGCTCGATGCCGGGGCGCTGGTCTATCCGGCCCAACCCCTGCGTGCTCTGGCGCTCACGCCGCTGGCGCAGGTGCGGATGGTGATTTTGGGCCAAGACCCCTACCACGGGCCGGGCCAGGCCGATGGCTTGGCGTTTTCGGTGCCAGAGGGCCAGCGAGCGCCGCCCTCGCTGCGCAACATCCAGGCCGAGTTGCAGCGCGAGTTTGGGGGCGGCCACAGGGCAGCCAGCCTAGAGTCTTGGGCGCAACAAGGCGTGCTGCTGCTCAACACCTGCCTCACGGTGCAGGCCGGGCAAGCCGCCAGCCACGCCAACCAAGGTTGGGAGCCTTTCACCCAAGCCGTGTTGCGCGCCTGCGCCACCCAGGGCCGGCCCAAGGCCTTTTTGCTCTGGGGGCGGCAGGCCCAAGCCGCAGCCCAAGGCGCAGAGCAAGCGGGCGCGCCGCAGCACCTGTGGCTGCGCGCCAACCACCCCTCGCCGCTGGCGGCGCGCCGCCCACCGCAGCCCTTCATCGGCTGCGGCCACTTTGGCGCGGTGAACCGCTGGCTGCAAGCGCGCGGCGAAAAAAGCATAGACTGGCTTTGAAAAAGCTTGCGCGCCATGGCATAATCCGGGGCTTGCTGGAGGGGTGCCCGAGTGGCTAAAGGGGGCAGACTGTAAATCTGTTGGCTTACGCCTACGCTGGTTCGAATCCAGCCTCCTCCACCAGCGCAACCGTTGCAAGAGCGGATCGATGGGTCTGTGTCTGGTCCGCAAGGGCTCGATGCGGGAGTAGTTCAATGGTAGAACCCCAGCCTTCCAAGCTGATGACGCGGGTTCGATTCCCGTCTCCCGCTCCAGCGTCGGTGTGGTGTTGGCGTCAAAGTTTTAAACGGTGGCCGCAAGGCCGCTATGCCCATGTGGCTCAGTGGCAGAGCACTCCCTTGGTAAGGGAGAGGTCGGCAGTTCGATTCTGCCCATGGGCACCAATTCACTGGTGTGTTTCTAATCAATTCGGCATTCTTCAATTCGGAGCTGTAGCATGGCAAAGGAAAAATTCCAGCGGACCAAGCCGCACGTCAACGTAGGCACCATTGGTCACGTTGACCACGGCAAAACCACGCTCACGGCGGCCATCACCACCGTGCTGGCGGCCAAGTTTGGCGGTCAAGCCAAGGCCTACGACCAGATCGACGCCGCTCCCGAAGAAAAAGCGCGTGGCATCACCATCAACACCGCGCACGTCGAATACGAGACCGCCAGCCGCCACTACGCCCACGTGGATTGCCCCGGCCACGCCGACTACGTCAAAAACATGATCACCGGTGCCGCCCAGATGGACGGCGCCATTCTGGTCTGCTCCGCCGCCGACGGCCCGATGCCGCAAACGCGCGAACACATCCTGCTGGCGCGCCAAGTGGGCGTGCCCTACATCATCGTGTTCCTCAACAAGTGCGACATGGTCGACGACGCCGAGCTGCTCGAGCTGGTCGAAATGGAAGTGCGCGAGCTGCTCGACAAATACGACTTTCCCGGCGACCAGACCCCCATCATCCACGGCTCGGCCAAACTCGCCTTGGAAGGCGACAAAGGCCCGCTGGGCGAGCAAGCCATCATGAAGCTGGCCGACGCCCTCGATAGCTACATCCCCCAGCCCGAACGCGCCGTCGACGGTGCCTTCCTCATGCCCGTGGAAGACGTGTTCTCCATCTCCGGCCGCGGCACCGTGGTCACCGGGCGCATCGAGCGCGGCATCATCAAAGTCGGTGAAGAGATCGAAATCGTCGGCATCTCGGTCACCCAGAAAACCATCTGCACCGGCGTCGAGATGTTCCGCAAGCTGCTGGACCAGGGCCAGGCGGGCGACAACGTCGGCATCTTGCTGCGCGGCACCAAGCGCGAAGACGTGCAGCGCGGCCAAGTGCTGTGCAAGCCCGGCAGCATCAAGCCGCACACCCACTTCACCGGTGAGGTGTACGTGCTCTCCAAAGACGAAGGCGGGCGCCACACCCCGTTCTTCAACAACTACCGGCCGCAGTTTTACTTTCGCACCACCGACGTGACCGGCTCGATCGAGCTGCCCGAAGGCAAAGAAATGGTGATGCCGGGCGACAACGTTTCGATCACCGTCAAGCTGATCGCCCCGATCGCCATGGAAGAAGGCCTGCGCTTCGCCATCCGCGAAGGCGGACGCACCGTGGGCGCCGGCGTGGTGGCCAAGATTTTGGATTGATTTTTCGCGTAGGGGTATAGCTCAATTGGCAGAGCGTCGGTCTCCAAAACCGAAGGTTGTAGGTTCGATTCCTACTGCCCCTGCCACCTGACCGGCGTGCGGTCACAAGTGGCATTTTCAAAGCCCGCCGAAGTCGCAAGACCTCTGGTGGGCTTGCGTTTCTGTAAAGAGCGCATTTTTAGGACTGAATTTCATGGCATCTCCCGAAGTAGAAACCGTCAGCAGTGGCGCCGACAAAGCCAAGCTGGCTGCGGCTGTGGTGCTGGCTGCGCTCGGATTCACCGCCTTCTTTATGCTCGAAGCGCAAGGGGCGCTGGTGCAGTGGGCGGCGCTGCTGATCAGCTTGGTGGCGGGGGCTGCGGTGTTTTTCGTCTCCGAATCCGGTCGGCAGCTGATCGGCTACGGCCAAGACGCATGGCGTGAAACGCAGAAGGTGGTGTGGCCCGCACGGCGCGAGGCCATCCAAATGACCGCCTATGTGTTCGCCTTTGTTTTTGTCATCGCCCTGTTCCTCTGGCTGTCTGACAGCCTGATCAGCTGGGTCCTGTACGACCTGATTCTGGGCTGGAGATAAACCATGAACGCAGCCGAAACACAAGCCATTCCTACCCCGCTGCAAAGCGCCGCCCCCGCCGAGGGCATGCGCTGGTACGTGGTGCACGCCTACTCCGGCATGGAAAAAGCGGCCGAGCGCAACATCATCGAGCGCGTGCAGCGCGCCGGCATGCAGAGCAAGTTTGGCCGCATCCTGGTGCCGACCGAGGAAGTGGTCGAGATCAAAAACGGCGTCAAGCGCACCACCGAGCGCAAGTTTTTCCCCGGCTACGTGCTGGTCGAAATGCTGCTCGACGACGACACCTGGCACCTAGTCAAAAACACCGCCAAGGTAACCGGCTTCGTCGGCGGCGCACGCACCCGCCCGACGCCCATTTCCGAGGCCGAGGTGCAAAAAATCATCGGCCAAATGCAGGAAGGCACCGACAAGCCGCGGCACAAGGTCGAGTTCGTCACCGGCGAATACGTGCGCGTCAAGGACGGCCCCTTCACCGACTTCAATGGCACGGTGGAAGACGTCAACTACGACAAGAACAAGGTGCGGGTCTCGGTCACCATCTTTGGCCGCGCCACGCCGGTCGAGCTCGAGTTCAATCAGATCGAAAAAGCCTGAGTGCGCGATCGGGCCTTGATGCCCCCCACAGTTTTTAGGAACGGTGGAACTCCAGGGCTTTGCAGCGGTCTTAAACAAGCGGCGGACTGCGGTGCCTTACACTGTGCCTGCCCATCCCTGACCGAACCCAAGGAGTTCTACCCCCTATGAAACGTGCGATGCTGCTGATTTTGACCAACGTGGCCGTGATGGTCGTGCTGCTGGTCATGACGCGCCTGCTGGGCTTCGATCAATTCCTCACCGCGCAGGGATTGAATTTGCCGGCGCTGGCTGGATTTTCGCTGGTGATCGGCTTTGGCGGGGCCTTCATCTCGCTGCTGATCAGCAAGCCGATGGCCAAGTTCAGCACCGGCTGCCAAGTCATCACCCAGCCGCGCAATGCCGATGAAGCCTGGCTGGTGCACACGGTGCAAAAATTTGCCGAAAAAGCCGGCATCGGCATGCCCGAGGTGGCAATCTACCAAGGCGCCCCCAATGCCTTTGCCACCGGGGCCTTCAAGAACTCGGCGCTGGTGGCGGTCTCGACCGGGCTGCTGCAGAGCATGACGCGCGACGAGGTCGAGGCCGTGCTCGGGCACGAGGTGGCGCACATCGCCAATGGCGACATGGTCACGCTCACGCTCATCCAAGGCGTGATGAACACCTTCGTGGTGTTCCTCAGCCGCGTGATCGGCTACATCGTCGATCGGGTGGTGCTGCGCAACCAAAGCGATGCCCCCGGCATCGGCTACTGGGTGACCACCATCGTGATGGACATCGTCTTGGGCATTTTGGCGGCCATCATCGTCTCGTGGTTCAGCCGCCAGCGCGAGTTTCGCGCCGACGCCGGGGCCGCGCACCTGATGGGGCGCAAACAGCCCATGATCAACGCCTTGGCGCGCTTGGGCGGCCTGCAGCCGGGCCAACTGCCCAAAGAGATGCAGGCCATGGGCATCAGCGGCGGTGGCGTGCGCAAGTGGTTCTCCAGCCACCCGCCCATCGCCGAGCGCATCGCGGCACTGCAGCAGCACCAAGGCTGATTAAAGCAGAGCGCCCGCTGTGTCGGGCCTTTGCTTGTGTGCGCCCCCTGCGCTGAGGGCGGGTGCTTCAGCCGTAAACCATTTCGCTTTCAACGCCACCCTGCCGGCTCGCCCGCTGCGACGGCGGTGCGGGCAGCCCCAGCGCCGCACAGGCCAGCGCTTCAGCCACGCGAATGCCATCCACGGCGGCCGACAATATCCCACCCGCATAACCCGCGCCCTCGCCGGCCGGGTACAGCCCGTGTACGTTCAGGCTTTGGAAATTGTCGCCGCGCGGAATGCGCAGGGGCGATGAGGTGCGCGTCTCGACCCCGGTGAGCACGGCGTCTGGCAAATCAAAGCCGCGAATTTTCTTGCCAAAGGCGGGCAGGGCCTCGCGCAGCGCTTGCAGCGCGTAGTCGGGCAGCACGGCGGCCAGGTCGGTTGGGTGCACGCCGGGCTGGTATGAGGGCTGCACGCTGCCAAAGGCGCTGGAGGCGCGCTGGGCCAGCAAATCGCCCACGCGCTGGCCCGGAGCGCAGTAGTTGCTGCCACCGGCCACAAAGGCGCGCGCTTCCAGGTCGCGCTGCAGCACCACGCCCGCCAAGGGGTGCACTTGGCCGCGCTCGGCCAGCGCTTGCGCCTGCTGGGCATACGTGCGGCCGCGCTCGGGCCCAAAGGCAGCCTCCCAAGCCGCCGTGGCCGCAGGAAAATCGAGCGGGAAATCGCGCGGCTCGATCGCCACCACCAGCCCGGCGTTGGCGTTGCGTTCTTGGCGCGAGTATTGGCTCATGCCGTTGGTGACCACGCGCCCCGCCTCGCTGGTCGCGGCCACCACGGTGCCGCCAGGGCACATGCAAAAGCTATAGACCGCGCGCCCATTGGCGGCGTGGTGCACCAGCTTGTAGTCGGCCGCGCCCAGCAGCGGGTGGCCGGTGTGGCGGCCCCAGCGCGCACGGTCGATCAGGCCTTGCGGGTGCTCGATGCGCACCCCGATCGAAAACGGCTTGGCTTGCAGCGCCACGCCCGCGTCGTGCAGCATGGCGAAGGTGTCGCGTGCGCTGTGCCCCAGCGCCAGCACCAGGCGCTCGCAAGGCCATACGTATTCGGTGCCAGAGGCCTGATCGAGCACGCGCACGGCGCGCAGGCGCAGGGCTTGCTGCTCGGGTGCGTGCAAAGCCGGCTGCGAGTCCGGTTGCGCTGCTGTTTGCAGGCCCTCCGACACTGTTTGCTCACAAGGCTCCAGCAACAGAGAGCTGACGCGCTGCTCAAAGCGGATCTCGCCGCCCAATGCGATGATCTGCTCGCGCAGCGCCTGCACCACCTTGACCAGCCTGAAGGTGCCGATGTGTGGGTGCGCCTGGTACAGGATGTCGGGTGGCGCCCCGGCGGCTACAAACTCCTGCAGCACCTTGCGCCCGAGCCAGCGCGGGTCTTTGATCTGGCTGTAGAGTTTGCCGTCGGAGAACAAGCCGGCCCCGCCTTCGCCAAACTGCACGTTCGATTCGGGCTGCAACTGCTGCTTGCGCCACAGGCCCCAGGTGTCGGCGGTGCGCTGGCGCACCGGTCGGCCGCGCTCCAGCACCAGCGGTTTCAGCCCCATCTGCGCGAGCGCCAGCGCCGCAAACAGGCCACAGGGGCCAAACCCCAGCACCACCGGGCGCTGCTCGGAGGCCAAAGGCCAATCAGCCGGGGCACTGGCCGGGGCGTGCCAGCGCATGTCTGGGCTGGGCTGGATGTGCGAGCGGCCGGCGTGGCGCTGCAGCAATTCGGCTTCCAGCTCAGTGTCCGTCAGTTGCAAATCGATCACAAAAACCACGCGCAACTGCACCGAGCGGGCGTCGAAGCTGCGCTTGTGCACGTGCACGTTTGCAATCTGCGCTTCGGGCACGCCCAAGGTCTGCGCTGCCAGCGAACGCAGCGCGCTCAAGGGGTGCACCGAGTCCGCATCGCCCTCTACGGGCAGGGGCAGGGCGGACAAATCCAGTTTGAGTTCAGACAAGCGAATCATGGCGGGCTCGTTTTGATCAAGCAACGGGAGGGGGATGATACGCTGCCCAGTCACGTTTAGGGCAGCACGTTTAGGGCAGCACAAGGCGCGGTAGGGGTTGCGCCGGTGTGTGGCTCGGCTGAGAGCCCACGGGTCTGCGCCAAGTGGGATAATCCAGCCCGTGAAGCCCGCCAGACCGCCGCTGGCGCAAGGCCCGAAAGGGCGCGCTGGAGGAACGTCCGGACTGCACAGGACGGCGCAGCAGCTAACGGCTGCCCACCGCAAGGTGAGGATCAGAGCAACAGAGACGAGTCCCCGGGAACCATCCGCTTTGGCGGCCGGAGCCCGGGGGGTGAAACGGGCAATCTCTGCGTGCAGCAACACCAAGTAGGCCAGCGTTGACGTGGTTCCGCGGAGCTGGCGGGTAGGTGGCACCGAGCCGTGTGGGCGACCCACGGCCCAGATAAATGGCGGTCACGCGGCGGGCAACCGCCGTGCACAGAATCCGGCGTATCGGCGGGCTTCACACTTTTTTAGCGCCAGCGGCTAGGCGGGTCTGCCGCTTCAGGGCATTTGCATCAGGCCGGTGGGGGGCTCGGTGCGTGGCGCGTCGGCCGCAAACCGCACCCCGTTGCGCTGCTGTTTGGCGCCATACATGGCCCAGTCGGCGGCGCGCAACAGGCTCTGCAATTCCACGCCATCGTCGGGGCTGATCGCCACCCCAATCGAGGCCGACACCCGCAGCGCGTGTTCGCGGTAGTGGATCGGGGCATCGAGCAGCTCACGCAGGCGCTCGACCAGGGCATCGAGTTCCGGGCGCGCCGGACATTGGCCGATCAGCAGCACGAATTCATCGCCGCCAAGGCGCGCCACCACATCGCGCGTGCGCGAATGGCGCTGTAGGCGGCGTCCCAATTCAGCCAACACAAAGTCCCCGGCCTCGTGGCCCAGCTGGTCGTTGATGGGTTTGAAGCGGTCGAGGTCCAGCAGCACCACGGCGTGTTGCCCCGGGCGCCGCAACAGGCTTGCGCTGACTTCAACCAAGCCGCGCCGGTTGGTCAGGCCGGTGAGCGAGTCGGTGCTGGCGGCCGTCGCCAAGCGATCGGCGCGCCGCGCCAACAGGGCATTTTGGCGCTGCACGTGCCGAATGCGGGCGCTCAAGGCTCCCGACAACACCAAGGACTGCAACAGCAGGCCCAGCTCCAAGCTGTTGTGCTGCATAAATAACCAGTCGCTGACGCCCCAGTTGAACAGCAGCAGCGCCGCCACCGAAGCAAAAGGAGCCAGCGAGCCCAGCAAATACCAGCGCGCTGGGGTGAAGCCGCGCCGCCACAGCAGCGCCGCAATCAGCGCCAGCGCCGCGCTGCCCAACAGGGCGATGAGTTCGTTGGCCCCATGCGCCCAAACCGTCCACCCAGCCAGACCCAGGCACAGGCTGCCCAGCGCCAGCACGGCCAATAGCAGCAACACGGCATCAAAGGCGGGTGCCGTCTGGCGCGTGTTGAGGAAGGCGCGCGCAAAGCCGGCGCTGGCCACCAGCCACAGGGCCGGAAAACTCACATAACTGTGCTCGATCCACCACGGGCTGTGGGGCCACAGGTATTGGGCTGCGTGGCCGTTAAAGCTCAGCAGGGTGAGCAAGGCGGCCCCGCTCATGGCGCCGAACCACGCAAAGAGGGTGTCGCGAAACGAGAGCCACAGCGCCAACGCGGCAAATAAAAAGGCCACCAAGGCGCCATAAACCACCCCGTCAAACAGGCGCTGGTGCTGGCGCGCTAGGTGCAGATCGCTCGCGTGCCAAAGCGTGGGCGTCATGTGTTGGACGATGCTGGATTGCACCCGCAGGTAGACGGTGTAGGTACCGGGTTCGGGCAGGTCGAGCACAAAAGTCAGGCGCTCCAGCCCCAGTGGGCGGCTTGCAAAGGGCCGAATCAGGCCGCTGGCTTGAGGGGGTGCCAGCGCGCTGCCGTCGGCGGCAAAGGGGCCGAAAAGGGTGACGTCGCGCAGCGCGGTGCTGGGCAAGGCCAGCAGCCAGCGCCCGTGCGCCTGTTGGGGTTGCAGCACCAGCCGCTGCCACCACACGGTGGGGCCGCCGGCGCGCAAAGGCTGGTTCGGCGTGCTCCACCGAGCCGCTGCCGAGGCTGCGCGCACCTCGTCGAGTGTCAGCAGCCCAGTCGGGTCAGCCAGCACCGCCACCTGCCCCTGCAAGGCCAAGCCGCCGGGTCCGCGCACCGGCACCACCCCCGCCTGCATCGGTTGTTCGGGCGCCGCAGCTGGGGGCGCCAGCGCGCCACCCTCGCGCGCGCTGCCGGCCGCCCACGCGCTGGCCAGCAAGACGCCGGCCGCCCACAGCAAGACCAGCCGCAACAAAAGCCCCAATTGCCGTGCCAGCCCTGCCGCCCAGCGCCTTGGCAGCGGCCAGCCCCAGACCCCCGCGCCACCCAAACGGACTTGACGGTCGGCGCACAGCAAAGAACGGCTTGAATTCATGGTTAACCGCCAACTATAGCCGCCACATCCCATGCTTGGCAAGGTTTTTTTGCCCAAACCATGGGCGCCAGCAGGGCCCCGCAGCACGCCAGCCAACCCCATGGCGTGGGTTTAAAATGCACCAAAATCAGAAAAATGAAATGGGCCATCTAAAAGCGTCTTGGGTGCAGGCCAGCGGGCTGTGTGGGCCGTTAAGGTGGGGTCGGCTGTGGGCGGGACTTAACCCTCGATGGGAATTGTTGGGGTGGCTGCTGGGCGTGGTTTTGCTGGCCTTGGCCGTTGCGGCTCCGGCGACCGCTCGCGCTGCCGCAACGAGCGCCACCGCTGCGGCGGCCGATGACCGGCCCGTGCTCACCTTGGGGGTGTTTGCTTACCGGCCCAAGCCCATCATGTTGCAGCGCTTTGGCGAACTCGGTGGTTTTTTGTCAGAGCGCGTCGGCAGCCACCGCTTTGAGGTGCGCGCCTACACCGGGCCAGAGCTGCAGGCTGCCATTAAGGCCGGCGCGGTCGATTTCGTCCTCACCAATCCGGTGCATTTTCATGTGCTGCGCGAATACGGCGCCCTGTCGGGTTCCTTGGCCTCGATGGTCATGCGCGCCGGCGACCAGCCGCTGCACGGCATCGGAGGCGTGATCGTGCGCAAGGCCGAGCGCACCGACCTCGCCAGCCTGCACGATCTGCGCGGGCGGCGCATTGCCACGTCCGGCTTCAACTCCTTGGGCTCCTTTGTGGCCCCGGCGGCCGAGCTGCAGCGCGCCGGCGTACCGCTGGATGGGCTGCAGTGGCTGGTCGTCGATCAGCCGATCGACCGGGTGGTCGAGGCGGTGCTGGGCGGCGCCGCCGACGCCGGCTTCGTGCGCACCAGCGTGCTGGAAGACCTGCAGCGCGAAGGCAAGCTGCAAGCGGGCCAGTTGGTGGTGCTCAATCCGCAAAAGGTGCCGGGCTTTCCGCTGCAACTCTCGACCCGCCTGTACCCAGAGTGGCCCTTTCTGGCCGCCGTCCATGTGCCGCCGGAGTTGTCGCACCGGGTGGCGGTGGCCCTCATGTCGCTGCGGCCAACCGATGCGGCGGCCCTAAGCGCCAGCGTGTACGGCTTTTCGATCCCGGCCGACTATTCGGCGGTGGAGCAGGCCATGCGGGAATTGGGTGTAGCGCCGTTTGATGCCGAACCGCAAACCACATGGGCCGATGTCTGGCAGCGCTACTGGGTCTGGATCGTGGCCTTGGCCGGTTCGGCGGTGCTGGTGCTGTTGTTGGCACTGGGCTTGGCCCTCAACACGTGGCGGCTGGTGCACATCAAGCGCGACTTGCAGGCCGACCGGGCGGCGCTGCAAAGCCAGCGCGAGGAGCTGGCGCGGCTGGCGCATTTCGATGCCCTGACGGGGTTGCCCAACCGCCGCCTTTTAGAAGACCGCCTCAACCTGGCGCTGGCGCGCGCGCGCCGCAACGCCAGCTTGCTGGCGCTGTGCTACTTGGACTTGGACAATTTCAAGCCCATCAACGACCAGTTGGGGCATGCGGCAGGCGACCGTTTTTTGATCGAGATCGGCCAGCGCTTGCAGCAGGGCCTGCGCGCCGACGACACCGTGGCGCGGTTGGGTGGCGATGAGTTCGTGCTGCTGCTCACCGATCTGGAGCACGACGAGGCGTGGCCAAACGCCCTGCACCGCATCTTGGAGCGGCTGCGCCAGCCGGTGGCGATCGATGGGCATGAGGTGGCTTCCAGCGCCAGCGTGGGGGTGGTGCTGTTCAAGGGCGCGCCCGGCGAACAATCGGCCGACCCCGACAGCCTGCTGCGCCAAGCCGACCAAGCCATGTACCAGGCCAAGCAAGAAGGGCGCAACCGCTACCGGGTGGTCGAGTTCAAGGCCTGAACAGCCCCAGCGTTTCGATGCGCTGCAGGTGCGCCAGCAGCGAGCGCCGCGCCACCGGCCACAGGTGCGCGGGCACGTCGGCGTAGACCATGGGCAGCCAGTCGTCGGCCTGGCCGCTGGGCAGAGCCCGCATGGCCGACAGCACCCGCGCCTCGCGTTGCAAGCGGTGGCGCCGCAGCCGCTCGATGGTTTGCAAGGGTTGCGCCAGTGCATGCCCGTGCGCGGGCAGGATATGGGTCACGCCCGCGTCGTGGCAAACCTCGGCCAACCGATCGAGCGAATCGAGGTAATCGCTCATGTTGCCATCGGGCGGGTCGATCACCGTGGTGCTGCCGTCCAGGATGTGGTCGCCGCTGAACAGCAGCCCGTCGCCTTCGAGCAGCAGGCACAGGTGGTTGGCGGCATGCCCGGGGGTGTGCAGGGCGCGCAGGCGCAGCGGCGCCGACTGCCCGTCGGGGTGGGGCATGTCGAGCACCGAGCCATCGGCCATGACCTCATCGGGGCAGAAGCGGCTGTTGTCGCGCGCGGTGGCGGCGCTGGGCAGGCCCAAAATGGGCGCGGTATTTGAAGCCGTGTGCACGCGGGCGCTGCGACACAAGGCCTGCAGCGGCCGGGCGGCGGGCGCGTGGTCGGGGTGCGAATGGGTGCAGACGATGGCGTGGATATTGCCGCCCGCTGCCTGCCACAGCCGCTGCACGTGGCCGCTATCGGCCGGGCCGGGGTCGATGACCCAAAAGCCGCTGCGGGGCGCACCGATCAGGTAGCTGTTGGTGCCGGGGCCGGTCATCAGCCCGGCGTTGGGGCAGGTCAGGCGCAGCACATGGGGCCGCAGCGCCACCGGCTGCAGGTGTTGCCAGTCGGGTGGGTCGGACAAGGGGGCAGGGGTGGTCGTCATGGAGGGACAAATCAAGGGGTGCGTCAGCGGGGTGGCAACGGGCCGCAAAGGTGTGCAATCGTAAGGGCTGTAAATTTGGGTCTGCGCACCTTGCGCTTTGCTTATACAGGCCGATAATGCCAGTATTGTCAACTGCAAAGGAAAAACCATGCGCATCGCCACTTATGCCACCTACACCGCCTTGGCTGCCGCCGTCGCCCTGACGGCCGGCTGCGCCAACATGACCGAAGCCCAGCAAGGTGCCGCCCGAGGCGCTGGCATTGGGGCCATTGCCGGAACCGTCATCGGTGCCGCGGCCGATGGCCGCGACGGCGCGCTGCGCGGGGCCGTGATCGGTGCTGGCGTGGGGGCCATCGGTGGCCACATCTGGTCCACCCGCATGGAGGAGCAGCGCCGCGCCATGGAGCAAAGCACGCGCGGCACCGGGGTCGAGGTCACGCAGACGGCCGACAACCAGCTCAAGCTCCACATTCCCTCCGATGTGTCGTTTGCCGTGGGCCGGGCCGACATTCAGCCCAACTTCCGCCCCATCCTCGACACCTTTGCCCAAGGCATGGCGCGCAACCCCAACGCGCGCCTGCGCATCATCGGTCACACCGACAGCACCGGCACCGACGCCATCAACAACCCGCTCTCGCTCAACCGCGCCGCCAGCGTGCGCGACTACTTGGTCTCGCGTGGGGTCTCGATGGGTTCCATCAGCATCGACGGCCGCGGCTCGCGTGAGCCGGTGGCCAGCAACGACACCGCGGCCGGCCGGGCGCAAAACCGGCGCGTCGAGATGTTCATGGCCGAAGTCGCGCCACAGCGCTAAAGCCTTGGGCGGCATGGGCGCCGCGCGCCGATTGGCGTGCGGCTGCCCGATAATGCGCCCATGCGCATTCCGTTTAGCAAAATGCAGGGCGCGGGCAACGACTTTGTCGTGCTCGACGAAACCCGTGGCCGCTTAGGCCTCACGTCGGCGCAGTACCGCCGCTTGGCGGATCGGCACTTTGGCGTCGGGGCCGACCAGATCCTGAGCGTACGGGCGGCCCCGCACGCCGGGGTGGACTTCGAATACGCGATCCACAACGCCGATGGCGGCGAGGTGGAAAACTGCGGCAACGGGGCACGCTGCTTTGCCCGCTACGTGCGCGAGCGCGGCCTGAGCCTGCGCCCCGAGGTTCGGGTGCAAACCGCCAGCGGCGTGCTGCTGTTGCAGTGGGGCAACGAGGGGCAGGTGGCGGTGGACATGGGCGCGCCGGTGTTCGAGCCCGCGCGCATTCCCTTCGATGCCGCCGGCCTGCAACCCCGGCCCTGCGGGGGCTGGCAGGTCTGGCCAATGGCCCTGCCGGCCTTTGAGGCCGAACTCTCGTTGCTTTCGATGGGCAACCCGCACGCGGTCTGGCGCGTGCCCGACACCGACACCGCGCCGGTGGCCCAGTTCGGACCCCTGATCGAGCGCCATCCCCGTTTCCCGAACCGCGTCAACGTCGGTTTTCTGCAAGTGCTGGGGCGCCAGCAGGCGCGGCTGCGGGTGTTTGAGCGCGGCGTGGGCGAAACGCTGGCCTGCGGCACCGGCGCCTGTGCGGCGGTGGTGGCGGGCATCCGCCACGGCTGGTTCGACGAGCGCGTCGAGGTGCAACTGCCGGGCGGTGCGCTGTCGGTGGCGTGGCCGGTGTCGCGCCACGGGCTGGCCGCGCCGGTGCACCTGAGCGGCCCGGCCGAAACCGTGTTCGAGGGCGTGATCGAGCTGCCCGACCTTTGCTAAAGCCTGCTTTTTTCAAGGAAACCCCGTTTGTGAACCCGATTGCCCCCGTGACCGAAGGCGATATCGCCGAGTTCTTGCTCCAGTCGCCCGATTTTTTTGAGCGCCATGCCGAAGTGCTGGTGCAGGTGCAACTGACCAGTCCGCACAGCCAGCGCGCCGTCAGCCTGCAGGAGCGCCAAGCCGAGTTGCTGCGCGAAAAAATCCGGCACCTCGAGCACAAGGCGGCCGACATGATTCGCCATGGCCGCGACAACGCGCACATCGATGGGCTGCTGCAGCACTGGACGCGCCGTTTGCTGGCGGTACCCGACGCCGCCGATTTGCCCAAGGTGTTGCTAACGGGCTTGCTGGCCGATTTTGCTTTGCCCCAGGTGGCGCTGCGCTTATGGGACTTGAGCCCGGCCCATGCCGAAGCGGCTTTTTGCCAATCGGTTTCGCCCGAGGCGCGGGCCTTGGCCGATTCCTTGCAGCAGCCCTACTGCGGCCCGAACCGGGGTTTTGAGGTGATGCAGTGGCTGGCCCCGGCGCAGCCGGTGGCCTCGCTGGCGCTGCTGCCCTTGCGCGTGGCAGCCAGTCAGCCATGCTTTGGGCTGATGCTGTTGGCCTCTGACGACCCGCTGCGCTTTCAAAACGACATGGGCACCGATTTTCTGCAGCGCATCGCCGAGTTGGCGGCGGCGGCTCTGAGTCGCCTGCGGCCGCCGACCGGCGCCGCCTGAGAGGGACGGCCATGGTGGCGCGTCAGCTCCCTGCGCACAGCCCGCCAGCGCCCACCTTGGACGCGGCCGACGCCGACTGGCTGGCGCGCTACCTGCGGCACATCCGGGTCGAAAAGCGGCTGGCGCCGCGCACCCAAGCACTGTACGCCCTCCACTTGCAAGGGCTGGCGCAGCGCTGCGCCGCTGAGGGTTTGCGCTGGACCAGCGTGCGCCCGGCCCATGCGCGGCGCTGGGCGGCGCAGTTGCGAGGGGCGGGCCGGCAGCCACGCGGCATTGCGCTGGTGTTGTCGTGCTGGCGGGGTTTTTTTACTTGGTTGGGGCGCCAAGGTGTGCTCAGCGCGCACCCGCTGCAAGCGGTGCGCGCGCCCAAGGCGACCCAGCCCCTGCCCAAGGCGCTGGACGTGCACGACGCGCTGCGCTTGGCCGCGCACCTGCCCCAGCCGCCAACGGCCACCCACTCCGCCCACGTGGCCGGCAGCGCAAGCGCCGCCAGTTCGCCCGTGGCGGCCACGCCCGACGACTGGCTGGCGCTGCAAACCCATTGCCTGGTGGAACTGCTCTATGGCAGCGGCTTGCGCATCAGCGAAGCGCTGGGGCTTGATGTGCGCCCGAGTGCGGCCGCGCTGGGTTGGGTCGATGCCCAAGCGGGCGAGGTGCAGGTGCTGGGCAAAGGCGGCAAGCGGCGCACGGTACCGGTGGGCGGCCCCGCCTTGCAGGCCCTGGCGCTGTGGCTGGCGGCGCGCCAGCAGGCATGGCCTGCCGCCACCGAGGCGGCCTTGTTCGTGGGCGCGCGCGGCGCTCGCCTGACGCCCCAGGTGGCGCGGCGCCAGTTGCAGGCGCTGGCTGCCAGCGCGGGGCTAGCGGGGCGGGTGCATCCGCACATGCTGCGCCACAGTTTTGCCAGCCATGTGCTGCAATCCAGCGCCGATTTGCGCGCGGTGCAAGAACTGCTCGGACACGCCAGCATCACCAGCACCCAAATTTACACCCGGCTCGATTTCCAGCACCTGAGCCGCGCCTACGAGGCGGCGCATCCACGCGCACGCAAATCTGGCCACGGCACCTAAGAACTGCACTACACTGGCTGGTTGATTGGCCCGTCACCCGTGGCCAGACCCCGTCCAGCCTGCCCGATCGTGCCTGCCCTTTCCTTGCTGTGAGCCGCCCATGTCCCTGATCCCCGCCACCATCCTGACCGGCTTTTTAGGCTCGGGCAAAACCACGCTGCTGCAGCGCCTGCTGACCGAGGCGCACGGCCAAAAAATCGCCGTGATCGAAAACGAGTTCGGTGCCGAAAACATCGACGCCGAAATTCTGGTCTCGGGCACCCCAGAGCAGATCATCCAGATGAGCAACGGCTGCATCTGCTGCACCATCCGCGAAGACCTGCGCAGCACCCTGAGCGAACTGGCCGAGAAAAGGCGCCGGGGCGAGCTCGACTTCGAGCGCGTCGTGATCGAGACCACCGGTCTGGCCGACCCGGGGCCGGTGGCACAGACCTTTTTCATGGACGACGAAGTGGCCGAGAGCTACCTGCTCGACGCCGTGATCACGCTGGTCGATGCGGTGCATGCTGGGGCTCAGCTCGACACCCACCAGCAGGCGCGACGCCAAGTGGGTTTTGCCGATCAGATTTTCATCAGCAAAGCCGATCTGGTCAGCCCGGCCGCGCTGCTGGCTTTGCAGCACCGACTCAAGCACATGAACCCGCGCGCCCCGATCGAGCCGGTGCATTTCGGCCACATGGCGCTGAACAAGGTGTTCGATTTGCGCGGTTTCAACCTCAATGTCAAACTCGAAATCGACCCCGATTTCCTGCTCGACGCAAGTGCTCCGCCCGAGCCACACCTGCACGGGCCGGACTGCGGCCACGAGCATGAGCACGAGCACGGCCCGGACTGCGGCCATGGGCACGCCCACGAGCACGGCGGCCATCAGCATGGCCCGGACTGCGACCACCCCGCGCACGCCCACGAAGCGCAGCACGCCCACCACCACCACGACGACGACGTCAAAAGCTTCGTCTACCGGGCGCAGCGGCCTTTCGATCCGGCGCGGCTCGAGGACTTCCTCGGCGCCATCGTGCAGGTCTACGGCCCCAATATGCTGCGCTACAAAGGCGTGCTGCACATGCAGGGCACCCAGCGCAAGGTGATTTTCCAAGGGGTGCACCAGCTCATGGGTTCCGATTTGGGCCCCGAGTGGCGGCCCGACGAGCTGCGCCAGAGCAAAATGGTGTTCATCGGCATCGATTTGCCGCGCGACATTTTGGTCCAAGGGCTGGAGCAGTCCTTGGTTTGAGTGAACGCGAAAATGAACGTGGGAGCGCCACCATGAAGCCGAGCAAGCCTTACACCAACTGGCCCTATGCCGCCGACTTGGGTCAAGCCGTACAATCGGGCCCTTTTGTTTCTTGTGCCCACGCGCCGGCTGCAGAGCCAGCCGTTGTGGCCAAGGACCAAGGACGTGTCCCGGCCGCATCTGCGGCCCCAGAGAGGAAACCTGTAGTGAAAGAATCCGCCCCAACTGCAGAGGCAGTGGACGCCGCTGCCGCCGCGCCTGCCAAGCGCCCCGTCAAATCCGGCTCCAAGGCCGGCGCCAAGCCCGATGCCCAGGCCGCACCCGATGAGGTGCTCAAGGTCGGCAGCGAAGTGCGGCTGCCGTCGGTCAACAAGCGCGCCACCCAAGCCGCCATGCAGGCCCAAATGAGCCAAGCGGTGGAGCCCTCGCACGACCCGGGGGCGGCCAAGGCGGTGTTCAGCCCCAGCCCCGAGCGGGTGCTGGTGGCCATCACGCCCATGAGCCCGAAAAAAAACCCCAAGCTGAGCGGCAACTGGAAAACCGTGCCGCTCGATCAGCTCTCGGACGCCGACGTGCTGTCCATGCCCGACGCCGAGTACATGAACGAGGTGCAGCTGGCCTTCTTCCGGCGCAAGTTGCAACAGCTCAAGCACGACATTCTGGTCAATGCTGGCGAGACCACCGAGCACCTGCGCGAAGACACCTCGGTGGTGCCCGATCCGGCCGACCGCGCCACCATCGAAGAAGAGCACGCGCTGGAGTTGCGCACGCGCGACCGCGAGCGCAAGTTGTTGAAGAAAATCGAGCAATCGATCGCCCGCATCGATTCCGGCGACTATGGCTATTGCGACGAAACCGGCGAGCCGATCGGGGTCGGCCGCTTGCTCGCGCGTCCCACCGCCAGCTTGTCGATCGAGGCGCAACAACGCCGTGAGCTCAAGCAAAAACTGTTTGGCGACTAAAGGCGGCTGAGCTGGCATGCCGGGTGTAGCAACAAGGCCACGATGAGCCAACAGGCCCCGCCCCCGCGCAGTTGGCTGGAGCGTCTCGGCGGTGCTTGGGCGCGTCCGTCGGCTGCGCCCAGAGCACAGCCCGATACGGATGGGGTGGCTGGGGTGGCCGGTCCCGATGCCGAGCGTCTATCCCTCAAGGAAGCCGTTGCACGCAAACGCCGCAACGACCGGGTGCGCAACGACGAGCTCAACCACTTGCGCGAGCTCATGCGCGCGCGCTGGTTGAAGCAAGAGGAAGAGGGTTCTTCGCAAGCCCCGAGCTCGGGCTTGAGCGGCTTGTCGACGCTGTCGTCCACGCTCAGGCTGGATGCGGGGCCGGGCAGCGCCAGAAACCGCACCATGAGCGAAATCGCTCGCATCGAGTCCCAAATGGCGCAGCATTGGCTGGGGCGCGGCCAAACGCCGGCGGCGAGCGGGACGCGCATTGCGGGCGCCCGGCTGGCCCAAGCCATAGACCGGGATTTGAGCCAGTCCATGCATTTGCGAGCCCGCTCCAAGGCTGCCCCGGCGCTGCCAATCGATGTCGTGGCCGAAGAGGCGCAGTCCACCCTGCAAGCGTTGTCGGGTGCCTTGACCGACCCGTTGCTGGCCCAAGCGGCCCAGGCCTTTGCCCAAGGGCAAGACGAAGCAGCGGAGCGCGCTTTGCGCCAGCTGATGGTGCAAGCCCCGCAGTCGCTGTCGGCGCGGGTGGCCGCCATGGCCTTGCTCGATTTCTTCCATGCGCGCGGGGAATTCGAATCGTTTGATGAGTTCGCCGCCGAGTTCGCCGAACGCTTTGGCACCCCGGTGCCGCGTTGGCCCAGCGAGGCGGCGGCCAGCTCGGACCCATCCGAGCAGCCGCCGGCGGCCCCTGTGCCGTTCGATATCTGGGTCTGCCCCTTGTTCCTCGATGGCCAAGCCGTGGCCACATTGGAGCAGGCCTTGGCGGGCCCCCATTCGGTCAAATGGCTGGATTGGACCGGCCTGTTGTCGGCCGATCTGCCCGCGGCCGAGGCCTTGCTGGAGCAGGTGCAGGGTTTGAGGCGGCGTGTGCTGCAGCTGCATTTCGTTGGGGCGGCGGTGTTGCGCCGGCGCCTCAAGGCCAGCACGCCCTCGGGCCGCAGCGAAAACGACGCCGTGTGGTGGCAACTGCGGCTGGCGCTGCTGTGTCTGATGCGCCGGCGCGACGAGTTCGACCTGGCCGCGCTGGACTACTGCGTCACCTACGGCGTGCTGCCCCCGGAGTGGGAGCAGCCCCTGTGCGCTTATGCGGCGGCCGACAGCCTGCCCGATGCGGCTGCGCCAGCGCCGGTCCCCTCGGCGCGCGCCACCAGCGCGCAGACACACCAGCCGTCCGCCGCCACGGCCGCCGAGCCGTTGGCATGGCCGGGCCTGCCGCTGCCGCTGCCGGGTGCACCAAACGGCTTTGACCACACACGATTGGCCGATTGGCCGGCCGCCCTGACCCTGATCGAGCAAGCCGCACCCGCGCTCACGGGCAGCTTGGGCGCGGGCCATGTCCAGGTCTGGAATGCCCTCGACCAAGCCCTGGCGCAGCACCCCCCGGGTTCGCCTTTCGTCCTCGACTGTCGGGCCTTGTTGCGGGTCGATCTGCCCGCCGCCAGCGCGCTCCTGCAATGTCTGCTCGCGGCCCGTCAGCGCAGCGTGGTGGTGGAGCTGCACGGCCTGTCGCGGCTGCTGGCGGCCTACTTTCACACCGTGGGTCTGGATGAGGTCGCCACCCTGCGCCTGCGGCAATACTGAAATGAAAACACCCCCACGCTCGTTGCACTCGCTGCCCCCCGAGGGGGCGCTTCAGTGGCTTCGGGCGGCCGTGCGCCACTGAATATGAACCAAAACCCCCACGATCCCACCCTGCTCTACGGCACCACCATCGTTTGCGTACGCCGCGTCACCCCGGCCGGGGTGCAAGTCGCCATCGGCGGCGACGGCCAGGTCACGCTCGGCCACATCGTCGTCAAAGGCACGGCGCGCAAGGTGCGCAAGCTCTACCGCGAGCAGGTGCTGGCCGGTTTTGCCGGCGCCACCGCCGACGCCTTCACCCTGTTCGAGCGCTTCGAGGCCAAGTTGGAAAAGCACCAAGGCCACTTGCAGCGCGCCGCCATCGAGCTCACGCGCGACTGGCGCACCGACCGCGTGCTGCGCCGCCTCGAAGCCATGCTGGCCGTGGCCGACCGCAGCGCCAGCCTGATCATCACCGGCAACGGCGACGTGCTCGAGCCCGAACACGGCATCGTGGCCATCGGCTCGGGCGGCGCCTATGCCCAAGCGGCGGCGCGGGCGCTGCTGGCGCACACCGAGCTGGGTGCCGAGGCGATCGTGCGCGAGTCGCTGCAGGTGGCGGGCGAGCTGTGCATCTACACCAACCTGAACCACACCGTCGAGGTGCTCTAAGCCATGTCCTTTGCCATGACCCCGCAGGAGATCGTCTCCGAGCTCGACGCCCACATCATCGGCCAGACCGCCGCCAAGCGCGCAGTGGCCATTGCGCTGCGCAACCGCTGGCGCCGCCAGCAGGTCGAACCCAAGTTGCGGCCCGAGATCACGCCCAAAAACATCCTCATGATCGGCCCCACCGGCGTCGGCAAGACCGAGATCGCGCGCCGGCTGGCGCGGCTGGCCGGAGCGCCCTTCATCAAGGTCGAGGCCACCAAGTTCACCGAAGTCGGCTACGTCGGCAAAGACGTGGACAGCATCGTGCGCGACCTGGTGGACATCGCCGTCAAGCAAGCGCGCGAGCAGGCCGCGCTCAAGGTGCGCGCCCGCGCCGAAGACAGCGCCGAGGAGCGCCTGCTCGATGCGCTGCTGCCCGCGCCCCGGCACGAGGGGCCGCTGGCGCCCGAGCCCGAGCGCGACAACGCCACGCGCCAGGTGTTTCGCAAAAAACTGCGCGAAGGCTCGCTCGACGAGCGCGAAATCGAAATCGAACTCGCCACCGCGCAGCCGCAGCTCGAAGTCATGACGCCGCCGGGCATGGAGGAAATGGCCGAGCAGTTGCGCGGCATGTTCTCGCAGATCGGTGCCCACAAGCGCAAGACGCGCAAGCTCAAAATCGCCGAAGCGCGCCGCCTGCTGATCGACGAAGAAGCGGCGCGGCTGCTCAACGAAGAAGAAATCAAGCTGCAAGCGATCCAGAGCGCCGAGCAAAACGGCATCGTCTTCATCGACGAGATCGACAAAGTCACCAGCCGCAGCGACGGCCAGTCCAGCGCCGAAGTCTCGCGCCAAGGCGTGCAACGCGACCTGCTGCCGCTTGTCGAGGGCTGCACCGTGTCCACCAAATATGGCCCGGTCAAGACCGACCACATCCTGTTCATCGCCAGCGGTGCCTTTCACCTGAGCAAGCCCAGCGACCTGATCCCCGAGCTGCAAGGGCGGCTGCCGATCCGGGTCGAGCTGCAATCGCTCACCGTGGCCGATTTCGAGGCCATCCTCACCCAAACCCATGCCAGCCTGGTGCGCCAGTACCAGGCGCTGCTGGCCACCGAGGGCGTGACGCTGGTGTTTAACGCGGCCGCCATCACGCGGCTGGCTCAGATCGCCTTCGAGGTCAACGAGCGCACCGAAAACATCGGCGCGCGCCGCCTGGCCACCGTGATGGAGCACCTGCTCGACGAGGTCAGCTTCGACGCCGCACGCCTGAGCGGCACCGAAGTCACGGTCGATGCCGCCATGGTCGATGCCCGGCTGGCAGCGCTGAGCCGCAACGAGGATTTGTCGCGCTATATTTTGTAGCGCACAGGCGGTGCTTGGGCGTACCATTGCACCATGGAGACATCCCTCAGACGTTGCGGCCGCAGCCATTGTCCACCCGGGGCGGTGCCGCTGGGCTGTTTGGTGCGTCTGACGCAGTTGCAGGCGGTGCGCTCGACCTTGCTGATCCCGCTGGTGGCGCGCGCTTTTGGCGCCCGCTGCTACCCATGGCTGGACTGCCACGACGCCGACGCGGCGCACCTGCTGAGCTGCCTGCAAACCGAGGTGGCGCCGCTGCTGCAAGACCGGCTGGTGATGCTCAACGTGCTGTGGCGCACCGGCGTGCTCAAAGCTTGGGGGCGCGAGTTTTTTGCCCGCTACCCGCACGCGACCGGGGTCAACTTGGGTTGTGGGCTGTCGAATCACTTCCAGTGGCTGGACAGCGGCCGCAACCGCTGGCTCGATGCCGATCTGCCCGAGGTGCTGGACTTGCGCGAGCAACTGCTGCCGGAACAGGGCGGGCGCCGCCACAACGCCGGCATCGACATCGCCCGCGACGGCTGGTGGGACGCGCTGGCGCTGGATCGCCTGGCCGCCAGTGGCCCGCTGTGGCTGCTCTGCGAAGGCGTGCTGATGTACCTGCCGCCGGAGCGGGTGCGCGCGTTGCTGCGCGAGTTTGCCGAGCGTGCCCCGCCCGATTCGGTGCTGGTGTTCGATGCCATTTCGCACGTAGGGATAGGGCAGGCGCGCCATTGCCACAGCGTGGGGCCGAGCGGGGCCGAGTTTTGCTGGGGCCTGCGCTCGCCCCAGGAATTGCTGCAAGCGCACCCGCGGCTGCGTCCGCGGTGCGCCGCGCGCAGCGTTGCCGAGTGCTACGGCGTGTTCGGCTGGGCCGCCGAGGCCATGAGCCTGCCTTGGAGCGGTGCGCCGCTGTATTCCATGCACGCGCTGCGCGTTTGAGTGCGCGGGCGCGGCCGCATCCACCCCGGCCGCCAAAAAGCTTTATCCAAAACTTTTGATGTGGCTTGTAAGCCCTTCATTAGGCTTGATTTTTACTTTTTTGTTGGCTTGCAACCAAGTCCTAACGGCTTGATTTCATTTGAAAAAAGTGTAACGCCGACTAGGCGTGGCTGGGATTTGGTGCTACAGTGGTGAAAAGTGTGTTTTTGTGGTGATTAGTGGGTCAAAAGGCCATTCTGCTGTGTTCCAAGGTGCATCCTCTCTCAGTCTCGACGCCAAGGGTCGCTTGGCCGTGCCGACGCGGCACCGCGAGGTGCTGAGCGCGTGCGCCGCGGGGCAGCTCACCATCACCAAGCACCCGCACGGCTGCCTGATGGTGTTTCCACGCCCGCAGTGGGAACAGTTTCGCGAGCGCATCGCCGCGCTGCCGATGTCGGCCCAGTGGTGGAAGCGCATCTTCTTGGGCAACGCCATGGACTGCGAGCTCGACAGCGCCGGCCGGGTGCTGATCGCGCCCGAGCTGCGCGCCGCCGCCAACTTGAACAAAGAGGCGGTGCTGCTGGGCATGGGCAACCACTTCGAGCTCTGGGACGCCCAAGCCTACGCCGCCCAGGAGGCCGAGGCGATGCGCGGCGAGCTGCCCGAGGCCCTGAAGGACTTTTCTTTCTAGGGGCCGCCGGTGCAACAGCCCCTAGCCCATTGCACCGTCATGTTGAACGAAGCAGTCGATGCGCTGCACGTGCAAGCAGACGGGAGCTACATCGACGCCACTTTTGGCCGTGGCGGCCATGCGCGCGCGATTCTGGAGCGCCTATCGGCCGCCGGACGCCTCACGGTGTTCGACAAAGACCCGCAGGCGATCGAGGTGGCGCGGCAACTGGCGGCCAGTGAGACGCGCTTGCACGCAGTGCGCCACCAGGGCTTTGCCGCACTGGCTGAGCTGCCCGAGGCCAGCGCCGACGGCATTTTGATGGATTTGGGGGTGAGCTCACCCCAACTCGAGGACCCCACCCGGGGTTTTTCCTTCCGCCACGACGGCCCGCTCGATATGCGCATGGACCCGACCCGGGGCCAGAGCGCGGCCGAGTGGCTGGCTGGGGCAGATATTGCAGAAATTGCGGAGGTGATACGTGAATACGGCGAAGAACGGTTTGCTCAATCGATTGCAAAGGCGCTTGATCGTCGCCGACAGGAACGGGGCCCTATTGGAACCACCGCCGAGCTGGCCCAAATCGTGGCTGGCGCGGTCAAAACCCGCCAGCCGGGCAAGGACCCTGCAACGCGCACATTTCAGGCTATTCGGATTTTCATCAACGCCGAGCTTGAGGAGCTGCAACACGCGCTGAAGGCGGCGCTGCGCGTGCTCAAGCCCGGTGGCTGGCTGGTGGTGATCAGCTTTCACTCGCTGGAAGACCGGATAGTCAAGCAATTCATGGCGCAGCACGCCAAAGATGCCTACGACCGCCGCGCCCCGCTGGCCGCGCCCAAAGCCTTGGCGCTGGCGCAAGTGCAGCGGGTCTTGCCCAGCGCGGCCGAGGTGGCGGCCAACCCGCGCGCGCGCAGCGCGGTGCTGCGCTTGGCCCAGCGCACCGCGCTGCAGCCATCGGAGCTGCGGCCATGACGCGGCTCAATCTGGTGCTGCTGCTGGTGCTGGTGGCCAGCGCCCTGAGCCTGGTGCACCAGCAATACGAGGCGCGGCGCCTGTTCGTGGCGCTGGAGCGCGCCAACGCGGCGGCCGATCGCTTGGCCTCCGATCACGAGCAGTTGCAGGTGCAAAAGCGCACCCTAGCGGCCCCGGCGCGGGTGCAGCAACTGGCCAGTGAGCGCTTGCAAATGCGCCCGATCCACCCCGGCATCACCGAGGTGTTGGTCCTGCCCATCGGCAGCAGCAGCGGCCCGGCGGGCACGGGGGCGGCTGGGCCGGTGCAGCGTCTGCAAGGGCCGGTGGCCGCCCCCGCCGCATCCCGCCCACCCTTGGTCAGCCCGGAGCCACGTCCATGAAGCGCGGCATCGCCTTGGGCTCCAGCCCCTTGCTCACCAGCGCCACCCCAATCTGGCGCAGCCGCCTGATCGTGGCCGGTTTCGCGCTGGTTTTTCTCGGCTTGGGCGCGCGCGCCGCCTACGTGCAGGTGTTTGGCAACGAGTTTTTCCAGCGCCAAGGCGAAATCCGCTTCGAGCGCACGCTGGAGCTGCCGCCGAATCGGGGTCGGGTGCTGGACCGCAATGGCCTGATCCTGGCCACCAGCGTGGTGGCGCAGAGCGTGTGGGCGATCCCCGAAAACATCGACCGCCAGCACCCCCAAATGCCCGAGCTGGCGCGGCTGCTGGATTTGCCACCGGCCGAATTGCAGCGTCGGCTGGATCGGCACCCGACCTTTGTCTGGCTGCGCCGGCAGCTCGACGAGCCGCGCGCGGCGCAGGTGCGCGCACTCGGCATCGAGGGCATCCACTTTCGCAAAGAGTACCGGCGCCAGTACCCGGAAGGCGAGGCGCTGGCGCACGTGGTCGGCTTTACCAACGTCGAAGACGTGGGCCAAGAGGGCGTGGAGCTGGCCTTCAACGCCCAACTGTCGGGGCAGGCGGGTTCGCGCCGGGTGCTGCGCGACCGCTTCGGGCGCGTGGTCGAAGACGTGCGCGAAGTCATCCCGCCGGTCGATGGGCGCGACGTGCAGCTCTCGATCGACAGCCGCATCCAGTTCTTCGCCTTCCAGCGCCTGCGCGAGGCGGTGCAGCAGCACCAGGCGCGGGGCGGCAGCATCGTGGTGCTCGATGCCCGCACGGGCGAAATTTTGGCGCTCGCCAACTACCCCAGTTTCAACCCGAACCAGCGCCGCAACCTGAGCGGCGAGCAGGTGCGCAACCGCGCCCTGACCGATACCTTCGAGCCCGGCTCCACCGTGAAACCCTTCATGGCTGCGATAGCGCTGGAGCGCGGGCTGGTGCGCCCCGAGACCCTGATCGAGACCGGCGACGGCCGCCTGACCATGGGCCGCTTCACCATCCGAGACATCCGGGCCTTGGGCACGGTCACGCTCAACGAGGCCATGAAGGCGTCGAGCAACGTGGCCATGGTCAAACTGGCGCAGATCATGCAGCCGCGTGAGATGTGGGAGGCCTACACCCGCATAGGCTTTGGGCAGCGGCCGCAACTGCCCTTCCCCGGTGCCGCGAGCGGGCGCTTGCGCCCCTACGAGAGCTGGCGCCCGATCGAGCAGGCCACCATGAGCTACGGCTACGGCCTGTCCACCTCCTTGTTCCAGCTCGCGCAGGCCTACACCGTGTTTGCCCGCGATGGCAAGCTGCTGCCTGTGACCCTGCTCAAAAGCCAGCAGCCGGCCCAAGGGGTGCCGGTGTTCAGCCCGCAGCACGCGCAGGCGGTGCGCCACATGCTGGCGCTCAGCGCCGGGCCGGGCGGCACCGCGCAGCGTGCGCAGACGGTGGGCTTTTCGGTCGGCGGCAAGACCGGCACCTCGCGCGTGCAAGAGGGTACGGGCTACGCCATCAATCGGCACCGCAGCTTCTTTGTCGGGCTGGCCCCGGCCGAACAGCCGCGCGTGGTGGTGGCGGTGATGATCGACGAGCCCACCGAGGGCGGATTTTTTGGCGGCGTGGTGGCAGCCCCCGTATTTTCAGCCACGGTGCAGCAGACCTTGCGCGTGCTCGGTGTGGCGCCCGACGTGGACGTGCGGCCGCACATCGTGGCCGATTTGGTGCAGGAGCCAGGATGATCCCAACCTTTGATTTGGCCGCCGAGGCGGTGGCTTGGCTACAGGCCAAGGGTGCCCAGCGCTTGGTGAGCGACAGCCGCCAGCTACAGCCCGGCGACGCCTTCGTGGCTTGGCCCGGCAGCGGCCACGACGGGCGCCAGTTCGTGGCGGCGGCGCTGCGAGCCGGGGCCGTGGCCTGCTTGGTGGAGGCCGAACGGGTGCAGGACTGGGGTTTCGACGACCCGCGGGTGGCGGCGCTGGCGCAACTTAAGGCGGCAGCGGGCGAGGTGGCGCACCGCTTTTGCGGCGCCCCCAGCGCGGCGCTGCGCGTGGTGGCCATCACCGGCACCAACGGCAAAACCTCGAGCGCCTGGTGGTGCAGCCAGTGGTTGCAGGCGCTGGGCGAGCCCACCGCGCTGATCGGCACCCTGGGCACCGGGGCCGCAGGCAGCGCGCTGCAGAGCACCGGCTTTACCACGCCGGACCCGATGACGCTGCAAACCTTGCTGCGCCGCTACGCCGACCAGGGGCTGCAAACGGTGGTGATGGAGGCCTCCTCGATCGGCATCGACGAAGGGCGGCTCAACGCTACGCGCCTGCATACGGCGGTGTTCACCAACCTGAGCCAGGACCACCTCGACTACCACGGCACCATGCAAGCCTACTGGGCCGCCAAGCGCGCCCTGTTCGACTGGCCCAATCTGCAGGCGGCAGTGGTCAACATCGACGACGAGCACGGGCGCGAACTGGCGGCCGATCTGGCGCAGCGCCCCAGCCTCGATCTGTGGACGGTCTCGACCGAGCCCGAAGCGCAGCGGCCGGCGCGGCTGCGCCTGCTGGAGCGCCACTGGAGCGCGACCGGCATCGACTTCGTGGTGCAGGAAGTGCCAGCAGAGCAAGAGGGGCCAGCAGGGCAGGGTGGCGAGCGCATCAGCCTGTCGCTCGACGTGGTGGGCGACTACAACCTGAGCAACCTGCTGTGCGCGCTGGCGGTGCTGCGCATCGGCGGCCACAGCCTGGCAGCGGCGGCGCAGGCCAGCGCCGCGCTCACGCCGGTGCCCGGCCGCATGCAGGCCGCCTGGACCGACGGCCCAGCCAGCTTGCCGCTGCTGCTGGTGGACTACGCCCACACCCCCGATGCGGTAGAAAAAGCCCTGCAAGCCTTGCAGCCGCTGGCCGAGCACCGGGGCGGGCGCCTGTGGTGCGTGCTGGGCTGCGGCGGTGAGCGCGACCGCAGCAAACGAGCGCTCATGGCCGCAGCGGCCGAGCGCGAAGCGGCGCGGCTGGTGCTCACCAGCGACAACCCGCGCAGCGAAGACCCGCTGCAAATCCTGCTCGAAATGCAGGCTGGCTTGAGCGAGCCGGTGCGCGCCATCGTCGAGCCCGACCGCGCCGAGGCGATCCAAGAGGCGGTCGATATGGCCGATGCGCGCGACATCATCCTGCTGGCCGGCAAAGGCCACGAGGACTACCAAGAAATCGCCGGCGTGCGCCACCCCTTCTCCGACGTGGTGCAGGGCCGGCTGGCGCTGCAACGGCGCTGGCAGGCCGAGCAAGGGGAGGCCACTTGAACGAGCTGATGCAACTGCTGCCGCTGCTGGCGGGTGCGCGGCCCGTGGGCCACATCGGCGCGCCGGTGCTGCGCGTGCACACCGACACCCGCACCCTGCGCCCGGGCGATTTGTTTGTGGCGCTGCGCGGAGAGCGTTTCGACGGCAACGACTGGCTGGCCCAAGCGCGCGCCGCCGGGGCCGTCGGGGCGGTGGCCGAGCGCGGGCTGGCCGCGGCCGGGCTGGCCGGCGTCGAAGTGCCCGACGCCCGCGCCGCCTTGGGCGAGCTGGCGCAGCGCTGGCGTGCGCGCTTCGAACTGCCGCTGATCGCCGTCACCGGCAGCAACGGCAAGACCACGGTGACGCAGCTCATCGCCGCCATGCTGCGCGCCGCAGTGGGCGAGGCAGCGCTGGCCACCGAGGGCAATTTCAACAACGACATCGGCGTGCCCCTGACCCTGCTGCGCCTGCGCCAGACGCACCGGCTGGCGGTGCTGGAGCTGGGCATGAACCACCCCGGCGAGATCGCCGCCCTGGCCGCCCTAGCCCAGCCCACGGTGGCGCTGGTCAACAACGCCCAGCGCGAACACCAAGAATTCATGCCAAGCGTAGAAGCGGTGGCGCGCGAGAACGGCAGCGTGCTGGCGGCCCTGCCGCCCGACGGCGTGGCGGTATTCCCGGCCGACGACGCCTACAGCGCGTTGTGGCAACAGATCGCCGGTGCGCGCCAGGTGCTGCGCTTCGCCGTGGGCGCAGCTGTAACGCCCGAGGCGGCGTGGGCCGGGCAGGGCCGGGGTGAGGAATCGGAACGTGTGACTGACGAACCCCGGCCCTGCCCGGCCCGCGCCGCCGTCCCCGCCAACGCAAAAACCAGCACCCCACCTGCGGAGGTCCACGCCCAAGCGCACTGGACCAATGGCGCCTGGGCGCTGCATCTGCACACCCCGGCCGGGCCGCTGCAAGCGCGCCTGCGGCTGGCCGGAAGGCACAACCTGCACAACGCGCTGGCGGCCACGGCCTGCGCCATCGCCGCCGGGGTGCCGCTGGCGGCCATCCAGGCCGGGCTCGAAGGTTTCGAACCCGTGGCCGGGCGCTCGCGCACCCTCACCCTGCACCGGGGCGCGCAGGCCCAGACCCTGATCGACGACAGCTACAACGCCAACCCCGACTCGGTGCGCGCCGCCATCGACTGGTTGGCCGAACTGCCCGCGCCGCGCCTGCTGCTGCTGGGCGATATGGGCGAAGTCGGGGCGCAGGCGCTGGCCTTTCACGAGGAAGTGCTGCGCCACGCGCTGGCACGCGGCATCGAGCAGATTTTTGTGACGGGTGACTGGATGCAGCGCGCCGCCGCTGCCTTGCAAGCCCAAGCCAGTGCCCAAGCCAGTGCCCAAGCCAACGGCCGCCTGCACGCATGCCCCGATTTCGAGGCCCTGCAGCGCGCCGCCCTGCCCGCCGCCGCGCAAGCCGCCAGCGTGCTGGTCAAAGGCTCGCGCTTCATGCGCATGGAGCGGCTGGTGCAGGCGCTGCAAGCCGCCAGCTTGGCCCACGCACACATTCACACCCCCACCACGGAGGGCACGCCCCATGTTGCCTAGCTTGGCCTTGTGGTTGCAGGGCCTCAGCCCCGACCTCGATTTTTTGCGCGTGTTCCAGTTCCAGACCTTTCGCGCCGTCATGGCCGCCATCACCGCCATGCTGGTCGGGTTGGGCGTCGGGCCGCTGTTCATCCGCCGCCTGACCGAGCTCAAAATCGGCCAGCCCATCCGCGGCTATGGCATGCAAACCCACCTGAGCAAAAGCGGCACCCCGACCATGGGCGGCGTGCTCATCCTGTTTGCCATCACCGTCTCGACCCTGTTGTGGTTCGACCCGAGCAACCGCTTCGTCTGGATCGTGCTCTTGGTCACGCTCGGTTTTGGCGCCATCGGCTGGATCGACGACTGGCGCAAAGTCGTGCACAAAGACCCAGAGGGCATGCGCTCGCGCACCAAGTATTTCTGGCAGTCGGTGATCGGGCTGGTGGCGGCCTTCTACCTCGTGTTTGCCATCTCCGAGGGCAGCAACCAGCGCGTGTTCGAGCTGTTCGTGGGCTGGGTGGCATCGGGCTTCACCATCGATCTGCCGCACCAAGCCGGGCTGATGGTGCCCTTTTTCAAAGAAGTGAGCTACCCACTCGGGGTGGCCGGCTTCGTGCTACTGACCTACCTGGTGATCGTCGGGTCCAGCAACGCCGTCAACCTCACCGATGGGCTCGACGGGCTGGCCATCATGCCCGTGGTGATGGTCGGGGGCGTGCTGGGCATCTTCGCCTACGTCACCGGCAACGCCGTGTTTGCCGACTACCTGCTGCTGCCGCACATTCCGGGCACCGGCGAGGTGCTGATCTTCTGCGCCGCCATGGGCGGGGCCGGGCTGGCCTTCCTGTGGTTCAACGCCTACCCGGCGCAGGTGTTCATGGGCGACGTGGGCGCGCTGGCGCTCGGGGCGGCGCTGGGCACCATCGCCGTGATCGTGCGCCAAGAGATCGTGCTGGCCGTGATCGGCGGCGTGTTCGTGGCCTCGGCGTTGTCGGTGATGCTGCAAGTGAGCTGGTTCAAGTTCACCAAATGGCGCTACGGCCAAGGGCGGCGCCTGTTCAAGATGGCGCCGCTGCACCACCACTTCGAGAAATCGGGCTGGCGCGAAACCCAGGTGGTCACGCGCTTTTGGATCATCACCATGCTGCTGTGCCTGATCGGCCTCTCGACCCTGAAGCTGCGATGAACACCCGGCCGTTCCCCCCAGCCAGCGCCGTGCCCGACCCCAGCGCGGCCGCTGCCCTGCCCGGCGCCAGCCAGCCGGACTGGCTGCGCTTGGCGCTGGCTCCGGCGGCGCAGGCGCTGCATGGGCGGCCGGTGCTGGTGCTGGGCCTAGGCGCATCCGGGCTGGCGCTGGCGCGCTGGTGTGCGCTGGCCGGGGCGCAGGTCACGGTGGCCGACACCCGCGCCAGCGCGCCCCAAGCCGCCGTGCTGGCCGCCGAAGCGCCGCAGACCACCGTGCGCCTGCAAACGCGCTTCGACGCCGCCTTGTTCGCCGCCGCCCCGTGGGCGCTGGTGTGTCGCAGCCCCGGCATTTTGCCCAGCGACATGGCCGGGCTGGCCGCCGCCGCGCAGCAAGCCGGGGTGACGATCGTGGGCGAGCTGGGCTTGTTCGGTCAGGCGCTGGAGGCGTTGGGCGGGGCGCAGGACTTGGCTGGGTCTTTGGATGGGACGGCTGCGGCGACGGGGCCCGGGCTGGGCCGGGGTTCGTCAGTCACACGTTCCGATTCCTCACCCCGGCCCAGCCCGGGCCCCGCCACCACAGCCGCAGCCCCGTGCACGCATGAGTTGCTCGCCGATTCCGCGCACCGGCCCAGCGCAGCCCCCGCTGCGCACGCCAGCACCCCAGGCCGCAGCAGCGCCGCCAACGCCAACGCCCAAAGCAGCCCGACCCCCACATACCGCCCCCACGTGCTCGCCATCACCGGCACCAACGGCAAAACCACCACCACCGCGCTCACCGCACACCTGCTGCGCGCGGCCGGCTGGTCGGTGGCGGTGGCGGGCAACATCGGCCCGACCCTGCTCGACGAACTGCGCCAGCGCCTGCACAGCGGCGACTTGCCGCAAGCCTGGGTGCTCGAGCTCTCCAGCTTCCAGCTCGACGCGGTGCAGGGCTTCGAGGCCAGCGCCGCCACCGTGCTCAACCTGAGCGAAGACCACCTCGACTGGCACGGCAACATGGCCGCCTACGGGGCCGCCAAGGCGCGCATCTACGGCCAGCGCGCCCTGATGCTGCTTAACCGCGACGACCCCACCGTCATGGGCTGGTGCCCGCAAGCCCCGGCCTCTGTCACCACAGCAGGCGGCAAAGCGCGCCGCCACGCTGCCAAAGCCACTGCACCGAGTGCCCCGGCACGTCCCTACGTCACATTCGGCACCGATGCGCCCCAGCGCCCCGGCGACTGGGGCTTGCAGACCGTCAACGGCCTCACTTGGCTGGTGCGTGCCCAAGTCAGCGGCGAGCCCGCCCGCACACCAACAGCCAGCGCCCTGCGGCTGCAAGCCCTCATGCCCGCCGAGGCCTTGCGCATCCGGGGCCGCCACAACGCCAGCAACGCGCTGGCGGCGCTGGCGCTGGCGACCGCGGTCGGGGCTCCGCTGGCGGCGCTGCTGCACGGCTTGCGCGACTACCGCGGCGAGCCGCACCGGGTCGAGCCGGTCGGCATCGTGGCCGACATCGAATACATCGACGACAGCAAAGGCACCAACGTCGGTGCCACACTGGCAGCACTCAACGGGCTCGGGGTCGAGCGGCGGCTGGTGCTGATTTTGGGCGGCGACGGCAAAGGGCAAGACTTCAAACCGCTGGCCCCGGCCGTGGCGCGCTACGTGCGCGCGGTGGCGCTGATCGGGCGCGATGCCGCCGCCCTCGAGGCGGTGCTGGGTGCCAGCGGCGTGCCGCTGCAACGCTGCACCACCTTGCCCGAAGCCGTGCGCTGGTGCGCCGCCCAAGCGCGCCCCGGTGACGCGGTGCTGCTCTCGCCGGCTTGCGCCAGCCTCGATATGTTTCGCGACTACGCGCACCGCGCCGAGGTCTTCGTGGCCACAGTGCGCGCGCTGCAGCAGGAAGGGGGCACGCCCACATGAGCCGCCCCAATTCCGCTTCGGCTGCCTTGGCCAGCAACGCTGCGGTTGGTGCCACCGGTGCCGCCGGGGTGTGGGCGCGCCTGCTCAACGCCCCGACAAGCGCGCTGGGCTGGCTGCGCGGCGACCCTGCCCCCGGCGAGCTGCCGGTGCGCCTGGCCAGCGTTGATCACGCGCGCAGCCGCAGCGGCACCGCCGTGCGCGAACTCGGCTTCGACCAGGTGCTGCTGTGGGTCGTGGTGGCGCTGCTGTGCTGGAGTCTGGTGATGGTCTATTCGGCCTCCATCGCCATGCCCGACAACCCGCGCTTTCGCAACCTCGAGCACGAACACTTCCTGATCCGCCACGCCATCGCCCTGATGGTGGGCACGGTCGCGGCCTTGCTGGCCTTTCAGGTGCCGATGCAGCGCTGGCAGCAGTGGTCGCCGTGGGTGCTGGCCGGCACCGTGCTGCTGCTGATCGTGGTGCTGATTCCCTTCATCGGGCGCGAAGTCAACGGCGCACGGCGCTGGATTCCGCTCGGGCTGATGAACTTTCAGCCCTCCGAGCTGGCCAAGCTGGCGATTGCCATGTACGCCGCCGGTTACATGGTGCGGCGCATGGAACTCAAAGAGCGCTTCTGGCGCGCCGTGCTGCCCATGGGGGTGCCGCTGGGTCTGATCGGCTTTTTGCTGCTGATGCAGCCCGATATGGGCGCCTTCATCGTCATCGCCGTCATCGCCATGGGCATCTTGTTCCTAGGCGGCGTCAGTGCGCGCATGTTTTTTCTGGCGGCCGGGCTGCTGGGGGCGGTGTTTGCGCTGCTGATCATGAGCTCGCCGTGGCGGCGCGAGCGCGTCTTTGCCTACCTCGACCCGTTTAGCGCCGAACACGCGCTGGGCAAGGGCTACCAGTTGACGCACTCGCTGATCGCCTTCGGGCGCGGCGAGTGGTTCGGCGTCGGGCTCGGCGCCAGCATCGAAAAACTGCACTGGCTGCCGGAAGCGCACACCGACTTTTTGCTGGCTGTGATCGGCGAAGAACTGGGCCTGGTCGGGGTGCTGCTGCTCATCGCCGTGTTCTGGTGGCTGGTGCGGCGCATGATGCAGATCGGGCGCCAGTCGATCGCGCTGGAGCAGGTTTTTTCGGGCCTGCTGGTGCAAGGCATCGCGCTGTGGATCGGCTTTCAGGCCTTCATCAACATCGGCGTCAACCTCGGTGCGCTGCCCACCAAGGGCCTGACGCTGCCCTTCATGAGCTTTGGCGGCTCCGCCATTCTGATGAACCTGGTCGCCGTCGCCATCGTGCTGCGCGCGGATCACGAGAACCGGAAATTGATGCACGGAGGCCGGGTATGAGCACCAGCCCCAGCCCGGTGGCCCTGATCATGGCCGGTGGCACCGGCGGCCACATCTTTCCCGGCTTGGCCGTGGCCGAGGCGCTGCGCGAAAGCGGCTGGCGCGTGCACTGGCTCGGCGCGCCCGAGAGCATGGAGGCGCGGCTGGTGCCCGAGCGCGGCTTTGCCTTCGAGCCGGTGAACTTCGGCGGCGTGCGCGGCAAGGGCCTGCTGCGGCTGGCGCTGTTGCCGCTGCGGCTGCAACTGGCGTTTGTGCAGAGCTTTCGCGTGCTGCGCCGCCTGCGCCCCGACGTGGTGCTGGGCCTGGGCGGCTACATCAGCTTCCCCGGCGGCATGATGAGCGTGCTGGCCGGCTCCCCCTTGCTGCTGCACGAGCAAAACGCCATCGCCGGGCTGGCCAACAAGGTGTTGGCGCAGGTGGCCGACCGCGTCTTCACCGCCTACCCCCAGGCCTTGCCCAAGGGCGAATGGGTCGGCAACCCGCTGCGCGCCGCCTTCACGCAGCAGCCGCCGCCGGCGCAGCGCTTTGCCGGGCGCAGCGGGCCGCTCAAGCTGCTGGTGGTGGGGGGCAGCTTGGGGGCGCAGGCCCTCAACCACACCGTGCCGCAGGCGCTGGCCCTGATCGACCCGGCGCAGCGCCCGCTGGTGCGGCACCAAAGCGGCGCCAAGCAGATCGAGGCCCTGCGCGCCGCCTACGCCGCCGTCGGGGTGCAGGCCGAACTCACGCCCTTCATCGACGACACCGCCGCCGCCTACGCCGAGGCCGACTTGGTGCTGGCGCGCGCCGGGGCCAGCACCGTGACCGAGCTGGCGGCGGTGGGGGCGGCCGCCATCTTGGTGCCCTTCCCGCACGCCGTCGATGACCACCAGACCCACAACGCGCGCTTCCTGGTCGAGGCCGGGGCCGCTTGGCTGCTGCCACAGCCGCAGCTCAACGCCGCCGACCTCGCGCAGCAACTGCGCAGCCTTACCCGCGCCGAGCTGCTGCAGCGCGCCGAACGCGCCCACGCGCAGGCGCGCACCGGGGCCGTGTCGGCGCTGCTGCAAGCCTGCGAACAACTGATCGCCCACAAAAAACCATGAAACACGCGATTCGACACATCCACTTCGTCGGCATCGGCGGCTCGGGCATGAGCGGCATCGCCGAGGTGCTGCTCAACCAAGGCTACACCGTCAGCGGCTCCGACCTGAGCGCCAGCGCCGCCACCGAGCGCCTGCAACGCCTGGGCGCGTGCGTGCACATCGGGCACGCCGCCAGCCAGATCGTGGGGGCCGACTGCATCGTCACCTCCACCGCCGTCAAACCCGACAACCCGGAAGTGGTGGCCGCGCACCAGCGGCTGCTGCCGGTGGTGCCGCGCGCGCTCATGCTGGCCGAGCTGATGCGCATGCAAAAAGGCATCGCCATCGCCGGCACGCACGGCAAAACCACCACCACCAGCTTGGTCGCCAGCGTGCTCGCCGCTGCCGGGCTGGACCCGACCTTCGTCATCGGCGGGCGCCTCAACAGCGCCGGGGCCAACGCGCGCCTGGGTGCGGGCGAATACATCGTGGTCGAAGCCGACGAGTCCGACGCCTCCTTCCTGAATCTGCTGCCGGTGCTGGCGGTCGTCACCAACATCGACGCCGACCACATGGACACCTACGGGCACGACTTCGGCCGCCTCAAGCAGGCCTTCGTCGAGTTCCTGCACCGCATGCCTTTTTACGGTGCCGCCGTGGTCTGCATCGACGACCCGCACCTGCGCGGCCTGCTGGGCGACATCCAGCGCCCCATCACCAGCTACGGCCTGAGCCCGGACGCGCAAGTTCGCGCGCTCGATCTGCGCGCCGTCGGGGCGCAGATGCACTTTCGGGTGCAGCGGCGCAACGGGGTCGAGCTGCCCGACCTCGACGTGGTGCTCAACCTGCCGGGGCAGCACAATGTGCTCAATGCGCTGGCGGCGATCGCGCTGGCGGCCGAGCTCAGCCTGCCCGATGCCGCGCTGCTGCAGGCGCTGGCGCAGTTCAAGGGCGTGGGGCGGCGCTTCCAGCGCCACGGCGAGGCGCCGCTGCCCGGCGGCGGCAGCGCCACCCTGATCGACGACTACGGACACCACCCAGTGGAAATGGCGGCCACGCTGGCGGCGGCGCGCGGGGCCTTTCCCGGTCGGCGGCTGGTGCTGGCCTTTCAGCCGCACCGCTACAGCCGCACGCGCGACTGCTTCGAGGATTTCGTGCGCGTGATGGGCGCGGCCGACGCCGTGCTGCTGACCGAGGTCTATGCCGCCGGCGAAGCCCCGATCGTGGCCGCCGATGGCCGGGCGCTGGCGCGGGCGCTGCGCGTGGCGGGCAAGCTCGAACCGCTGTTCGTGCCCGAAGTGGGCGCGCTGGCGCAAGCGATTCTGGACTGCGCCCAGGCCGATGACGTGCTGCTGTGCATGGGCGCGGGCTCGATCGGCAGCGTGGCGGCGCAGGTGCGCGAGCTGGCCGATGCGGCACCACCCATTGCCACGCAACCCAGCTCCGCGCAAGCCAAACCCGAACAGGAGCCCGCATGAGCCAAAACGCAAGCCAAAACGCTAGCCCGAACGCCAGCCAGATCGATCCGCGCGCACTGGGCAAGGTGGCGGTGTTGCTGGGCGGCTTTTCGGCCGAGCGCGAAGTCTCGCTCATGTCCGGGCAGGGCGTGCTGGCGGCCTTGCAGCGCAGCGGCGTCGATGCGCACGCCTTCGACCCGGCCGAGCGCGAGCTCTGGCAGCTCAAGGCCCAGGGCTTCGAGCGTGCCTTCATCACCCTGCACGGCCGCTTTGGCGAAGACGGCACGGTGCAGGGCGCGCTGGAGCTGATGGGCATCGCCTACACCGGGCCCGGCGTGCTGTCCTCCAGCCTGAGCATGGACAAAATCATGAGCAAGCGCATTTGGCGCGCCGAGGGGCTGCCCACGCCCGACTGGCGCCAGGTGCGCAGCGGCGCCGAAACCGAGGCCGCGCTGGCCGCCTTGGGCGCGCCCATGATCGTCAAACCGGCGCGCGAGGGCTCGACCATCGGCCTGAGCAAGATCAGCCACGCCAGCGAGTGCGCCGCCGCCTACGCGCTGGCGGCCCAGTGCGACCCCGAGGTGCTGTGCGAGCAATGCATCGTGGGCGACGAGGTCACGGTGGCGCTGCTCGGCCAAGGCGAGGCGGCGCAGGCGCTGCCCCTGATCCGCATCCAGGTGCCCGGCGGCAACTACGACTACGAGCACAAATACTTCAGCGACGAAACCCAGTACCTCATCCCCAGTGGCCTGCCGGCGGCCGAGGAGGCCGCCATCCAGCGCCTGGCGCTGCAGGCCTACCAGAGCCTGGACTGCCGCGGCTGGTCGCGGGTGGATGTGATGATAGACGCCGCCACGCGCCGCCCTTATCTGCTGGAGCTCAACTCCTCGCCCGGCATGACCGGGCACTCGCTGGTGCCGATGGCGGCGCGCGCCGTGGGCCTGAGCTACGAGGCCTTGTGCCTGCAGGTGCTGGCCAGCGCGGGCCTGGACAACCCCTTGCCCGCCGCGCTGACCGGCACCGGCACCGCGGGGCAACCCCAGTAACGCCATGAACGCCACCCAAGCCCTGCCGCTCGACGTGCGCCTGATGGACGGCGCCGCCGCCGCCCTGTACGCGCTCGCCGCCGTGCTGGCCTTGGCGGCGCTGGGTGGCTGGGTGGTGCGGCAACCGGTCTGGAGTTTGAGCGCGATTGAGGTGTACGGCGACGTGCAGAATCAGCGCGCGGCCGCGCTGCAGGCGCATGTGGCGGGTCGGCTGCAGGGCAATCTGTGGACGCTCGACTTGCTTCAGGTGCAGCAGTTGGTGCAAGGCGCGCCGTGGGTGCGCAGCGCCGTGGTGCAGCGCCAATTCCCGAACCGGCTGCGCATCACCATCGAAGAACACCAGCCGCTGGCGTGGTGGGGCCAGGCCGGGGGCACGCAGTTGCTGAATCAGTACGGTGAGGTGTTCGAGGCCGAGCCGGCGCTGGGGCAGGGGCTCAACTGGAGCGTGTTGGCCGGCCCCAGCGAGCGGGCCACACAGGTGCTCGAACTCTACCGCAGCGTGCGGCCCGTGTTTGAGCGAAACGGCTGGGGCATCGAGCAACTGTCGCTCGACGAGCGCGGCAGTTGGCGCATCGTGCTCGACGACGGCGCGCGCATCGAGATCGGGCGCGGCAGCCCCTTGGAGCTGCAGCAGCGGGTGGAACGGTTCACCCAAACCGTGCCGGCCCTGCTGCAGCACTACGGCGGGCGGCCCCTTGAAACCGTCGATCTGCGCCACCCCGACGGCTACGCCCTGCGCATCCAGGGCGTGAGCACACTGGCCGAATTGCAATTGCCGCCCCCGCAGCCCGGGCCCAGCAGACCTGCGCAAGCGCCCGCCGCTCCGACCCCTTAATCAAATACCGCCATGCCCAAAGAAAGCAAAGACATCGTCGTCGGACTCGATATCGGCACCGCCAAGATCATGGTGGTGGTGGCCGAGGTGCTGCCCGATGGGTCGCTCAAGCTGGCCGGCTTGGGCGTGGCTCCGAGCAACGGCCTCAAGCGCGGCGTGGTGGTCAACATCGACGCCACCGTGCAGAGCATCCAGCAGGCGCTCAAAGAGGCCGAGTTGATGGCCGACTGCCGCATCGCGCGCGTCTACACCGGCATCACCGGCAGCCACATCCGGGGCTTCAACTCCAGCGGCATGGTGGCGATCCGCGATCGCGAAGTCACCCCCGCCGACGTGGCGCGCGTGCTCGATACCGCCAAGGCCATCCACATCTCGACCGACCAGCGCCTGTTGCTGGTGGAGCCGCAGGAGTTCGTGATCGACGGGC
Organism: Serpentinimonas raichei; assembly: GCF_000828895.1. Lineage (NCBI taxonomy): Bacteria > Pseudomonadati > Pseudomonadota > Betaproteobacteria > Burkholderiales > Comamonadaceae > Serpentinimonas > Serpentinimonas raichei. Next base: position 2,147,528 of record NZ_AP014568.1, on the reverse strand, counting down.
AAGAGGTCAAGGAGCCGATCGGTATGAGCGGCATCCGGCTCGAGTCGCGCGTGCACATCGTCACCGGGGCGCAGAGCGCGGCCGAGAACATCCTCAAGTGCGTGCGCCGCTGCGGGCTGGAGGTGGAGCAGCTGCTGCTCAACCCGCTCGCTTCCAGCCTCTCGGTGCTGACCGACGACGAAAAAGAGCTGGGCGTGGCGCTGCTCGACATCGGTGCCGGCACCACCGACGTGGCGATCTTTGCCGGCGGCGCGATCCGCCACACGGCGGTGATCCCGATCGCCGGCGACCTCATCACCAACGACATCGCCATGGCCTTGCGCACCCCGACCAAGGACGCCGAGGACATCAAGGTCGAGAGCGGTTGCGCCAAGCAGTTGCTGGCCGACCCCGAGCAACAAGTCGAGGTGCCGGGGCTGGGCGACCGCGGCCCGCGCCTGCTCAGCCGCCAGGCGCTGGCCGGCGTGATCGAGCCGCGGGTGGAGGAAATCTTTGCGCTGGCGCTGCAAGTCATCCGCGAATCGGGGCACGAAGAGCTGCTCTCGAGCGGCATCGTGCTTGTCGGTGGCAGCGCCGCCATGCCGGGCATGGTCGAGCTGGGCGAAGACATCTTCCTCAAGCCGGTGCGCCGAGGCGTGCCCGGCTACCGTGGGGCCCTGAGCGACATGGTGGCGCAACCGCGCGCCGCCACCGTCATGGGCTTGCTGGAGGAGGCGCGGCTGGCGCGGCTGCGCGGGCACAAGGTGGCACAGAAAAGCGGCTCCGTGGGCAGCGCCGTGGGTCGCATCAAAGACTGGTTCGTCGGCAATTTCTGATTTTTTGGCGTTTTTTTCTGGACAAGCAAGGAGTAAAGCAATGAGCATTGAAATGATCGAAGTCGAAGAGTTCAACCGCGGCACCCAGATCAAGGTGATCGGCGTCGGCGGCGGCGGCAGCAATGCGGTCGAACACATGATCCGCTGCCGGGTGCAGGGGGTGGAGTTCATCTGCGCCAACACCGACGCGCAGGCGCTGAGCAAAACCGCCGCGCACCGCGTGATCCAGCTCGGCCAAACCGGCCTAGGGGCGGGCAGCAAGCCCGACAAGGGGCGTACGGCGGCCGAACAGGCCGAGGCCACCATCCGCGAAGCCATCGAAGGCGCGCACATGCTGTTCATCACCGCCGGCCTGGGCGGCGGCACCGGCACCGGGGCGGCGCCGATCATCGCCAAGATCGCCAAAGAGATGGGCGTGCTCACGGTCGGCGTGGTCACCAAGCCCTTTGACTGGGAGGGCGATCGGCGCATGAAAAACGCCGACACCGGGCTGGCCGAGCTCGAAGGGCACGTGGACTCGCTGATCGTGGTGCTCAACGACAAGCTGCAAGAGGTGCTGGGCGACGACGTGACGCAAGACGAGGCCTTTGCCGAAGCCAACGACGTGCTCAAAAACGCCGTCGGCGGCATCGCCGAGATCATCAACGTGGAAGCGCTGGTGAACGTGGACTTCGAGGACGTGCGCACCGTCATGAGCGAGCCCGGCAAAGCCATGATGGGCACCGCCGTGGTCAGCGGGCCCGACCGCGCCCGCATCGCCGCCGAGCAGGCCGTGGCCTGCCCGCTGCTCGAAGGGGTGGACATGAAGGGTGCCAAGGGCGTGCTGGTGCTGATCAGCGCTGCCAAGGGCTCGCTCAAACTCAACGAGTCCAAGCTGGCCATGAACACCATTCGCGCCTTTGCCGCCGGCGACGCCAACGTGATCTACGGCACCGCCTACGACGATGCGCTGGGCGATGCCATCCGCGTCACCGTAGTGGCCACTGGCCTGAACCGCGTCGGCGCGCGCCAGCCGCTGAGCGTGGTCCCAAGCCCGGCCCGCAGCCTGCGCACCGGCACCGACGACGTGCCCTTCATCCCCACCCTGACCACGCCAGTGGGCTCCAGCAGCGGGGGCAATGGGGTGCGCAGCACGGTGTTCACGCGCGCGGGCAACGCCGAGGTGCCCAAGGTCTGGCAGCGCCCGCACGACCGCAGTTCGGCCGCCGCGCGCGTCGAGGCGCTTTCGCTGGGGGGCATGGACGACCACGAAATCCCGGCCTTTTTGCGCCGCCAGGCCGACTGAAGGCGCGGCTTGCGTTTGCTTACCGCTGTCACGGGGGCTTACGCCGCCGGGTCGGTCCGCGCCTGAAGAAAAATCTACAATGCGCCCAATGACCGTACAACGCACCCTCAAAACCCTGACCCGTGCCGTGGGCGTTGGCCTGCACAGCGGCGAGCGCGTCGAACTGACGCTGCGCCCGGCGGCGCCCGATACCGGCATCGTGTTTAGGCGCATCGATCTCAACGAGCCGGTCACCATCCCGGCGCGCGCCACCTCGGTCAGCGACACCCGGCGCGCCTCCACGCTCTCCCTTGGCGGCGTCAAGGTGAGCACGGTCGAGCACCTGATGAGCGCCTGCTGCGGCCTAGGGATCGACAACCTGCTGGTGGACATCACGGCCGAAGAGGTGCCCATCCTCGACGGTTCGGCGGCTTCCTTCGTTTACCTGCTGCAAAGCGCGGGCATCGTGGCGCAGGCCGCGCCGCGGCGCTTTTTGCGCGTGCGCCACCCGGTCGAGGTGCGCCAGGGCGAGGGCCGGCACCTCAAGTGGGCCCGGCTGGAGCCCTACCACGGCTACAAACTGCGCTTCGAAATCGAATTCGAGCACCCGGCCGTCAACGCCAGCGCGCAGCAAGTCGAGTTCGAGCTGGGGCGCGACCCCTATGCGCGCGAAATCGCGCGCGCCCGCACCTTTGGTTTTTCGCGCGACGTCGAGGCGCTGCGCGGCCAAGGGCTGGCGCTTGGCGGCGGGCTCGACAACGCCATCGTCATGGACGACGTCAAAGTGCTCAACGCCGACGGGCTGCGCTTTGCCGACGAGTTCGTCAAGCACAAAATTCTCGACGCCATGGGCGATCTGTACCTGGTGGGGCAGCCCATGCTGGCCGCCTACAGCGCCTACCGCAGCGGGCACGAGCTCAACAACCGCCTGTTGCGCGAGTTGCTGGCGCAGCCCAAGGCGTTTGAGGTGATCACGTTCGACCACGAGGCGCAAGCGCCGGCGGGTCTGGGCCGTTTGGCGGCGGCCTGGTAGCATGATCGTTTTGCGCATCCTCGTTTTCATGCTGCTCGGCGCCAGCGCGCTGAGCTTTTTGCTCTACCTCATCACCGGCCAAGAGCGCTTTCGGCGCTGGGGCTTCGCCATTTTCAAATGGACGCTGCTGTCGATTGTGGTGTTCTTCGGTGTGCTGTTCGTATCGCAGTTCGACTGGTCGATGTTCGGCGGTTAGCGAGGCAGCGCTTCAGTAGCTGCGCCCGCCCTTGTAGGCGGCGTGCGGGCGTGCCTGCAAGGGGCTGACACGCGCAATGGCGGCTTGCGTGCGCGCCACTTGGGCGTGCGTGATGCACAGCCCGAGCGCGTCGGCGGCGTCGGGCCCGGGCAGGCCGGGCAGTTGCAGCAGGCGGCGCACCATTTCTTGCACCTGCGCCTTGGCCGCCTTGCCGTGCCCGACCACGGCTTTTTTCAACTGCAAGGCGGTGTACTCGCTCACCGGCAGGCCGGCCGCGACCAGCGCCGTCAGGCAGCAGCCGCGCGCCTGCCCCAGCAGCAGCGTGGCCTGCGGGTTGACGTTGACGAACACGATCTCGCACGCCGCCACCGTGGGCTGGTAGCGCTGCACCACCTCCTGGATGCCGGCAAAGATCAGCCCCAGCCGCTGCGGCAGCAGGTTGCCCGGGCCGCTTTGGGTGCGGATGGTGCCGCTGGCCACATAGCACAGCTCGGGGCCGTGCACATCGAGCACGCCAAAGCCGGTGGCTTGCAAGCCGGGGTCGATGCCAAGGATGCGCATGGGGGGCGGGGCTCTGAAAGGGGGGCGCGGCTAGGGCAGCTGCACATCGCCCATGCGCGCCAGCACGGTGGCGCTGCGCCGGTCGATGAAGTCGGACCAAAACTGGCGCTGAAAGCGCTTGGGCGCCGGCAGCAACACCGCCAGCCGCGCCGCCTCGTGGGCGCTCAGGCGCGCCGCCGGTTTGCGAAAGTAGTGCTGCGCGGCGGCTTCGGCGCCAAAGATGCCCTCGCCCCATTCCACGCTGTTGAGGTAGATCTCCAAAATGCGCTCCTTGCTCAGCAGCAGCTCCAGCATTTTGCTCAGCACCAGTTCTTGGCCCTTGCGCAGCAGCGTGCGCTCACCCGACAGCAGCAGGTTTTTGGCCAGTTGCTGCGTGATGGTCGAGCCGCCCACCAAGCGGGCGTTGCGGCCGCGCGCCTCAGCAACGGCTTGGCGGCGCAGGTTGCGCTCCCAAGCCGATTGCAGGGCCTGCCAATCAACGCCAAAATGGGTGGCGAAGGCGGCGTCTTCGGAGGCGATCACGGCGCGCTTGAGGTGCGGCGAAATGGCCTCATAGGGCACCCACTGCTGCGCCCAACGCAGCTCGTCGCGCACCTGCATGATGCGCCACGCTTCCGAGCGCTGGAAGGTGGTGCTGACCGGGTCGATCCACACCATGGAAGCGATGCGCAGCAAAAAAAACAGTTGCAGTGCCAGCCCGGCCAGCAGCAGCCAGAACAGCCAGCGCAGCAGAAAGCGCAGCCAAGGGGGGCGGGCCTTCATCGGCTGCCGACGCGGGTTTGCAGCGTCTCGTCGCGGCTGAAACGAAAGCGCGACACCACCACGATCTGGTCGGTCTGGCGCCGCATGGCTTGGGTGAAGGGCCCAAAGGAGAGGCTCTGCACGATCGCTTCGGCGCGGCTGTCCAGCGCCGGCAGGCCCGAGCCTTGCACCACCTCGGTGTCGAGCACCTGCCCATTGTGGTTGACGGTGATCACCATGCTCAATTCGCCATAGAGCTTGCGCCCATCGAGTTGCGGGAAGTTGGCGGTGCCGTGGTCTTCGATGCGGCGGCGCAACTGGTCGTAATAAACGGCATAGACCGCCTCGCGCGTGGCGGGGCCAAGGTAGCGTTTGCGTGGGCGGGCATTTTGTTCGTTGATGCGCTGCTCGATTTCGGCCAGCGCCTGGAGCAAGGCCAGCCGGCGCTCTTCCTGCGCCAGCGCCTGCGGGTCGGGTGGCGCGGGCGCAGCGGGCAAGGGCGCGATGGCGGCCACTTGCTGACGCAACTGCGCCAGCAGCCGGTTTTGCTGGGCTTGCATGTCCTGCATCCGGCGCTGTTGCTCTTGCAGCGCGTCGCCGCTGCGCTCGACCACGGCCGGCGGCAGCGGGGAGGTGGCGCGCCCGGCATCGGCCTCGCCGCCACCCGCCAAGTTGGCTTGGGCGATGGCCTGCGCCTGCGCGGGCGCCTGTTCGGCGCGCGCATTGACCAAAATCACGTCGAGCGGCGTGTCGTGCCAGACCCGTTGCAGGCCTTGCGGGTGCACCAGTTGCACCGTGAGCACGGCGGCGTGCGCCAGCAGCGAGAAGGCCAGCGCCAGGTGCAGGGTGCCAAGGGAGCGCAACAGTTTCACGGTGCCCGATTATCCTGCACCAAGGTTGTGAGTGGCAACTGGCACAGCTCGCGCAACAGCTCGGCCAGCGAGCGCCCAGCGGCTTGCAACAGTTCGTGCCCCAGCGCCGCGTCGGCGGCGGCGGCGTTGCCCACCGCGCCCTCGGGGTGGTAGTCTTGCATCTGCCAGCCCAGCTTGGCGCTGCGACCGTTGCCCAAAATCGGCCAGCGCTGCGCCCGCTCCTCGGAGCTGGAGCGGAAGTGGCGCGCCTGCTCCATGCGCACCAGCTGCGGGCGCAGCGCCAGCATCAGCGCCGTTTCGAGCTGGCCGGCGTGGATGCCAAAGCGGCGCTCCTCGGGGCTCAGGCGCAGCAGCAGGTCCTGCCCCTGCGCGTCGAGCAAGGGCAGGTTGTACCAACTGGCGCCATAGACCAGCAAGTTGCAGCGGCCGCGCAGCTCGCGGGCGGCCACTTCCAGCAGGCCGTGGTGGCCGCCGTGGCCGTTGAACAACAGCAGCTTGCGCACCCCGGCGCGCGCCACCGATTCGCCCAGCTCCAGCCACAGGCGCAGCACGGTCTCGGGTTGCAGCGTGAGGGTGCCGGCAAAGCGCTGGTGCTCGCTGCTGTAGCCCACCGCCTGCGTCGGCAGCACATAGACTGGCCAGCCAGACCCAGACCCAGACCCTAGGTGCGGGGCCGCCGCCGCCAGCACGCCTTCGACCAGGTCGGTATCGACCGACAGCGGCAGATGGGGGCCGTGCTGCTCGATCGCCGCCACCGGCAGCAGCGCCACCGTGCGCGCTGGGTCGAGTGCGGCGAAGTCGGTGTGGCACAGGTCGGCCCAGCGCGGCAGGTGGGGGGCGGTGCTCATAGGTGGGGGCATCTTAACGCGCATCAGGCAGTCAACAACTGCTGCACATGTTCGCTCAAGGGCCGTGGCCGGGCAATGCCGTAGCCTTGCACAAAGTCCACCCCGTAGGCGGCGAGCAGGTGCTTTTGTGAATCGCGCTCGACGAATTCAGCAATGGTTTGCAGGCGCATGGTTCGGGCAACTTCGCAGATCGAGCGCACGATCTGCTGATCGACCCGGCTGGTTTCGATTGCACGCACGAACGAGCCGTCGATCTTGAGGTAGTCCGCCTCCAGCGCTTTCAGGTAGTCAAAGGTGGCCAAGCCGGTGCCAAAATCGTCCAGGGCGGTGCTGGCGCCGTGCTGGCGCAGGCGCTGAAACAGCTCCACCGCTTGGGCGCGCTGGGCAATACCGGCGGTTTCGGTGATTTCAAAGCACCACTGCCGCGCACCCAGGCCGCTGGCGGCGATGGCGGCGACGATGTCGTCGAACAGGGCGGGGTCGGACACCGATGCGCCCGATAGGTTGACCGACAGCTTCCAGTTTTTGTCGCGCCCATGCGCCAGCGGGCGCACCTGCGTGGCGGCCGCGTTGAGCACCCAGCGGTCGAGCGCGGCAGCCAGTCCGTGGCGCTCGGCCATCGGGAAAAATTCAGCCGGCGACATTGAGTTGCCGTTGGCCAGAGTCCAGCGCAGCAGCACCTCGGCGCCCACTTCTTCTTGCTCGCGCAGGGCGCGCCGGATGGGTTGGCAGGCCAGCCACAGGCCCGTGGTGGCGTCGGCTTGCGGTTGGCGCAGCAGCTCGCGCAGGTGGTCGATGCACTCAATCTGCTGGCGGCGCAGGCGCAACAGGTTTTCGGGCTGGGCCGGATCCCGGGTGGCGGCGCTGCGGCCGTTCCAGTCCACTTGGGTGGCTTGGGCCAGCAGCGCCAGCCGGTGCTCGGCCTGCAAGGGGTGCCCCACGTCGTCGAGCCGGCCGATCGCCAGCCGCAACCGGGTCGATTCACCTGCCACCGCGTAGCGCTTGCCTTCTAGGGCCTGTTGAATGCCCTCTACCAGGCCCTCACTGGCCCAACCCGGCCGCAGGCACAGCACAAAAAACCCCTCTTTCATGCGGCTGATCTGGCTGCCGCTGGGCACCAGTTGCCCTAGGGTGAGCGAGATATCGCGCTCGACCGAGCGCGCCAGCGCCAGATCGAAACGGTCTTCGATCTGGCTCAGGTTGCTGGCCTCCACGCCCAGCAAGGTCGGGGGCGGGGCGCATAGGCGCAGGTGCTCGATCAGGCCGCTTTCGTTGAGCCGCCCGGTCACTGGGTCGGTGTGCGCGGCGCGCCGCAAAGCGCGTTCGAGCAGGCGGCGCTGCGCCATCACGGCCGACACCAGAAAACCGATGGCGGCCAAAAAAATCAGCAACACGGTTTGGTCGATGATCCAAGTGAGGGCGTGTGCATCCGCTGTTGGGAATTCGGGGGCCAGTGCCACCATGGTCACCGCTGCCGCTGCCGTGGCCCAGTGTGCCAGCAAGGGGCGGGCGGCAAAGGCGGCCCACGCCACCAGCCCCAGAAGCAGGTAGCGCACCGCCTCGGCCGAGCCGAGGTTGGCGTAGTCGGCCAAATGGGCCAGCAACCCAAACACCACGAACAGGCTGCACCACGCCACGGTTTGGCGGTCCAGCAGGCTGCGCCACGGGTAGGCGCGGTGCTTGAGGGCGTTGAGCAGCAACTGCGTAGCGCGCCCAAACATCAGCAGGCCAAACACCTGCGACAGCGCCATCAGGATCAGCACCTCGAAATCGGCCCATGCGGGGGCGTCGAGCAGCAAAAACTGCCAACTGCCCAGCAGCGTGAGCACCGCGCTGGCGGGCAGCACCGCCAGCAGGTGAAAACTGGCGGTTTGCAGCAGCGGATTGCGGCTCTGCAGGCGCGGGTAGAGCCAGCGCAGCACCCCCCAAGCCAGCAGCAGCGCCAGCACCAAGGCCCCGATGCCGATCAGCGATTCCAGCTCACCGACGCTGTGCCAGATGTGCCAAACCACCACCCCCAGCGCAAGGGCCGGAATCATGGCGGGCCCGTAGGCCAGCACCGCGCCCAGTGCCACGCCGTTGGCGGGCCAGATCAGGCTCATCCCGAGCCCTTCGATGGCGAAATGGAGCGACGCCTCAGCCACCCAAATCCACAGCAAGGCGCATAATAGGCCACGCCGCAATACCCTAGCCTGCGTGGCCCAACGCCGCGCGCTAGGGTGCTGGGTGGCGCTGGGGTGGGCTGCGTCGTCAGGGCGGGGGATGGTCATGCGCAAACAAGAGGCGTCGGGCTCAATATTGAACCACATTAAGCTAAAAATGGTGTGACAGAGCGGCATCATACCTACTGCAGGGGGTTTCGGATGGGCTTAACCCGCAGCGGCCCAAACCGATTAGCATCGGCCCCATGACCCACCCTGCCGCCCCTGAAGGCGCCCCCCGCGCGCCCCCTGCCAGCAGCGCGCCCTCGGCTGCGCCCGCCCCGCCGTCGGGTGCGGTCCTGCAATGGCTCGAGCCCGCCAGCGTGCAGCAGCTGCGCGCCCTGTTCGGGCCGGGGGCGGCGCTGAGCATGCCGCTGATTGATGGCCGCCCGCCGGCCGGTTTTCCGTCGCCAGCGGCCGATTTTCAGCACGAGCGGGTTGACCTGCTGGAGCATCTGGCGCTCGACCGGCCCTACACCTTCATGGCGCGCGTGCGCGGCGTCTCGATGAGCGGCAAGGGCATCGACGACGGCGACCTGATCGTCGTCAACCGCCAGCTCACGCCCTGCCACGGCCACGTCGTGGTGGCGCTGCTCGACAACGAGCTCACCGTCAAGACCCTGCACCGCCAAGCCGGCAGCACCCGGCTGGTGGCCGCGCACCCCGACTACCCCGACCTCGTGCTGAGCGAGGGCCAGACGCTGGAAGTGTGGGGCGTGGTGACCGCCACCATCAAAAAAATGGCCTACTGAACAATGGCACTGCCGAGTACCTTTGCGCTGGTGGACGGCAATAACTTCTACGCCTCCTGCGAGCGCGTGTTCGAGCCGCGCCTGCGCGGGCGGCCGCTGGTGGTGCTGTCCAACAACGACGGCTGCGCCATTGCCCGCTCCGATGAGGCCAAGGCGCTGGGCGTGGCCATGGGCGCGCCGTGGTTTCGCATCCGCCACCTCGAGCAGCAGGCCGGGCTGGTGGCGCTGTCGGCCAATTTTGCGCTCTACGGCGACATGAGCCAGCGCCTGATGGAGGTGGCCGCCGAGCTCGGGCACGGGCAGGAGATCTATTCGATCGACGAGTGCTTCATCGACCTCACCGGGCTGCCCGAGGCCAGCGCACGCGCGCGCCAGACCCGCGAGCGCATCCAGCGCTGGCTCGGCTTGCCGACCTGCATCGGCATCGGGCCCACCAAAACGCTGGCCAAGCTGGCCAACCACATCGCCAAGAGCGCCGAGCGCAAGCCCGGCAGCTACCCGGCGCGGCTGGCCCAGGTCTGCAACCTGCTCGAACTTACTGCGCGCCAGCGCGACTGGCTGCTGCAGCGCACGCCGGTGGCCGAGGTGTGGGGCGTGGGGCCGCGCAGCGCGGCGCAGTTGCAGGCCCACGGGGTGCAGACGGCGCTCGATTTGCAGCGGCTCGAGCCGGCGCTGGTGCGCCAGCGCTGGTCGGTGGTGCTCGAGCGCACCGTGCGCGAGCTGGGCGGCTTGGCCTGCATCGGGTTCGAGCAAGCGCCTGCGCCCAAGCAGCAAATCGCCGTCACGCGCAGTTTTGGGCAGCCGGTGACCGAGCTCGACGACCTGCGCCAAGCCCTGACCCACTTTGGCAGCCGCGCCGCCGCCAAGCTGCGCCAGCAAGGCAGCCGCGCCGGCGCGCTGCTGGTGTTCATCCGCACCAGCCCGTTTCGGCCCCAGGACGCCCCCTACGCGCGCTCGCTGGTGCTGCCGCTCAACCCGCCCAGCGACGACACGCTGCGCCTGGTCGGCACCGCCTTGCAGGCGCTGCAGGCGCTGTACCGGCCGGGCTACCGCTACGCCAAGGCGGGTGTGCTGCTGCTCGATCTGCAGTCGGGGCAGCCCCAGGCTGAACTCGACTGGGGGGCGCCGCCGGCTGGCAGCGGGCGCAGCCAGCGCCTGATGCAGGCGCTCGATGCCGTCAACGACCGCTTCGGCGCGCAGGCGCTGTGGCTGGGCTCGGCAGGTGGGGGCGGCGGCGCGCCCACGGCGGGCTGCACCGAACCCGCCGTGCGCCCATGGCAGATGCGCCAACAGCGCCGCTCGCCGCGCTACACCACGCGCTGGGACGAGCTGCTGCAGGTGCACGCCGGCTGAGGCCGCCTAGGCCTCGGTTTTGTCATGGATTGGGTGTAGGCTGACAGCTTTCCCCCTTTGTGCCAAATTGCCCCCACCGCCCATGCCTACCGTTGTTGCTGCCGACCGCCGCCCGTGGGCGGTGTTTCTGGTTTTTTTGCGCTTGGGCCTGACCTCCTTTGGCGGCCCGATCGCGCACTTGGCCTATTTCCGCACCGAATTCGTGCAGCAGCGGCGCTGGCTCGACGAGCACGAGTACGCCAGCCTAGTGGCGCTGTGCCAGTTCCTGCCCGGGCCGGCCAGCAGCCAGGTCGGCTTTGCCTTGGGCTGGTCGCGTGCCGGTTATCAAGGCGCTTTGGCGGCGTGGTGCGGCTTTACCCTGCCTTCTGCCCTGCTGCTGGTCGCGTTTGCCTACCTGCTGCTGCAGCACGGGCAGGTGCTGCCCGCGGGGCTGTTGCCGGGCTTGATGGTGGCGGCGTTGGCGGTGGTGGCGCAAGCGGTATGGGGCATGGGGCGCAGCCTCTGCCCCGATGCCCCCCGGCGCGCACTGGCCCTGCTGGCCGCCGCCGCGGTGTGGCTCTGGCCCAGTGCCTGGACGCTGATGGGGGTGATCGTGCTCGGTGCCGTGATCGGTCGCTGGGGGCTGGCCTTGGCCCCGGCGCCGGCTGCCTCCCCGGCCGAGGGCGCGCAGGCGGCCTTGCAAATCCCGGTCGGCCGCCGCCTCGCTTGGGGCTGCCTGGCCGTGTTTGTGGCCGCGCTGGCGCTCTGGCCGCTGTGGGCTTGGGCCAGCGGCAGCTTTTGGGTGGCGCTGGTGGAGGTGTTCTACCGCAGCGGGGCGCTGGTGTTTGGCGGCGGCCATGTGGTGCTGCCGATGCTGCAAGCCGAGGTGGTGCCCAAGGGTTGGGTCGATCTGGAGACCTTCTTGGCCGGCTATGCGGTGGCGCAGGCGGTGCCCGGGCCCTTGTTCACCTTTGCTGCCTTCTTGGGTGCGGCGATGGGCGGCTGGCTGGGCGCCGTGCTGGCGCTGCTGGCGGTGTTTGCACCCGGTATGCTGGTGCTGCTGGCGGCGCTGCCGCACTGGGAGCGCTTGCGCCAGAGCGCGCAGGCGCAAAGCGCGCTGGCCGGCGTCAACGCCGCCGTGGTCGGGCTGCTGCTGGCGGCGCTGCTGCTGCCGCTGCAAGCCGGGGTGCTGGCCAGCGCCCAGGACGTGGCGTTGCTGGCGCTGGCCGCGCTGGCGCTGCTGTGGGGCAAATGGCCGGCCTGGTTGGTGGTGCTGGGCAGCGGCGCATTGGGGGCGCTGTGGGCGGCGCTGGGGTAGGTGGCGGTGCGGGGGGGCGGATGCCTATTCCAGCACTTGCATGCCGAGCACCTTGGCCGCCCTTTTCAGCCGCGTATCGAAGCAGGCAAAGCACAACGCTTCGCTGGTGGCGGTCTGAACCCGATGCGCAGCCGCCAGTTGCACGCTGTCGTAACCGCGCAGAGCAAAGGTGTCTGCAAATTCCCCAGCCTGCTCCACCAGCGCTTGGGTGATCTCGACCATTGCAAACGCCGGCCAATCATGGCGCATCTTGGTGCGCACGGTTTCGATGGCATCGGCATCGACGGGGTTTTCACGCACGCGCCGCGCCAATGCCGCCATCGCTTCTGCCCAAGCGATGCGCGCCACGACCACCCCCTTGGCAGCCGCTGCCAGCGCTTGCACTTCAGCGCTGTGCCCTTCCTTGAGGTAGAGCTTGATCAAGGCCGATGTGTCGCAAAACAGGATCACCCCCGATCCTCCAACACCATCTGGCTGACCGAGGTGCCGCCCGCAGCAAGCTCCTGCGGGGGTGCGAACTGCGGCTTGCCGCCACTCCACGAAAGCGCCCCGGTGGCCATCAGGTGGCGCAGACCTGCGTCCGCCTGTGGCGGTATGCCCACAATGCGTGCAATGGGTTTGTGGTGCGACCTGACCTCGATCACCTCCCCACCCTGAGCCAGCGCCAAAACCCGCGAGAGGCTGGCTTTGAGTTCACGAACGGCGATATGCATAACAACGGCTTCGGTTTGACTTGGGTGCACATTCTAGGCACAAAGCCGGAAAATGCGGGCGCAAAAAAGAGATTGGGCTTGGAAAAAAGCACTCAAGCTCATGCCCCGTTGGATAGGGCTTGCACAAATTGTTTCAATCTGCGCACCTCCAGCGCGGGCGGGCCGGGGAACTCCAGCCGTGTTGCCTTACACCAAACGACAAGCGCAAGGTGGAACCCATTTGGGCCTTGCGCCCCAGTTTGTTGGTGTTGCGGGGCCGATGGCGCACTGAGCTTGCCCCCGGAAAACGTATCCCTTGCTGAGTGTTTTAATTCAAGCAAGGACAACGGAAATGAACAAGACAGTGCGGGCGCGCTACACGCTGGAGTTCAAGCAAGAGGCGGTGCGGTTGGTGCACGCAGGGCAAAGCATCGCGGCAGCGGCCAGGTCGCTGGGCGTGGTCGAGCAGACGCTGTTCAACTGGATCAAGGTTGACCGGCAGGGCAAGCTTACAGGGGCTGACAGCAAGGTCGTGAGCGCCGAGCAGATGGAGATCAGTCGGCTGCGGGCCGAGCTGGCGCGCGTGAAGATGGAGCGTGACATCTTGGGAAAAGCGACGGCGTACTTCGCGAAAGCGCAGAAGTGAAGTACGCCTTCATCAACCGGCACCGCCGGGTGTGGCCGATCTCGGTGCAGTGCCGGGTGCTTGAGGCCAGCGTGGCCGGGTACCACGAGCATTTTGTGCGGGTGGCCAGCGCGGCGCAGCGGCGCCACCTCAGTGACGATGCGCTGCTGGTGCATATCAAGGTCATTTACGCCGAGACGCGCGGCTGCTACGGCTGGCCACGCACATGGAGAGAGCTGCTGGCCAGGGGCATCCTCGTGGGCAAGGAGCGGGTGCGCAAGCTGATGCAGTTGCACGGCATCAGGGCCAAGGGCAAGCGCCGCTTCAAGGTCACCACGGACAGCAAGCACGATCTGCCGATTGCGTCCAACCTGCTTGATCGACAGTTCGATGTGACCGAACCCGACAAGGTCTGGGTGGGCGACATCACCTACATCCACACCGACGAAGGCTGGTTGTTCTTGGCGGTTGTGATCGACCTGTTCAGCCGCCAGGTGGTAGGCTGGTCGCTGCGTGAGGACATGGGTCGCGACATCGTCATCGACGCGCTGCGCATGGCCTGGTTCAAGCGCCATCCGGGCAAGCAAGCTGGGCTGATCTTTCACAGCGACCGTGGCAGCCAATACGCCAGTCAGGACTTCCGGGATGTGCTGAGCGAGTACGGTGCCACGGCTTCGATGAGTCGGCGCGGCAATTGCTGGGACAATGCCTGCAGCGAGACGCTGTTCGGATCGTTGAAGGTAGAGCGGCTACACGGGCAGCGCTTCGTGACAAGGCGCCAAGCCAAGGACGAGGTCATCGACTGGGTACTCTGGTACAACAGCACCCGGCTACACTCGACGCTGGCTTACGTCAGCCCGATGCGCTTCGAGAAAAACTGGCTCGCGGCTCAGGCCAAGCAAGCCAATTCGTGACTCGGCTATGGGATACGGATTCTAGGGGCAAGGTCACACAGCCTTCGACCACTCCGGGGCCTTTCTCCTCCTCCCTCTCTCTTCTCTTGAGCTGCGGAGTGTCTCGCAACCCCTTTTTTATACGCTGCTCTTGGGGGCTTTAGCCCGGCGGCACGCTGGCCACAAAGCTCGGGCGCTGCTCCAGCTTTTCGTAGAGCCGGGCCAAGTTGGGGTGTTCGGTGCGCCAAGCTATCTGCGCAAAGCGAAAATCCAAGTACGCCAACGCACAACCCGTGGCCACATCGGCCAGCGAGAAGTGGTTGCCGTGGCAAAAAGGCTGCTCGCCTAGGCGTGCGCTCATGGCTTGCAGGCCGTGCGCGATCTTGCCCAGCTGGCGCTCGATCCAAGCCGGGCTGCGTTGCTGCGCCGTGCGGCCCTCCCAGTGCCCCTCCATGCGGGCGGCAAAGGCGGCGTCGCTCACCCCATCGGCCAACGCCTCCCAGATTTTCACCTCCAGCCGCTCGCGCCCATTGGCGGGGATCAGCTTGCCCACCGGCGACAGGGTGTCGAGGTACTCGACGATCACGCGCGAGTCGTACACGCTGGTGCCGTCGTCGAGCAGCAGGCAGGGCACCTTGCCCAACGGGTTGAACTGCTGGATGCGGGTGTCGGCGGCCCAGACGTTTTCATCGACCCAGCTGAAGTCGAGCTTTTTTTCGGCCAACACGATGCGCGCCTTGCGCACATAGGGGCTGGTGAGTGATCCGATGAGTTTCATGGTCTTGACTGTTGGGATGGCACCTGAGCGGGTGTGTGAAGGATTTTGAAGCGGCAATTGATTGTGCCACCGCAGCCGCGCCGATGCAGCCGCGCCGACACAGTCCATGGTTAGAATGGTTTTCATCAGGCCCCGTGTGACTGTGGCCTCAAAGATATTTGGTTCACGCATGCAAAATTTGCCCGAAAAGCACTGGCACCACCAGCCGCCCGCTGAAGTGATCGGGCTGCTGGAGGCAAACCCGCAGCAGGGCCTCGATGCGGCTGCGGTGCAGGCGCGCCAAGCCAGCTTTGGCCCCAACGCGCTGCCGACAGCCAAGGGGCGCGGCCCGCTGCTGCGCTTTCTGCTGCAGTTCAACCAGGTGCTGGTCTATATCCTGCTGGTGGCAACCGCCATCAAGCTGGCCGTGGGTGCCTGGACCGATGCGTCGGTGATTTTTGGCGTGATTTTCCTCAACGCCGTGATCGGCTTCATCCAAGAAGGCAAGGCGCTGGGTGCGCTGGAAGCGCTGGCGCGCGCGCTCACCACCGAGGCCACGGTGCTGCGCGGCGGGCAGCGCCAGCGCATCGATGCGCGCGCACTGGTGCCCGGCGACATCGTGCTGCTGGCCTCGGGCGACAAGGTGCCGGCCGACCTGCGCCTGCTCGAGGTGCGCGAGCTGCGCGTGGATGAGGCGGCGCTCACTGGCGAGTCGCTGCCGGTGGAGAAGCGCGCCGAACCGCTGCCCACCGACACGGTGCTGGCCGACCGCCGCAACATGGCCTATTCTTCGACCCTGGTGCATTACGGCACGGCCACCGGAGTGGTGGTGGCCATAGGCAAAGGCACCGAGATCGGCCGCATCTCGGAGCTGCTGGCCCACACCAACGTGCTGGCTACGCCGCTGACGCGGCGCATCACGCGCTTTAGCCACTGGCTGATGTGGGCCATTCTGTCGCTGGCGGCGCTGAGCTTCGCGGTGGGCACCTTGGTGCACGGCCAGTCGGCGGTGGAGATGTTCCTGGCGGCGGTGGCGCTGGCGGTGGCGATGATCCCCGAAGGGCTGGTGGTGGTGCTCACGATCACGCTGGCCATCGGCGTGAGCCGCATGGCCAAGCGCAACGCCATCATCCGCCACCTGCCGGCGGTCGAGACCCTGGGCAGCACGACCGTGATTTGCTCCGACAAAACCGGCACGCTCACGCGCAACGAAATGACGGTGCAGCGCCTGTGGGCCGCTGGCTTGGGTGCCGAGGTGAGCGGCGTGGGCTACGAGCCGCAGGGGGCGCTCAGCCAGGCAGGCCAGGCGCTGGCAGAGTTGCCGCCGGCGCTGGAAGAGCTGCTGCGCACCGGCCTGCTGTGCAACGATGCCGTGCTGCGCGAGGATGGCGGCAGTTGGCGCATCGAGGGCGACCCGACCGAGGGCGCGCTGCTGGTGGCCGCGCGCAAGGCCGGGCTGCACGAGGCGGGGCAGGCGGCCGCGCACCCGCGGCTCGACGCGCTGGCGTTCGAGTCGCAGCACCAGTACATGGCCACGCTGCACGGCGGCGCGCAGCCGGTGGTTTACATGAAGGGCGCGGTCGAGGCGGTGCTGGCGCGCTGCGACTGCGCCATCGGCCCAGATGCTGCCAGCCAGCCGCTAGACGCCGATGCGGTGCAGGCCGAGGTCGAGGCCATGGCCCGGCTTGGCCTGCGCGTGCTGGCTTTTGCGCGCCGCAGCGGCGCGGGCCTGGCGCGCATCGGCCACGGCGAGGTGGGCAGCGGGCTGGAGTTTGTGGGCCTGCAGGGCATGATAGACCCACCGCGCGCCGAGGCGGTGCGCGCGGTGCAAGCTTGCCACACGGCCGGCATCCGGGTCAAGATGATCACCGGCGACCACGCGGTCACGGCCGCGGCCATCGCCGCCGAAATCGGGCTGGACCCGCGCGCCAGCCGCGAGCGGCCGCCACGTGCGCTCAGTGGCCGCCAGCTCGAAGCGCTCGACGAGGCGGCGTTCGAGGCCGCTGCGGCCGAGACTGCGGTGTTCGCGCGCGTCACCCCTGAGCAGAAGCTGCGCCTGGTGCAGGCGCTGCAGGCGCGCGGCGAGGTGGTGGCCATGACCGGCGACGGCGTGAATGACGCGCCCGCGCTCAAGCGCGCCAACATCGGCGTGGCGATGGGCATCACCGGCACCGAGGTCTCGAAGGAGGCCGCCGCCATGGTCCTGACCGACGACAACTTCGCCAGCATCGAGGCCGCGGTCGAGGAGGGCCGGGGCGTGTTCGACAACATCGTCAAGTTCATCAGCTGGATATTGCCCACCAACGCCGGGCAGGGGCTGGTGATCATCGCCGCGATTCTGGCCGCGCAGCCGCTGCCCATTCTGCCGGTGCAGGCGCTGTGGATCAATATGACAACCGCCGTGCTGCTGGGCCTGACCCTGTGCTTCGAGCCGCGCGAGGCCGGCATCATGCTGCGCCCGCCGCGCCGGCCCGATGCGCCCATCCTCAACTGGGAGCTGGTGCTGCGCATCCTCATCGTGGGCGTGATGCTGATGCTCGGCGCGACCGTGCTGTTCCACCATGCGCTGGCGCGCGGGCTCACCGAATCCGAGGCGCGCACCATCGCGCTGGCGGTGTTTGCGGTAGGGCAGTCGTTCTACCTGCTCAATATGCGCTCGCTGCGGCATTCGATGTGGAAGCTCGGGCTGATGAGCAACCCGTGGATCTGGGTCGGCATTGCGGCGATGATGGGCTCGCAGTTGCTGGTGACTTACGTGCCGGTAATGAATACGATGTTCCACACCGCGCCGATTGCCGCTTCCGAGTGGCTGCCGGTGCTGGCCGTCGGGCTGGCCATCCACCTCGTGGTCGGTGCCGAAAAGCTGCTGCGCAAAACGCTGGAAGCCCGCGCTGCAGCGGGCTGAGGCCGCTTGGGGCGCGATGTCGGCGGCTAGGTGCCGGGCTTTTACAATCTGCGCACCATGCAAGCTTCATCCCCACTGGAATTTTCCCCCCTCACCGCCCTGTCGCCGCTCGATGGGCGCTACCAGCCCAAGCTCGACGCCCTGCGCCCGCTGTTGAGCGAATACGGCTTCATGCGCTGCCGGGTGCAGGTCGAGCTGGTCTGGCTCGAACACCTATGCGACGCCGGCTTGGCCAGCGCCCAGCCGCTAAGCCCCGCGGCGCAGCCTCTCAGCCCCCAGGCGCGGGCGCATTTGCGCGCCCTCGTCGAGCGCTTCGGCGTGGCCGATGCGGCGGCCATCAAAGCGATCGAAAAAACCACCAACCACGACGTCAAAGCGGTCGAGTACTGGATACGCGGCAACCCCGAGCTCGGCGTGGCCGGCGCGTTTGCTGGCTGGCCGGAATTGCAGGCGCTGGGCGAGTTCGTGCACTTTGCCTGCACCAGCGAAGACATCAACAACACCAGCCACGCGCTGCAGCTCAAGGCGGCGCGCGAGCAGGTGCTGCTGCCGGGGCTGGATGCCATCATCGCGCAACTGCGCGAGCTGGCGCAGCGCTGGGCGGCGGTGCCCATGCTCAGCCGCACCCACGGCCAGACCGCCAGCCCGAGCACAGTGGGCAAGGAGCTGGCCAACGTCCTGCAGCGCCTGCAAACGGCGCGCCAGCGCATCGCGGCGGTGCCGCTGCTGGGCAAAATGAACGGCGCCGTGGGCAACTACAACGCGCACCTATCGGCCTGGCCGGATTTCGACTGGGAGGCCTTGGCCCGCCGCGTGGTCGAAACCCCGGCCGCCGGTGCTGGCAGCGCACTCGATGCACCCATCGGCTTGGGCCTGAGCTTTCAGCCCTACAGCACCCAGATCGAGCCGCACGACTACATGGCCGAGCTGTTCGACGCCGTGGCGCGCAGCAACACCATCCTGATCGATCTGGCGCGCGACCTCTGGGGCTACATCAGCCTGGGCTATTTCAAGCAAAAGCTCAAGGCGGGCGAGATCGGCTCCTCCACCATGCCGCACAAGGTGAACCCGATCGACTTCGAGAACGCCGAGGGCAACCTGGGGCTGGCCAATGCGCTGCTGCGCCACCTGAGCGAAAAGCTGCCGATCAGCCGCTGGCAGCGCGATTTGAGCGACTCCACCGTGCTGCGCAACATGGGCGTGGCGCTGGGCCATGCGCTGCTGGCGCAGCAGTCGCTGCGCACCGGGCTGGGCAAGCTGGAGTTGAACCCGCAGGCGCTGGCGGCCGACCTAGACCAGGCCTGGGAGGTGCTGGCCGAGCCGATCCAGACCGTGATGCGCCGCCATGGCATCGCCGGGGCCTACGAAAAGCTCAAGGCCGCCACCCGCGGCCAAGCGGTGACGCGCGCGGCGCTGCACCAATTGATCGAGACGCTGGACATTCCGGCAGCCGACAAGGCGCGCCTGCTGGCGCTCAAGCCAGCCGACTACACCGGCTTGGCCGAGGCGCTGGCAAGGCGGGCCTAAGGGGGGCCTAAGGGCCTGATGTGGCCCTGACAGGCGGGCGATGTGATGGTGCGGCTGGCGGGGATCGAACCCACGACCCTCGGCTTCGGAGGCCGATACTCTATCCACTGAGCTACAGCCGCGCAGAGCCTTGCATTCTAGCAGCCACGGGCAGTGCTTGTTTGAAAATCGTGCCCCCGCCTGTGCTAGAATACCCTCCGTGGCCCGGTAGCTCAGTTGGTAGAGCAGCGGACTGAAAATCCGCGTGTCGGCAGTTCGATTCTGCCCCAGGCCACCACCATTCAACGCTCAACTGTCCTCGGTTGGGCGTTTTTTTCTGTCCATAGGATAGGCCGCCATCCCGTCCTCCTTGGCTTGCGCCAGCGCGGTCTTCATGGTTTCGGTCAGCTCAAGTTCAGCCGCAAATCCCTGACCAGCTGACTCCAGCGCCGCCCCTCGGCAGCGATGAAGAGATCGAATTCGGCCGCCGTGCTGCCGACCCACTCGAGGCCTTGCGTGGCCAGCACCTGCCGCGCGGCTGGTTGGCCCAGCGCCTCCATCAGGGCCGTATGCAAGACTTGCTGTCGCTGCGCGCCGATGCGCGCGGGTGCCAAGGCACCGATCCAGGTGGACACATCGAAGTCGGCCACACCGGCTTCGATCAGGGTCGGGATATCGGGCGCCACCGAGTAGCGCCTTGCCGAGGTGACCGCCAGCGCCTTGACGCGCCCGCTTTTGACATGCGGGCCGATGGCCACCCAACTGCCCATGAACATCTGCACCTCGTTGTTCATCACCGCCTGCAAGGCCGCCACGCCGCCGCGGTACGGGATGTGCACGATGTGTGTGCGCGTGCGCGTTTTGAACAGCTCGGCGGCCAAGTGGTTGAGCGTACCCATTCCAGCCGAGGACACGTTCAGCGAACCCGGCCGCCTGCGGGCCAAGGTGATGAATTCGGCGATGTTGCTCACCGGCAGGCTGGCCGGCACGGCGAACACCAGCGGGAAGCTCACAAGGCGCGAGATCGGCGTGAAGTCGTTGAGCGTGTACGGCAGTTGCGCAAAGACCAGTGGGTTGGTGACATGCGAATCAAACGCCAGCATCAACTGGTTTGGGTCGCCCGCCGCACGGGCTACCGACGCGGCCGCGATTGAGCCCGAGGCGCCCGGGCGGTTCTCGACCACCACGGTTTGCTGGAGCGTGCGCGGCAGGTGCTCGGCGATCAAGCGCCCCAGCAGATCGACCGAGCCGCCGGGCGGCACCGGCACCACCAGGTTCAGCAGCGGGCTGCTGTTGCCCTGCGCCAGCGTGGGCAAGGACAGGGATGCGGTCATACCCAGCGCGCCGAGGTTGGCCAGCCATAGTCTGCGGTTCATAAGCGATCCTTGGTGGCCATGAGCGAAGCCGATGTGTCGGCATGGGCGCTCAAGCTGCTTTCAGCTTAGCCGGCCACCATGACGGACTCATGTCGCGAGCATGAAAGCCGTGTGACTCGATGGCTGGTCGGGGTGAGAGGATTCGATTAAGGCAAGCAAGCGATTGATTCCACCTGATAAAAAAAGCGCGCCTAAAATTTTGTTCCCCGTTTTGTTCCCCGGTGACGCGCTCTATACCCCGGTTATGGCGGGTAGCTCCCGCCGTGGTGCAGGCCATGCGCAACTGTTGCAGCCTCGCCACAGCTTGCGGTGCCTAGGTGCCAGTCGGTCATGGCTCCCGCCGGGTCAGCAGGCGCGGCTCCAGCAGCACCCCCCGGCAAAGGTACTCCTGGGGGTGCCGGAATGCGGGTAATGCGAGCCCCGATCGCCCTGTAGATAGCGGCCACTCGCGTTTGGTTGCGCGTGTTCACGCAAGCCGCTGCGCCAGCGCCAGGGGGGGTCGCGCACCCCCCTGCCAATTGTGGCGCGGTGCCTCGATGCTCGATTCTTGCGGGTGCCGGTTGCACGAAAAGCGCTGGGGGGGCGGCTACCCCTTGCATGACGGCCTGCAAACCTCGCAGCGCTTGCGGTGTGCCCAAGGGTGCCAGCCGTGGCTGCAAGCGGCCTTGCAATGGCTTGGCGCTGGGTTGCAGGCCGGGTGACTGGTGCCGGCTTCGCCGCAGCGGCTTCGGGTTGGGAGGTGGGAAAATTTCCTGCAACCTTTTTTCTATTTGCCGCAATTATGGTATCCAGTGACTGCCTCCCGCCGGTCAGCCTGCACTACGCGCCACTCGCCTGCCAATTGTTCGCGGCTTCCTGTGGCCATCCCGCCTTCGGCCTTCGTCTGCGCCAGTGGGTGCAGCGCTTGCCGGGTACGTGCTGCGGCCCCGGCGGTGGCCGGTCGGCTCGGGGTTGAACAGGCAATCTGCTTTGCAGTCAGTTCACTTGCCGGTAAACAGCCAGCTAGTATGCCATTCGCCACGCCAGCCTAAACCATTGATTCGTGTGCATGAATCAAAAAGAAAAGCAAAACACGTGCCAGCTTTTGGCGGATTGGTTTGCAGGCAAGCTGCTTTCCATGCGCTGCAAGGCTGTTTTCCGTTGACTGGCCACCGCCGGTCTGGCTCAGCAGCGGCCAGCCGGGTTGCAGGGTGCTAGGTTGCTGGTGATTGGTGCAGTCTGGGCGATGGCGGGCCTAGGTGCAGGGCGGGTGGCTGGCGCACCAGCGGTAAGGGCAAGGGCTGGGGAGAATCAAGTTCTGAAAAGCAAGAAACTTGCGATGGCCGCGCCTCTTTGCGCCCCTACGTGCAGCCTGCTCAAACAGGGCCCCCGGCCTCGCTGCCAGCGCTCACCAGTCGCCCAGCCCGTCGCGCTCGGTGTAGGCGTCCAGCGGCTCACGCTGGCGCTGCTGGGCCTGCTGGGCGTCGGCTTGGGCCTTGCGCTTGCGGGTGACGTGGTAGGCGGTCAGCAGGGCATGGGCCACCATGTCAATGCTGGGCTTGGGCGTGCCGTCTTTGCCCAGCCATGCCTTGACCGTCAGCGGGCCGGATAGCGCCACTGCGTCGCCGTCATCGAGCGCCAGCAGGCCAGCGCAGGCTTTGGCGTCGAAGGCCACCACGTTGATGAATGCGGCCTCGTCGCCAGCGGGTACGCGCAGCTTGGCGGTGGCGAAGGGTTTGCCAGTCTTGGCGGTTTTCTGGGTCGGCTTGCCGTGCAGGCGGCCAGTGATTAGGGCGTCAATCATGCGGGTGCTCCTTGGGTTGGGCTTGCTGGGTTTGGCTCAGGGCTTGGGCCTGCATCGCCGGGTGGTAGCCGTCGCAGCGCTGCAGCATCAGCACCAAGTCACGCGCCAGCCCTTCGCGGGCCACGTCGGCTTGCTGCCAGTTGCCACAGCGCCAGCGGCCAGCGCCTTGCAGGTGCCGACACTCCAGGCACAGCCGCCGGTCGTCGCCTTCGCGGTCGCGCTGCACCAGCTTATCGGCCAGCGCTTCGGCTTGGTCATAGGCCATTCCCTTGTCGGTGAACCGCCTCAGCCGCGCCGTGAAGGTGTCGATTTCCACCGAGTTCATGGCCGACGTGTGCGGCCAGCAGGCCAGATCAGCTTCGGCGGCTAGGTGGGGTGCCGGGTTCGGCGCGTAGCGCTGCGGCTCGCTCATCGGTTCGGCGGCCATAGCCTCGGGGTGTTGCTGGAGAATTTGCGCCAAGGTTGCAGGCGGGTGGCTCACCAGTTGAACCGGATCGCGGTCGGGGTAGTGCAGCAGCCACCAGGCGCTCACGGTGTCGGTGTCGGCCTGGGTCTGCGGCCAAGGCTGCAATGCTGCCAGCCGTTCGGCCTCGATGCGCACCAGCCCGTGCGCGTGCCCCATGCTTGCCGCCGGTTCTTCGTGGGCTTGGGGCAGGGCCTCGGTGGTGGTTTCAGCCGCTGCCGCCGGTTGGTCGCCCCCATTGTTTTTTTGCAAACAGGCCGGGGGGTACGCTACGGAACCTACAAAACCCCCTTCGTGGGTGCCTTGGGTGGGTTTCGTAGGTTTTGTAGCGGGGGTGCCGGGGGCTTTTTCATTTTTCAGCCGATCAAGCCACTTGCCCATCATGCACCCCCCTTCAGCAGCATGGGGTGGATCAGGTAGCGCTCGCTGGGCCTGCCTCCCGCCGCGCCGGTGGGTGCAGTCTCCCGCACCAGCCAGCCATAATCGGCCAGCAAGTCCGCCGCCTTGCGCACGTCCTCCGGCTTGCCCAGTCCGGCCCAATGTTTCACGGCCACTAGGCGGGGGGTGAACGATTCCAGCAGCACGCCGTCGCCGTCGCACAGCTTGCCCGTTTTGATCTTGTCCAGCAGTTGCTTGGCCCCGGCGGTTTCGGGGATCACCGCCGCCGCATACAGCCGCTCGGCATGGGTGCGCAGGTATTCGGCCCATTCCAGCGCCCGCGCCAGTTCGCGCGCATGGATCAGGTTCCCGCTGTCCGGTGTGTCCACCAGGGCAAAGATCAGCGCCAGCGCCGGAACCAGCTTGCGGTATTTGGCCAGGTGGGAAACCAGCGCCGGGTGCAGTTCTTCGCCCCGTATCTCGGTCTCGAACGGTAGCGCCCACTCCCAGTAAATGGCCTGGGCCTCGGGGTCAAAGCGCCACTCTTGGGGCTCGGTCTCGCTCGCCGGTTGCAGTTGATTCAGGCGCTCGAATACGGCCCATGCGGCCTGTTTGGCGTGGGTGTCGGGCCATTGATCAACCCGCTTGAATTCCCGGCTCACGTCGGGCCACACGGCCAGCCCAAAGCGCTGCAGCAGCCCGTCATCACCCGTGCCACCTGCCACCGCGTCGCGCACGTAGGCCTGCACCTTGCCGGGTTGTATGCCTCCCAGCATGGCAAGGCATACGCGGGGAATGTGGCGGGTGCCCCGGATGATCCTGTCCACCGTGTAGCCTTGATTGCCGTCGTAGGCTTGCAGGTAGAAAGCCCGCGCCCCTTCTTGCCCTTGCCGATCCATGCTGCACAGCAGCCCGTGGATTTCGTCGCGATAGCTCAGGGTGCCCCATGGGTTGTCCTCTAGGATTTCCCCCAGCTTCTCCACCGTGGCATCGTTGACCACGTAGCGCCGCGCCTTGGGTTCGGTGGGGGTGTCCACTGGCTTCAGCAGCGCGCGCGCCTTGGCCGGGTTTTTGCTGGACTCTGCCGCCGCCTGTTTCTCGTTTTGCTTGGCGGCCAGTTCGGCTACCTTGCAATCGAGCTCCCATTCATCATGCACCGCCTGCCACTGTTCGCGCTCGGTTGCCTCCAGCCGTTGCAAGGGCTTGAGCACTTCGCCCAGCGCCGGGGATTTCATCACCCCCGGCCTGCCCACGATCAGGCCCCACAGGTTGGGCACCACGCGCCAATCGTCGCGCGCCTTGGGTGCCACCACAGCACGGGCACCGATCAGGCTTGATAGCGCCACCACAGCGCCCACCGCCAGAAAATCCGGGGGGCACTGCATCCGGTGGGCGATGTCTGCCACCCAGCCGCGCAAGGCTTCGGGCAGCAGTTCGTCGTCAAAGGGTGCCACGGGGGGCAAGGCGTCGGGCAGGGGAACAGGCTCAGGCCATTGGCTGCCCGTTGGCTCGCCAAGCTCGGGCAGGGCGGGGAACAGCGGGCCGCCCGCCACAGCTTGCGCCGCCTCGATGCAAGCCTGCACCGCCTCCAGCCCGGCCAACTGGTGCAGGTCGTTGAAGTCGGTCGCCTTGTCGGGCCGGTCAGCAGGGAACCGGGGAACAGCCAGCAGGCCAGCCACGGCCTGGGCAGCTTGGCGCGCCTTGCTCATGCCGGGGTTGCCCTCGGTGCGCCAGTCGTCATCAGCGGCCACGATCAGGCGCAGCGCCGGGTATTGCTGGCGCAGCGCTTTCGCCACCTCCAGCAGGTTGCCCGCGGTGAATGCCACCGCCACAGCGCACCCCGTGGCTTCGTTCAGGCTCGCGCCAGTGGCGTAGCCTTCGCAGACGATCAGAGCGCGCTCAGGCGTGCCGATGGCGTGATAGCAGCCCTTGACCAGCCCGCCGGGTAGAAAGCGCTTGCTGCCCTCGCCGTCGATGTTTTGCAGGCTGTGCAGGGTGCCCGACGTGTCGCGCATGGGGATCAGCAGCACCTTGCCTTGCTGCCGCACGCCGTGGGCCTGCACGCCCTTGGCGCTCAGGTAGGGGTGGCTGGTTGCCGGGGTGGCTGCCTGCCAGCGCTGCGCCGCCTCGGCTGCGGCCTGCTGATTGCGCTCGGCGGTGTCGGACTGCCTTTGCTGGCGCATTGCCTCCAGCTTTTGCCGGTGCGCCTCGCGCTCGGCTTGGGTCATGGTGTCCGGGGTCTTGCTGCACCACTGCTGCCTTAGCCCCTCGCGCCAGCAGCCAAATGCGCCAGCCGGTAAGCCGTCGGGGTGCAGCACGTACCAGCCGGAATCGTCGCTGCGCTGGCCATTGCTGGGGAATCGGTGCAGTTTGCCGTCGGCGTGAATGTCCTCCGGCGGGGTCAGGCCAGCGGCCACGATTGCGGCCCGGAATTGTTCGGCGGGGTGGCTTGTTGCATTCATCGCCGCCCCCCGATTTGCTCTAGGAACCGCTGCGCCGCGTCAATGTCGGGCAGGTGTTTGGCCAGGCCCCAGCGGCTCGCCCAATATGAAACCGGCCCCGTCGCCGGGTCGGTGCGCCGCAGGGTGTGGCCGCGCAGAGCAAATGCGGCTCGCAGGGTCTCGAAGGCTTTACTTGGGCGCTGCCCGGTGGGATAATCCAGATCGTTGATCGCTTCGCCTGCCGTGGGATTGCTGCCCACGGTGGGCATTTCTTTTTGGGGGGTGTTGATCGCCATTGCTGCGCCCCTTCAAGCCACAGCCAGCAGTTCGGCCCGATCAGCGTGCATCCGCTTGACCAGTTCCCGGATTTGCTCATCCGTTTTGCCCGCGATGCGCGCCGCACACAGCGCCCGCACTTCGTAATCCGGCCAGCCGACGGATCGCTGTCCGATGCGAACAGGCTTTGTCCAAAGACCCTCACGGATTTGGCTGTAAATGGATGTGTTGGAGGGGTGCCCCGCCTCCGCTTTGCAGGTTTCGATGCGCCAGATTGCCATACTGCCCTTCGTTGACCGGCTTTGTAGCCGTTGTTGCGATGGGGCAAGTGTCAAGCGCTTGTGCCTGCTGCGTCCTCTAATTCGGGTTTGGCCGGCCCTAATTGGGGTTTGAAGGCCCTAATTTGGGTTTCAACCCTTGTTGTCGGCTGGTGGATCAATCAACCTCGCGGCTTCGCGCAGTTTGCCGCGCAGCGTTTCCTCCGACACGGTTACGCCATGTTGGGCAAGGTCGTCAAGTATTTCTGTAATGCCGTCCATTCTCCCGTGAATATTCATCTTATACGTTGCCATTGCCAAGCCCCCGATGATGCGCAGCAAGGTGTTTCTTTCCCTGCTGTTGGGTACTGCGGTCGCCGCCGGGGTGTCATCCGCCGTGCCTTGCGCCGGGGTTTCAGCCTGTGGCACGGTGGCACCGCTTGCGCTTTGGGTGGCAGGAACGGATGCCTCTAGGTCAAACTGATAAGCAGACTTCAATCCGTTTTCCCTCACCCAGCGGGCAAGCTCGGCCCGTGAAAATTCTTCATTTTGAACGCCAGATTCACTGCTTTTCAGCCATTTCTCAAGTGGCTCGCGGTCGTCATATTTACGAAATGGCCCATAGCTTTTCCGTCGCGCCTCACTTCCAAGAATGGCGTGATAGGGCATCAAATCGCTTTCGTCATCCCTTTCGGAATCATGGTAAAGGTCAAACATTGCGTGTTCGATTGCACCATCGAACGCCGTCTCCATTCGCCTTAGAACATGCGCTGCGCTCCGCTTGCTGGCCTCCGGGTCTGAAGGGTCAACCCCCATCATCAAATACGCGGCGTCTCTGCCGGTGAAGATTTCTGCCAAGTCCCAATGCGATAAATCAGCCATTTCTCACGCTCCCCCAGCCCCCAAAAAAGTGCCAGCGCCGCCGGGTTGGGGGGCTTCCCGGTTTTCGCCCTCGGGGATCAGCCTCGGGCTAGGCGTGGCATCAAACTATCAGGCGCGCCGCAACTCGATTACATCGGCTCCGGCGGCCAGTTTGTCCAAGTAATCGGCCCAGCGCTGCATCATTTCCTGCCGCTGCTTTATGTACGTGGTGCGGTTGTAGGCGCGCCCGTTGGCGTCCTTGACTGCATGGGCCAATTGCGCCTCGATCATCAGCGGATCGAATTCCAGCAATTCATCAAGCAAGGTGCGCGCCGTGGCCCGGAATCCGTGAATGGACTGCACCTCGGAACCGTAGCCCAGCGTTTGCAGCGCAGCGCGCAGGGTGTTGTCGCTGATTGGGGTGCCTTTGCCCCGCTCGCCGGGGAACAGCAGCGCGCCGTCGCCGGTCAGGTGGTGCAACTCGCGCAGGATGGTCACGGCCTGGGTGGGCAGGGGCACCAGGTGCGGCGCGCCGTTTTCCTTGCCGTCATAGGTGCGCTTCATCCGCTTGGCTTGGATCGACCACAGCGCGCCGTCGAGGTCGAATTCGGCCCACTCTGCCGCCCGTAGCTCGGTCGGTCGTTGAAACAGCATGGGTGCCAGTTGCAGCGCCGCCCGCACGATTGGCCCGCCTTTGTAGCCCTTGATCGCTCGCAGCAGTTCGCCCAGCCGCGCCGGATCGGTAATCGCTGCAAAGTGGCGGGCTTTGTGCGGTGTCAGCGCGCCCTTCAAGTCGATGGCCACGTTGCGGCCTGCCTTGCCGCTGGCCACTGCGTAGGCAAACACGCCCCGCGCCGTGGATAGAACCCGGTGGGCTACGTCTAGGGAACCCCGCGCCTCCACCCGCCGCACGGTCTGCAGCAGCTCCACGGGCTCGATTTCGGCTATGCGCCGCTTGCCGATCCAGGGGAACAGGTCTTTTTCTAGGTTGCGCAGTTCGCGGGTCTGGTGGTGCGGGCTCCACAGGGGGGACTTTTTGCCGTACCACTCCCGCGCCACTTGCTCGAAGTTCTCGCCTTCGTTCATGGCTTGCTTGATGCGGTCTAGCTGGCGCGCGTGAACCGGGTTGAAGCCTTCGTCCTTTTTCAGCTTCGCGGCATCACGGGCTTTGCGTGCCGCCGTCAGGCCCACCGCCGGATAGGTGCCCAGCGCCATGCGTGACTCTTTGCCGTTGGGGTAAAACTTCCAGAACCAGCGCTTGCGGCCATTGGGGGTGACTTCCAGATACAAGCCCCCGGAATCGGTCAGGCGCTCGCGCAGCTTGCCCTCGGTGCAGGTGGCGGTGCGGCATTGGGCATCGGTCAGCATGGCGTGTTCCTCGGTTGGCTGTCCATCGGTTACCCCGGTTGCCCCGGTTGCCCCGGTTGCCCCGGTGCCTCAGCAGGGGCTTTCCCCGGTTCGGGGTAAAACGGGTTTTTGCTCCCCGTTATTTTCCCCGGTGCCGCCTTGGCTGTCAATGTTTGCCTTTGTCTGCTGCTGCTCTGTAAGTGCCTAGTTTGCCAATGAAAAAGGCCACCAAGGATACGTCCTTGGCGGCCTTTGTATGTGTGGCTGGTCGGGGTGAGAGGATTCGAACCTCCGGCCTCTACGTCCCGAACGTAGCGCTCCACCAGGCTGAGCTACACCCCGAAATGCACCGTGCAAGCAGCGCTTGCGCTAGGAGCGGCGCTCCAGCAGCGCGGCTGCCCATTGTACCAAAGCCTCGCGGCTGGGGCTGGCCGGCAGGGTTTGGGCGGCGGCCATGGCGCGTTGCGCTTGCGCTTGGGCGGCGCGCCGGGCGTCGGCCAAGCCGCCGCTGCGGCGCACGATTTCGATGATCTGGGGCAGGTGTTCGCTGTTGCCGTGCTCGATGGCGGTGCGGATCAGGGTGGCGTCGGCGGCGCTGCAGCGCTGCAAGGTGCAGATCAGGGGCAAGGTGACCTTGCCTTCGCGCAGGTCGTCGCCCAGACTCTTGCCCATTTCTGCCACATCGCCCTCGTAGTCGAGCACGTCGTCAATCACCTGAAAGGCGGCCCCGAGCGACTGGCCGTAGTCGGCGCAGTGGGCTTCGGTGGCGGCGTCGCTGCCCGCCAAAATGGCAGCCAAGCGCGCGCTGGCTTCGAACAGCTTGGCGGTCTTGGCGCGGATCACGCGCAGGTAGGCGGCTTCGTCGAGTGCGGCGTCGTGCATCTGCATCAGTTGCAGCACCTCGCCTTCAGCGATCACGTTGGTGGCGTCGGCCAGCACGTCCATGACGCGCATCAGCCCGGCCTGCACCATCATCTGGAAGGCGCGCGAGTAGAGGAAGTCGCCCACCAGCACGCTGGCGGCGTTGCCAAACAGGTGGTTGGCGGTGTTGCGGCCGCGACGCAGCGCCGACTCGTCGACCACGTCGTCGTGCAGCAAGGTGGCGGTGTGGATAAACTCGACCACCGCCGCCAGGCTGTGGCGGCGCGCGTCGGTGCAGCCCAGCGCTTGGCACATCAGCAGCAGCAGCGCCGGGCGCACCCGTTTGCCGCCGGCGCCGATGATGTATTCGGCCACCTGGCCCACCAGCAGCACCTCGCTGCCCAACTGCTGGCGGATCACGCCATCGACCACGCGCATGTCGTCCACGACCAGCGCCAAGGCCGGGGCGGGAGAAGCGGTGGCGGTGGCAAACGGGGCGGTGGCGGAGGAGGGCGCGGCGCTCAATTGATCGGGTGCCTTGTGCGTAGCGAAGTATGAGTCGGCATTATAGGGAAGCGCTTGCGTGCCCCACCATCTACTGCCCCTTCACACATGAAAGGGGACATTCTTATCTGGGGCAAAGGGGACATTGCTGCTTTGGGCTGACATTCGGGCCTGCCCGATTTGTTTGGCCTATAATTTGCGCGTGTTTCGAGGAGCGTTGCAGCACCGAGCCCCATGCGGCGGCGGTGTGAGGCTCGAAACCGGTCACGGCACCCGCGCCGTTGGCCCACCCGCAACGACGCTCACCCACTCCTCGTGCGGTGAGCGCTGTATGGCAGCCGCGAGCAGTGGTTTGAACCCAACCCTGTTGTGCCGGAGCCTTACATGAACGCTGCCTTGAAATCCCCCGTCCTCGACGATTGCGTGATCGCCGACATCGGCCTTGCCGAATGGGGGCGCAAAGAAATCCGCATTGCCGAAACCGAAATGCCCGGCCTGATGGCCATACGCGAAGAATACGCCGCGCGCCAGCCGCTCAAGGGCGCGCGCATCACCGGCAGCCTGCACATGACGATCCAGACCGCCGTGCTGATCGAGACCCTGCAGGCGCTGGGCGCGCAGGTGCGTTGGGCCTCGTGCAACATCTTCAGCACCCAAGACCACGCCGCCGCCGCCATTGCCGCCAGCGGCACGCCGGTGTTTGCCTTCAAGGGCGAGACGCTGGAGCAGTACTGGGACTACACCCACCGCATTTTTGACTTTGGCCCAGCGGGCAGCGAGGGCGAAGGCCCGAACATGATCCTCGACGACGGCGGCGACGCCACGCTGCTCATGCACTTGGGCAAGCAGGCCGAGCGCCACCCCGAGGTGCTGGCCAACCCCGGCAGCGACGAGGAGCGCATTCTGTTTGCCGCCATCCGCGCCAAGCTGGCCAGCGACGCCACCTGGTACAGCCGCAAGGGTGCGCAGATCATCGGCGTGACCGAAGAGACCACCACCGGCGTGCACCGGCTCAAGGAAATGTCGGCCAAGGGCACGCTGCTGTTTCGCGCCATCAACGTCAACGACTCGGTCACCAAAAGCAAGTTCGACAACCTCTATGGCTGCCGCGAGTCGCTGGTCGATGGCATCAAACGCGCCACCGACGTCATGATCGCCGGCAAAGTGGCCGTGGTGGCCGGCTACGGCGATGTCGGCAAGGGTTCGGCGCAGGCGCTGCGCGCGCTCTCGGCGCAGGTCTGGGTGACCGAGATCGACCCCATCAACGCGCTGCAAGCGGCCATGGAAGGCTACCGCGTGGTGACGATGGACTACGCCGCTGAGCACGCCGATATTTTCGTCACCGCCACCGGCAACAAGGGCGTGATCACGTATGCGCACATGGCGCGCATGAAAGACCAGGCGATCGTGTGCAACATCGGCCACTTCGACAACGAGATCGAAGTCACCGAGATTGAATCGCGCTGCCAGTGGGATGAGATCAAGCCACAGGTGGACCACGTGATCTTCCCGGACGGCAAGCGCATCATCCTGCTGGCTAAAGGGCGGCTGGTGAACCTGGGTTGCGGCACCGGGCACCCGAGCTTTGTCATGTCCTCGAGCTTTGCCAACCAGACCATCGCCCAGATCGAGCTTTACGGCCACCCGGACGGCTACGACGCCGGCAAGGTCTATGTGCTGCCCAAGCACCTAGACGAAAAGGTGGCGCGCCTGCACCTGAAAAAAGTCGGGGCCCAACTCACCGAGCTCAGCGACGATCAAGCAACCTACATCGGGGTGCCCAAAAACGGCCCCTACAAGCCCGACAGCTACCGCTACTGAAGTGGGCCGGGTGTACGCCATGGCACTGCCGCTGAGTTTCGAGTTCTTTCCGCCCAAAACGCCCGAGGGCGCGCTCAAGCTGCGCGCCGTGCGCCAGCAGCTCTACACCCGCCAGCCCGAGTTTTGCTCCGTCACCTACGGCGCCGGGGGCTCGACGCAAGAGGGCACTTTTGCCACGGTGGCCGAAATTTTGGCCGAAGGGGTGCCGGCGGCGGCGCATTTTTCGTGCATCGGGGCGACCCGGGCCGGGGTGCGCGCGCAGCTTGGCCAGTTGCAGGGCATGGGGGTGCGCCGCCTGGTGGCCTTGCGCGGCGACATGCCGAGCGGCTACGGCTTGGGCGGCGAGTTCCAGTACGCCAGCGACCTGGTGGCCTTCATTCGGGCCGAGTTTGGCAGCGCCTTTGTGATCGAGGTAGCCGCCTACCCCGAGGTGCACCCGCAGGCGCGCTCGCCGCAGGCTGATTTGCAAGCCCTGCTGGTCAAGGTGCGCGCTGGCGCCGACAGCGCCATCACGCAGTACTTTTTCAACACCGACGCCTACTTTCGCTTCGTCGATGAGGCCTACGCGCTGGGCATCGACATCCCGATCGTGCCCGGCATCATGCCCATCACCAACGCCAGCCAGTTGCTGCGCTTCTCTGACGCCTGCGGGGCCGAGGTGCCGCGCTGGATACGGCTGCGGCTGCTGGGTTTCGGTGACGACACGGCCAGCATCCAGGCCTTCGGGCGCGAGGTGGTGGGCGATTTGTGCGAGCAGTTGCAGCAAGCCGGGGTGCCGGGGCTGCACTTCTACACCATGAACCAAAGCGCGCCCACGTTGGCGCTGTGCGAGCGGCTGGGTTTGTAGGCGGGCGGGGTGGGCTGCGGGTCACGGCTTGTGGCCCCCCCCCCGTGGGCCAAGAGCCCACCAAGCCCGTGTGTCAGGCTTATGGCCCTTGCTCGACCACCCATTGGGCGCCGGGGCCTTCTTTGAGGGCGGCGCAGACCCAAGGCAGCGCATTGCGCCACTGCTCGGCCATGGCGTATGGGGGGTTGATGAGGTGCACCGCGCTGGCGTGCAAGGGCGTGCGGGCTTGGCCGCGCGCCACCTCGGCGCTGCGCCCGCTGGCCACGGTCTGCCCGACATCGAGTTGCGCCAGCGCCCATGGCCGCTGCACGCGTGCGCACAGGGTCTTGAGTTTGCGCGCCAGGGAATGCGACTCGGGGCGCGCAATCACCGGGTACCACACGGCGTAGCAGCCGGTGGGAAAGCGCTCGAGCGCGTCTTCGAGGCAGTCGAGCACGGCGGCGTAGTCGGTTTTCAGCTCGTAGCTGGGGTCGATCAACACCAGCGCGCGCCGCGTCGGTGGCGGCAGCAGGGCGCGCAAGCCGGTGAATCCGTCGCTGCGCCGCAGCTCGATTTGCTTGCCCCGCCCCAGGTCGGCCACGTTGCGTTCCAGCAGCCGCGCGTCGGTGGGGTGGACCTCGAACAACTTGAGTTGGTCTTGCGCACGCAGCAGCGTTTGGCAAATCCAGGGCGAGCCGGGGTAGTGGCGCAGGCTGTCGTGGCCGAGGTTGTAGGATTGCACCACATTGAGGTAGGCCTGCACCGCAGCAGGTACCGGCTGGCCTTTTTGGCGCGCCGCTGCCGCCAGGCGCACGATGCCGCGCTCGGACTCGCCCGAGGTGCGCGCCAGTTCTTGGTCGAGCCGGTAGATGCCCGTGCCGGCGTGGGTGTCGGCCACCAGCAGGCCCACGTCCTTTTGGGCAAGGTACTGCAGGCAGGCCACCAGCGTCAGGTGTTTGAGCACATCGGCGTGGTTGCCGGCATGAAAGGCGTGGCGGTAACTGAACATGGGCTGCATGGTAAACCACAGCGCGCCCCTCAGGCTGCACTGGGTGCGAATTTCGCTTGCATGGGACTGATGTTTGCCGTTAGAATGGAGGGCTTCGCAGCGCTTTGGGTGTCCGCGGCGAAGGCGTTGCCGTGGTTTTCCTTAGTGGGGCTGCGGCGCTGCAAACCCACCTAAGAGGCGGTCAACAGAGCCGCACCGACCGTGGAAAAGACACCTGCCAAACCCGCTTTATCAGAGCAAACTCATGACCAAAACCTTCAGCGCCAAACCGGCCGAGGTGGTGCACGAGTGGTTTGTGATTGACGCCACCGACAAGGTGCTCGGACGTGTTGCCAGCGAAGTGGCACTCCGGTTGCGCGGCAAGCACAAGGCCATTTACACCCCTCACGTGGACACGGGCGATTTCATCGTCATCGTCAACGCAGCCAAACTCAAAGTCACGGGCAACAAGGCCCTCGACAAAATCTATTACCGCCACTCGGGCTTTCCGGGCGGCATTTATGGCACCAACTTCCGCGACATGCAGGCCAAGCACCCTGGCCGCGCGCTGGAAAAAGCGGTCAAGGGCATGCTGCCCAAAGGTCCGTTGGGTTACGCCATGATCAAAAAGCTCAAGGTCTATGGCGGTGCCGAACACCCCCACAGCGCCCAGCAACCCAAAGTGTTGGACATTTAAGGAACGCACATGATAGGTGAATGGAACAATGGCACCGGCCGTCGCAAATCCAGCGTCGCCCGCGTGTTCCTTAAAAAAGGCACGGGTCAGATCACGGTCAATGGCAAAGACATCGAATCCTTCTTCGGCCGTCAGACCTCGATCATGATTGCCCGTCAGCCGTTGCTGCTGACCGGCAACGAGCAAGCGTTCGACATCCAGGTCAACGTACACGGCGGCGGCGAGTCTGGCCAAGCCGGTGCGGTGCGCCACGGCATCACCCGCGCCCTGATCGACTACGACGCCACGCTCAAGCCCGTGCTGAGTGCGGCCGGCTACGTGACGCGCGACGCGCGCGAAGTGGAGCGCAAAAAGGTCGGTCTGCGTTCGGCTCGCCGGCGCAAGCAGTTCTCCAAGCGCTGACACGCGCTCAAACGCATGCCTTGCTGCATGCGTTCTGCATCAAACCGCCCTTTGGCCAGACGCCGGGGGCGGTTTTTTTGCGCTTGCACCACGCGGTGGCTGGGTCAGCAAAAACCACGGCCACAGCGCTGGCAATCCCCTTTTGTGTGCAATCTTGAGTCTTTTGCTTTAGTATTGCACCACAGGTTTTTATATCGGAATACGCACCATGAGTGAAGTCGCAGAACGCCCCGCCACCGAAATGCCCGCCCCCTTCGTCTTCACCGACAGCGCGGCGGCCAAGGTCGCCGACTTGATCGCCGAAGAAGGCAACCCGGATTTGAAGCTGCGCGTGTTCGTCCAAGGCGGCGGCTGCTCGGGTTTCCAGTACGGCTTCACCTTTGACGAAGTGGTGAACGAAGACGACACCACCATGAGCAAAAACGGCGTCAGCCTGCTCATCGACGCCATGAGCTACCAGTACCTGGTGGGGGCCGAGATCGACTACAAAGAAGACCTGCAAGGGGCGCAGTTCGTGATCAAAAACCCCAACGCCAGCACCACCTGCGGTTGCGGTTCGAGCTTCAGCACCTAAAAGCAGCGCACAGCGGGCGGGCCTGCTAGGCGGGGTAGATCGCACCCAGCACACGCGGCCCGCTGGCCCCGGTGACGCTCGGCACATTGCCCGTTTTCCCCTCGATGGCTTGCAGCGCCAGCCACGCAAAGGCGGCTGGCTCGACCCAATGCGCCGGCCACCCGGCGGCCTCGCTGGGCTGCACCGGTGCGCCGGGCAGTTCCTCTGCCAACAGGCGCATCAGGTAGCCATTGCGGCTGCCGCCGCCACAGACCCAGACCTGCTGCGGCCCTGCGGGCTCGTCGCCCCAACCCCAATTCACGCCCTGCACCGCCCCAGCAATGCTGCGCGCCGTCAGGCGCGTCAGGGTGGCTTGCACGTCGGCCGGGGGCAGCGCAGCAAAGCCGCGCAGGCGCTCGGCCAGCCAGTCGGCATGAAAGAGGTCGCGCCCCGTGCTTTTGCAGCCGCGCTGCTGAAAATACGGCTCTTCGAGCAAGTGCGCCAACAGGTCGGGCTGCTCGCATCCACTGGCGCCCCAGGCGCCGTCGCGGTCGAACCAGGCACCGGTGTGGCGCTGGCACCACAGGTCGAGCAGCGCGTTGCCGGGCCCGCTGTCGAGCCCGTATACGGCGCCGCTGGCGGGCAGCGCGGTCAGGTTGGCAATGCCGCCCAGGTTGAGCACCAGCACCGACTGCCCGGCACGCCCAAAAATACGCTGGTGAAAGGCCGGCACCAAGGGTGCGCCTTGACCGCCGGCCGCCACGTCGCGGCTGCGAAAATCGGCCACCACGGCGATGCCGCTGCGCTCGGCCAGCAGCGCCGGCTGGTTGATCTGCAAGGTGTAAGGGTGTGCAATGCCCGGCCCCGGTGGGCGGTGGCGCACGGTTTGGCCGTGCGCCCCAATGGCGCGAACCTGTGCGGCGGCCAAGCCGCTGGATTGCAGCAACTGCGCCACCACGTGGGCGTAGAGCTCAGCCAGTTGGCAGGCGGCAACGGCGGCGCGGTGCAGCTCGTTGGGGCCGCTTTGGTTGAGGCCCAGAAAGGCTAGACGCAAGCCACTAGGCAGGTCGGAACTGGCTGCGGCCAGCACGCGGTGGCTGTGGTCGGCGCCCGATTCGAGCAACACCCCGTCGATGCCGTCGAGCGAGGTGCCCGACATCAGGCCGATGGTGTAGGTGCTCATGCCGCAAAACGCTGGCCAGGACGCAAACCCCGGCCGGCTGATCTTATTGGGCGCTGGCCTGCACCAAGGTCGAGGCGGCAGCGAGTTTTTGCTTCATGTCGGCAGCGGCTTGCTGGAACGCCGGCCGCACCGCAGCCGACAGCGGCGCGCTGCCGCCGCCTTCGGCCACCAGCAGCAGCGGGTCGCGGTGGATGCCGTTCAGGCGGTATTCAAAGTGCACGTGTGGCCCGGTGCAGACGCCGGTGCAACCCACTTGGCCAATGTACTGGCTTTGGGCCACGCTCTGCCCCTGGCGCACGTCGATGCGGTGCAGGTGGGCGTAGACCGTGACGATGTTGTTGCGGTGCTGGATGAACACCACGTTGCCAAAACCGCGTTGGCTGCCGGCGAACTTCACGACGCCGTCGCCGACGCTGCGCACCGGGGTGCCGATGGGGGCCGGGAAATCGACGCCTAGGTGCGGGCGGCGCAAGCCCGTAACGGGGTGAAAGCGCAAGCCAAAGCCGCTGCTGATGCGCGAGAACTCCAGCGGCGAGGCCAAGAAAGCGCGCCGCGTGCTGTCGCCGTCAAAGGTGAAGTAGGCCCCGGGCTGGCCCGGCGCCTCGAACCACAGCACCTGGTGCGGGCGGCCCTTGTTGACGAACTCGGCACTCAGCAGGCGGCCGTAACGCAGCAACTCGCCTTCGGCTTCGATCGCTTCATAGACCACGCGGAAGGAGTCGCCGCGTTGCAGGTCGCGCCGAAAATCGATCTGGCCCGAAAAAATATCAGCCAGTTGGGAGGCCACCAGATCGGGCAGGTCGGCCGCCTCGGTGGCGGCAAACAGCGTGCTGCGGATGGCGCCACTGGCTACCCGGACCGAGCGCTGCGATTGACCTTGGTCGATGCGGGCCACAAAGCCGTTGCCGCTGCGCTCGATCAGCAAGCGCTGGTAGGTGTCGGCTTGGTTGCTCGGCAGCCAGCGCACGCTCAGGCGCAGCAGGCGCTGGTCGTCGTCGGTTTCGGCGCGCACCAGCTTGCCCGCTGGGCCGCGCATCAGCACCGCCGCGTCGGGGTGGCTGCGCAAGAACTGTAGCGCGGCGCTGTCGCTCACGCCCAAGCGCTGCAGCAGGCTTTGCACGGTGTCGTTGCGGCGCGTGACGTCGGTGCGAAACAGCACGAAGGGCACGGGGGCTTGCAGTTCGGCAGGGGAGCCGGTTGCCGCTGGCGCCGCTGAAAGCTGCGCCGCCAGTGCGGCGTGCGGCACCTGCTCGACCACTTGCTGCACGGGCAGGTCGGAGATTTGGGCCTCCAACGGAGCCACGCCAAAGGCGGTGACGCCGGTGCCTAGCAAAATGGCACCCAAGCCAGCCACGAAACGCTTGGGGTATTGTTGCAAGATAAATTTGATCTGCTGGGCCAGTTCGTTCATTCAGGGTCAAGATCTGAGCCGGCCTGCGCGCAAAATGGGCGCACAGACTGGGCGGACTAGGGGCAGGGCGCCATGAAGTGGCGCAACTGAAAGCCGGGTTTTTAGGTCGTGCCATGGGGCTGCCACTGAAAACGGGAGCCAAGCCACATCACGCCGACTAAAATCCGGCCACGAATTGCGCGCCAGTATAACGCGCCGGCCGAGTCCGGCCATCTGTAGAAACCCGAATGATCCAAGCCACCCCCCCCACCGCTGCGGCCCCGCGCACTGGCGCAACCCCTGCTGCACCCCGCGCAGCGCCCCTGAGCGAAGCCGTGCAGCACGCCTTGGCCGTGACGCGGCGCGGCTGCGAGGAGCTCATCCCCGAGGCCGACTGGGTGCAAAAATTGCAGCGCAGCCAGGCCAGCGGGCAGCCGCTGCGCATCAAGCTCGGGCTGGACCCAACCGCGCCCGACATCCACTTCGGCCACACCGTGGTGCTCAACAAGCTGCGCCAGTTGCAGGATTTGGGGCACACGGTGATCTTTCTGATCGGCGATTTCACCAGCCTGATCGGCGACCCTTC
This sequence comes from Serpentinimonas raichei, assembly GCF_000828895.1. Classification (NCBI taxonomy): domain Bacteria; kingdom Pseudomonadati; phylum Pseudomonadota; class Betaproteobacteria; order Burkholderiales; family Comamonadaceae; genus Serpentinimonas; species Serpentinimonas raichei. The sequence goes on along the minus strand of NZ_AP014568.1, from coordinate 2,109,224 downwards.
CGGGCGCAACAGCACCCGGCCGCCGCTCACGCCCGAGCAAATCCAGGCCAACGCCCAAACCTACTACCAGCAGGCCAGCCTGGTTCTGGACCCGGCCAAAACCGAAATCCGCTACAACAGCGAGTGGAGCCTGGCGCTGGGCGCTATGGGCATGATCGAGCTGGCGGCCAAATACACCGTGGCGCGCATGATGGAGCGCAACGATTTTCACCAGCGCTACACGGCGGGCAGCCCGATCAGCGTGCATGAATTTTTGTACCCGCTGATGCAGGGTTACGACTCGGTGGCGCTCAAGGCCGACCTGGAGCTGGGTGGCACCGACCAAAAATTCAACCTGCTCATGGGGCGCCACTTGCAGGCCGAGTACGGCCAAGAGCCGCAGTGCATCCTCACCATGCCGCTGCTCGAAGGGCTGGACGGGGTGGAGAAGATGTCCAAGTCCAAGGGCAATTACATCGGCATCGGTGAAGCGGCCAACACCATGTACGCCAAGGTGCTGAGCATTTCCGATGAGCTGATGTGGCGCTGGTTCACCCTGCTGTCGTTCCAGTCCGAGGCGCAGATCGCCGCGCTGCGCGCCGAGGTGGCGGCCGGGCGCAACCCCAAAGACGCCAAGGTGCAACTGGCGCTGGAGCTCACCACGCGCTTTCACAGCGCAGCGGCGGCGGCGGCGGCGCAGCAGGACTTCATCAACCGCAGCCAAGGCGGCGTGCCGGACCAAATCCCGGAGCTGGCGCTGGGCGGCGCACCGCTGGGGCTGGCGGCGCTGCTCAAGGCCGCCGGGCTGGCGCCATCGAGCAGCGAAGCCAACCGCCTGATCGACGGCGCCGGGGTGCGCGTCGATGGCACCGTGGTCAGCGACAAGGGCCTGCGACTGGGCCCGGGCTGCTACGTGCTGCAAGTGGGCAAACGCAAGTTCGCCCGCGTCACGCTTTCTTGAACCCTGTTGGCAATTCCATCCTGCTTCTGACTGGCCCCCCTGTGAACGAAACACAATCCCCTACCGCCAATCCGCCACCCGGCCCCATGCTGCTGTCGGGGCTGGAGCTGCTGCGCATCGACGAGCATTCGCTGTTCGTCAACATCGGCGAGCGCACCAACGTCACCGGCTCCAAAGCCTTTGCGCGCCTGATTCTGGAAGGGCAATTCGAGCAGGCGCTGGCGGTGGCGCGCCAGCAGGTGGAAAACGGGGCTCAGATCATCGACGTCAACATGGACGAAGCCATGCTCGACAGCCGGGCCGCCATGGTGCGCTTTTTGAACCTCATGGCCGGCGAGCCCGACATCGCCCGCGTGCCGGTGATGATCGACTCCTCCAAGTGGGAGGTGATCGAGGCCGGGCTCAAGTGCGTGCAGGGCAAGGGCATCGTGAACTCGATCAGCCTCAAAGAGGGCGAGGCCGAGTTCAAGCGCCAGGCGCGGCTGATCCGCCGCTACGGTGCCGCCACGGTGGTGATGGCCTTCGACGAACAGGGCCAGGCCGACACCATGGCGCGCAAGTGCGAAATCTGCGCCCGCGCCTACCGCATCCTAGTCGATGAGGTGGGTTTCCCGCCCGAAGACATCGTGTTCGACCCCAACATCTTCGCCGTGGCCACCGGCATCGCCGAGCACGACAACTACGCGGTCGATTTCATCGAGGCCACGCGCTGGATCAAGGCGCACCTGCCGGGGGCCAAGGTCAGCGGCGGGGTGAGCAACGTGAGCTTTAGCTTTCGCGGCAACGACCCGGTGCGCGAGGCCATCCACACCGTGTTTTTATACCACGCCATTCAAGCCGGGATGGACATGGGCATCGTCAACGCCGGCATGGTCGGCGTCTATGATGAGCTGGCCCCCGAGCTGCGCCAGCGCGTCGAAGACGTGGTGCTCAACCGCCGTTCTGACGCCACCGAGCGCCTGCTCGAAATCGCCGACAGCGTGCGCGGTGCCGCGCGCGACGACAGCGCCAAAAACGCCTGGCGCACGCTGCCGCTGCGCGAGCGCCTCACGCACGCGCTGGTGCACGGCCTCAACGAGCACATCGAGGCCGACACCGAAGCCCTGTGGCAGCAGATGCGCGCCGAGGGTTTGCGGCCGCTGCACCTGATCGAAGGTCCGCTGATGGACGGCATGAACGTGGTCGGCGACCTGTTCGGCGCGGGCAAGATGTTTCTGCCGCAGGTGGTCAAGAGCGCGCGCGTGATGAAGCAGGCGGTGGCGCACCTGATGCCCGCAATCGAGGAAGAAAAACGCCAGGCCCTGGCGCTTGGCGGCGCCGAGCCGCGTGCCCAGGGCAAGATCGTGATCGCCACCGTCAAGGGCGATGTGCACGACATCGGCAAAAACATCGTCACCGTGGTGCTGCAATGCAACAACTTCGAGGTGGTGAACATGGGCGTGATGGTGCCCTGCCACCAGATCCTGGCCAAGGCCAAAGAGGTGGGGGCCGAGATCGTGGGCTTGTCGGGCCTGATCACGCCCAGCCTAGAAGAAATGCAGTACGTGGCGGCCGAAATGCAAAAAGACGCCTATTTCGAACAGCACGGCGTGGCGCTGATGATAGGCGGGGCCACCACCAGCCGGGTCCACACGGCGGTGAAAATTGCCCCGCACTACAGCGGCCCGGTGGTCTATGTGCCCGACGCCTCGCGCAGCGTGGGCGTGGCGCAGAACCTGCTGGGCCAAGGGCGCAGCGCGTTCGTGGCCGAGCTCGGCAGCGACTACGAGCGCGTGCGCCAGCAGCACGCCAACAAAAAGAAAACCCCGCTGGTGTCGCTGGCGCAAGCGCGTGCCAACAAGGCCGCGCTCGACTGGGCTGCCTACACCCCGGCGCGGCCCAAGTTCATTGGCCGGCGCGTGTTCAAAAACCTCGATCTGGCCGAGCTGGCGCGCTATATCGACTGGGGCCCGTACTTCCAGACTTGGGATTTGGCCGGCCCTTACCCCGCCATCCTCGACGATGAAGTGGTGGGCGAGCAGGCGCGCAAGGTCTATGCCGAGGCGCAGGCCATGCTGAAAAAAATCGTCGAAGGCCGTTGGCTCACGGCCAACGCGGTGCTGGGCCTGTACCCGGCGCAGGCGCTGGGCGACGACGACATCGCGCTCTACGCCGACGAAGCGCGGCGCGACCCGGCCTTGGTCTGGTACGGCTTGCGCCAGCAGAGCGCCAAGCCGGTGATCGACGGGGTGCCACGCCCAAACCGCTGCCTGGCCGATTTCGTGGCCCCGCAGGGCAGCGGGGTGGCCGACTATGTGGGCGCCTTTGCCGTTACGGCGGGCATCGGGGCCGAGGCGCGCGCCGCCGCCTTCGAGGCCGCGCACGACGACTACCAGGCCATCGTGCTCAAGGCGCTGGCGGATCGGCTGGCCGAAGCCGCTGCCGAATACCTGCACCGGCGCGTGCGCACCGAGCTCTGGGGCTACGCGGCTGGTGAAGATTTGAGCCCGCCGCAGCTCATCGCCGAACAGTACCAAGGCATCCGCCCGGCCCCTGGCTACCCGGCCTGCCCCGATCACACCGTCAAGCGCGAGCTGCTGGCGCTCTTGGGCAGTGAGGACATCGGCCTGGGCCTGACCGAGAGCCTGGCCATGACGCCCGCCGCCAGCGTCTGCGGCTTTTACCTGGCGCACCCGCAAAGCGGCTACTTCAACGTCGGGCCCATCGGGCGCGACCAACTAGCCGAGCAGGCGCGCCGCCGCGGCCTGAACGAGGCCGAGCTGGCGCGCTGGCTGGCGCCGAACCTGTGAAACCGCCAAACGGCCTTGCAACTGGCGCCCCGCAGCCGCCTCAAAGCGTGCAGTGGGCGCGCACCTCGTCGATGCTGCTCAGGCCCTGCAGCACCTTGAGGATGCCGTCTTGGCGCAGGGTGCGCAGCCCGCCGCCGATCTGCGCCGCTTCCTGCAGCGCCTCCGAAGGCGCTCTGCGCTGGATCAGGCGGCGCAAGGGGCCGTCGATCAGCAGCAGCTCGTGCACCCCCACGCGGCCCTTGTAGCCGGTTTGATCGCAGGCCGAGCAGCCGCTGGCGTGGTGCTGGAGCAGGTGGCCGTCTAGCCCGTAGTCGTGCAGCCACTGCGCGCGCAGCGCGGCCTTGTCGGGGCGCAGGGCCTCGGGCAGCACGTGCAGGTAGTCTTCCAGCAGCTCGTTGACCCAGGCCTCGTCGGCCGGGGTGCTGCGCACGCAGCTTTTGCACCAACGCCGCACCAGCCGCTGCGCCAGCACGGCGGCGAGCGAATCGGCAAAGTTGAACGGATCCATCCCCATATCGAGCAGGCGCACCACGGTCTCGGGCGCGCTGTTGGTGTGCAGGGTGGAAAACACCAAGTGCCCGGTGAGCGAGGCCTCGATCGCCATCTGCGCCGTTTCGCCGTCGCGGATCTCGCCCACCATGATGATGTCGGGGTCGGCGCGCAGGAAGGTGCGCAGCGCCTTGGCAAAAGTCCAGTCGATCTTGGGGTTGACCTGCACCTGGCGCAGGTCGGGGTTGCTGATCTCCACCGGGTCTTCGGCGGTCCAGATCTTGCGGTCGGGCGTGTTGATGTGCTGCAGCAGCGAGTGCAGCGTGGTGGTCTTGCCCGAACCCGTGGGGCCTACGCACAGCACCATGCCGTGTGGGCGCACCACAGCCGCCTGCAACTGGCGCAGGTTGGCGGGCGTGAGGCCCAGTTGCTCGACCGGCAGCGGCTTGGCCGAGGAGAGCAGGCGCAGCACCACGTCCTCGGCGCCGCCGGTGGTGGGGATGGTGGCCACGCGCAGCTCCAGCTTGTGCGCGGGCGAAAACTTGGCAAAGTCGATTTTGCCGTCTTGGGGTTTGCGGCGCTCCGAAATATCGAGGTCGCACATGATCTTGATGCGCCCGATGATGGCGTTGCGGTAGCCTGGCGGCAGCTCCATCAGGGGGCTCAGGCGCCCGTCTTTGCGCAAGCGGATGCGCACCTTGCGCTTGCCAACAAAGGTTTCGATGTGGATGTCGGAGGCCCCTTGGCCATGCGCCTCGATGATGATGCTGTTGATCAGCTTGACCAGCGAGTTGTCGGACTGCTCGATGGCGGGGGCATTGGGGTCGGCCTCATCGCGGGCCTCTTGTTCCAGCGATTCCAGCAGTTTGTCGGAGCTGGTGGCGGCAAAATCACCGCCCGCCGCCACCGCCGTCAGGGCGTCATCGAGGCCAAAACGGGCATAGGCCTCGTTGATGCTCTGCGGCCCGAGCGGGGTGCTGGTCAGCGTCGACAACACCTTGGCCTGCAACAGGAAATCGAGTTCTTCGAGCATGCCACGCCGGGACGGGTCTTCGGCGGCCACCACCACGGTGCCGTTGCGCCACAACAAGGGCACCACGCGGTGTTTGCGTGCCAGCGCGATCGGCACCCGGCGCAGCGCCTCGGGATCGACGGGGAACTTGGCCAGATCGACCACCGGGTAGCCCATTTTGCGCGCCAGCGCGAGGCGCAAATCGTCGCGCGACAACAGTCCGCTCTGCACCAGCAGCTCGCCCAGCGGCACGCTGCGCTCGGTTTTTTGGCGCTCCAGCGCGTCTTGCAGTTGCTCGGAGGTGATGAGCCCGAGCGCGGTCAGCGCCTCGCCGATGCGCACCATGGGCATGCGCGACTGCTCCTCTAGCGCCTGCAGCAATTGCTCGGGCTTGACGATTTCCTTGAGCACCAGGTAGTCGCCCAATTTGCGGTTGCGCAACAGCTCTTGCTCGCGCGCAGCCAGCTCGACCTGCTCGGTGGTGACGGCATGGTGCTCGACCAACACCTGCCCGATGCTCTCCCCGACCCGTATCCGGCGCACCATGTGCGCTGGCAAAAAAACCCGTTGCACCCGGTCGTGTTCGTCCAGCGGCACAAACAGGAACACACCTGCATCCGACTCGAGGTGCCCAATCGTGGTGCCGGTCAGCGCGGTGCCGTCGCTCAGTTCCAGGGCGTAGGGCAGTCGGGGGCGGAAATCGAGCAAATCGTCGGCGCTGGCGGCCGCATTGTTGGGGCGGGACCCCGCAGGGGTGCTTTGGGATCGTTGCAGCAGCGGGGCCAGCGGCTGCGTCAGGGTGATGCGCCGAAACATGCCAAAGCGCAGCGGCATGATGGCGCGCGAGGGCGGCAATTGGATGTGGACCATGCCAGCGGGCAGATCCAGCGCCATTAGCCGGCAAGGGCGCACCTGGCCGTTGCTGCCCTCGACTTGGCAGTCCAAGCCCGAGGCATCGGGTTCGCTGCTGCCGTTTTCATGACCGCCGTAGCTGGCGTAGGGTGGGGTGGGCCAGCGCAGCGGCAACAAGCCTTCCCGTGCTACCACAAGGGGATCGGCTGATGCAGCGGCTAGGGGATCCATGGTCACGTTTCCGGGTGTTTTGTCGGGTTTATCATCTTGCGCGCGGCAATTATGCGGCAACTTCAAATCGGTCCCGGCTGGCGGTACTGCACCGCTTCCGCCAGATGCGCGCTCAGGATGCGTTCGCTGGCGGCCAAGTCGGCAATGGTGCGCGCCACCCGCAGCGCGCGGTGGGTGGCGCGGCCCGACCAGCCGAGTCGGCTGGCCGCTTGTTGCAGCAGCTTGTCGGCAGCAGGTTCCAGTGCCGCATGGCGTTGCAGCTCGGGGCCGTGCAGGGCTTGGTTGGCGTGGCCTTGGCGCTGCAACGCCCGTTGGCGCGCCTGCACGACGCGCTCGCGCACCGCCGCGCTCGACTCGGCTGCGGCGCGTTCGAGCAACTGCTGCGGTGGCAGCAGCGGCACCTCGACGTGCAGGTCGATGCGGTCCAGCAAGGGGCCGCTGAGCTTGCCTTGGTAGCGCAGCACCTGGTCGGGGGTGCAGCGGCAGTTGCGGTGGCTGGCCCCTAGGTAGCCGCAGGGGCAGGGGTTCATGGCCGCCACCAGTTGAAAGCGGGCCGGAAAATCGGTCTGGCGCGCCGCACGCGAGATGCGAATCTGCCCGCTCTCGAGCGGCTCGCGCAAGGCCTCGAGGGCGGCGCGCGGAAACTCGGGCAGTTCGTCCAGGAACAGCACCCCTTGGTGCGCCAGCGAAATCTCGCCCGGCCGGGGCGGGTTGCCGCCGCCCACCAAGGCGGTGGCGCTGGCGCTGTGGTGCGGTGCGCTAAAGGGCCGTAGGCCCCAGTGCTCGGGACTAAAGCGCCCGGCCAGCGAAGCCACCGCCGCCGCCTCCAGCGCCTGCTGGTCGTCCAGCGCCGGCAAGATGCCGGGCAGGCGCTGCGCCAGCATCGACTTGCCCGAGCCCGGCGGGCCGCTCATCAGCAGGCTGTGCGCGCCCGCGGCGGCGATCTCCAGCGCCCGCCGCGCCCCGGCTTGCCCCTTCACATCGGCCAAATCGGGCAGATGGAGTGGCTGCACCTGCGTCGTGCCCTGCAACAAGGCCCAGCCGTCGGGGTGCGGGGGTTCGGGCAGCGCAGCACCAGCGGGCGCAAAGCGCTGCACCACATCCAGCAAATGGTGCGCCCGGTACACCCGCGCCTGGCGCACCAAGGCCGCTTCCTCGGCGCTGCCCGGGGGCAGCACCAAAGCGGTGCATGGGGGTTGGCCCGCGCCATGGCCGCGCAAAAAAGCCAAGCCCATGCACAAAGCGCCCCGGACCGGGCGCAAGGCGCCACTGAGCGAGAGCTCACCGGCAAACTCGTAGCCGGCCAGCGCCGCGCCGTCGATCTGGCCGCTGGCGGCCAGAATGCCAAGCGCGATCGGCAAATCAAAGCGCCCCGATTCTTTGGGCAGATCGGCCGGGGCCAGGTTGACCGTAATGCGCTTGTTGTGCGGCCAATCCAGCCCAGCGTTCAATATCGCCGAGCGCACGCGCTCGCGCGCCTCCTTCACCTCGGTGTCGGCCAAGCCCACCAGCGTCAGGCTGGGCAGGCCGTTGGCCAGATGCACTTCTACGCTCACCGGCAAAGCGTCTAGCCCCACCAGTGTGCGGCTTTGAACCACGCACAAACCCACGTTCACACCCTCCCGTTGTAGGCCACAGCGCGGGGCCGGTGCCTGGTCGCTTGGCTTGCTTGTCGCGGGCTGCACCGATTTGGTGCGCTGCCAGCCTAGCCTTGTGGCCGCAGTGTAGCGGCTGCCCAGTGCAACCGGTGCGAAAGATCGCTGTGCGGCGGTTTGCCGGGTTGGCACGCTATGTGCTTGAGAGTTGGCGTGCAGACGGCCCAGCCCCCCAAAGGCCCGGGCTGCAACACCCGCCGCTGGTCAGGCCGCAAGTCTGTCCAGCCCTTTTATCGATTCAGGCAGAAAGGTTGAATATGAAACTGGTCACTGCGATCATCAAACCCTTCAAGCTCGACGAGGTGCGCGAAGCGCTCTCCAGTCTGGGTGTGCAGGGCATCACCGTCACCGAAGTCAAGGGCTTCGGGCGCCAAAAAGGCCACACCGAGCTCTACCGCGGGGCCGAATACGTGGTCGATTTCCTGCCCAAGGTCAAGGTCGATGCGGCCGTGAGCGACGACTTGGTCGAGCGCGTAATCGAAGTCATCGAGGGCGCAGCCCGCACCGGCAAGATCGGCGACGGCAAGATTTTCGTCTTCCCACTGGAGCAGGTGGTGCGCATTCGCACCGGCGAGACCGGCGCCCAAGCGCTTTGATCCATCAACCCTTTTTCAACCTCCGAGTACCAATCATGAAAAAGTATCTGCTCAGTTTGTGTGTGGGCCTGGGGCTGCTGCTGGGCGCATCGGCGGCCATGGCCCAAGTCACCGACGCCGCGCCCGCCGTTGCCCCGATGATGGCACCCGAAGCCCCTGCAGCGGTCGCGCCGATGGTCGATGCCGCCGCGCTGGCCGTGGCTGCCGCACCCGCTGCCGAGGCCGCTGCCGCCGAACCCGTACCCAACAAAGGCGACGTGGCGTGGATGCTGGTCGCCACCTTGCTGGTGGTGATGATGGTCATCCCCGGCTTGGCGCTGTTCTACGGCGGCTTGGTGCGCAGCAAAAACATGCTCTCGGTGCTGATGCAAGTCACCGTGGTGTTTTCGCTCGTCATGGTGCTGTGGGCGGTGTACGGCTACAGCCTGGCTTTTGGGGGCGAGGGGCTGATCATTGCCAACCTAGACAAAGCCTTCCTGGCCGGCGTCACCATGGATTCGGTCTCGAACACCTTCACCGACGGCGTGGTGATCCCGGAGCTGATCTTTGTCGCCTTCCAAGCCACCTTTGCCGGCATCACCTGCGCCATCATCGTCGGCGCCTTTGCCGAGCGCATCAAGTTCAGCGCCGTGCTGATCTTCACCGCGATCTGGTTCACCTTCAGCTACATCCCGGTGGCGCACATGGTCTGGGGCTCCGGCGGCTTCCTGATCGGGCTGGGCAAAATGGACTTTGCCGGCGGCACCGTGGTGCACCTGAGCGCAGCCGTGGCGGCCTTGGTGGGTGCCTACGTGATCGGCAAGCGCATCGGCTACGGCAAAGAAGCCATGGCCCCGCACAGCCTGGCCTTGACCATGGTCGGGGCGGCGCTGCTGTGGGTGGGCTGGTTTGGCTTCAACGCCGGTTCGGCACTGGAAGCCAACAGCAACGCCGCGCTGGCCTTCCTCAACACCCTCATCGCCACCGCCGCCGCCGTGCTGGCCTGGTGCTTGGGTGAGGCGCTGATCAAGGGCAAGGCCTCGATGTTGGGTGCCGCCTCGGGTGCTGTGGCGGGTTTGGTGGCCATTACCCCGGCTTGCGGCTACGTGGGGCCGATGGGCGCCATCGTGATCGGCTTGGCCGGCGGCTTCCTGTGCCTGTGGGGCGTGAACGGCCTCAAGAAGATGCTGGGTGCCGACGACACGCTCGATGTGTTTGGTCTGCACGGCGTCGGCGGCATCGCCGGCGGCCTGTTGACGGCAGTGTTTGCCGCTCCCATGCTGGGCGGCATGAGCGGAGCCGACTTCTCCATCGCCAGCCAACTGTTCGTGCAAGCCAAAGCCATGCTGGTGGTGGTGGTCTGGTCGGGCGTGGTGGCTTTCATCGCCTTCAAAGTGGCCGACCTGCTGGTGGGCCTGCGCGTGAGCGAGGAAGAAGAGCGCGAGGGCCTCGACATCAGCTCGCACGGCGAGAGCGCCTACAACCGCTGATTCATTGAAGGCTGGGGTTTGAGCCCGCCGCGCCTTGTGCGTGGCGGGTTTTTTATGCGTCCGGCACGGGGGCGCTCGCTATAACTGCGAGTGCTCGGCCTTGGCTAAGCGGCTGGCGGGTTTGTTTTGCCCGCACGCAGGTGTTTCACCCAGCGCCAGCAGCAGCACAGGCAGCAGCTTGTCGCCGAGGGTGTCCTGCAAACGCCCAAATCTGGCCACAAAGGCTTCTACCCGCTCTGCCAAATCCGGATCGGTTTGGAGTTGAGCGGCACGCTGCGGGCTGAAGGGCTCGGCAAACAGACGCTGGTCTGTGCTGGCCAGGTGCTGGCATTCCTTGCGCACCACGCGCACCAGAAATTGCAGCCGCAGCAAAATTTTCGGGCTTACAGCAGTCACAGGATTTTTCCTTCCCTGAACGCCACTTCGTGGATGGGCAAGCGCATGAGGTTGGGTGCAGCCAGCACAACGTCCACCTTGCGGCCTTGCATCAGGCGGGTGACGCGGGCAGAGAAGCGTGCCACCAGCAGCGTGGGGTTGTCGGCCGGCTCGGGCAATTCGAGCATGAGATCCAGATCGCCGCCGCGCGCCTCATCATCCAGCCTTGAGCCAAAAACCCGCACCCGGGCCTGCTCTCCGGCCATTTCATGCGCCAGCTGGGCGATGAGCTGGGCTTGATGCTCGGTCAGACGCATGGATCGGTTCCTTACTTCCAGTGGCATGGACTCCAAAAGGCAATGCGCGCACGGTACACACAGCCTGAGTCTGTTGGGAAAACCATGGCTTGTGTTGCACCCGGCCCTTCAGCGCAGCAACCCCGCCAGCAGCGGCGAACGCGGCTCTACAAACGGGTTGACCACGGTCACGCCACGCCAAGTAAAACCATTCTGAAAATCTTCCGATAGCAGCAGACGGCAGTGGTTTTCTGCGACGACGGCCAGAATCAAGGCATCCCACATCGGTAGCTGGTGGTCAACGGTCAAGTCGAGTGCCGACTGAAAAGCAAACCAAGTCGAATCTGCCACCTCAAAGCTGTCAGCCCAACTCAGTACCGCTGCGCGCGTTTGCGCGGCAGAGCGTTTGGCCTTGCCGGTCAGGACACGGGTAAGCTCTCCCAAGGTTTGCGCCGGAAGTACCACTTCATGGCTGGACAGGCGCTCGACCCATCGCATGGCCGCGCTGCAGCGCAGCTCATCGCCAACACCTTCGGCGTAGGCCAAGACGTTGGTGTCGAGGGCGACTCTCACCGGTCAACCCTCGTACAACTCGTCGCGTGTCCAGTTGCGAGCGCCGCTGGCCTTTTGCTGACGCAGTCGCCCAAGCAAATCGAGCTTGGCGGCCTCGCGCTCGCTGCCGCTGGAACGGGCAGGAGCAATGGTGGCCACAGGCTTGCCCCGCGACAAAACCGTAACGACTTCACCGGCGGCAACGCTGCGCAGCACGTTGGAAAAGTGGCGGTTGGCGTCGCTGGCAGAAATGGTCTTCATCTTGACTCAATAAGGTAGTGCTCATCACTACATTGTCCGGTTTGCCAAGCGCACTGTCAAGCCAAAAACCGAAGTCTGCGCCCTATTTCCGTTTCTCTTTCAGCCCGACCGACGGCGATTGGATTCGACGGCATGGCCCATGGACTTGACCGTTGCCGACCGAATGGGATGCCGCTGCTCGCGCCCGACGTTGCGACCTTCGCCGCAAACGTCCATCTGGTGTTCCCCGTTGGGGCCCGCGCATAGTTGGGCGAGAGTGGGGCTGGCTAGGCCATCAGGCTGGTTTGGCCCAGAGACTATCCGATCGTCCGGGATGCGACACCTTAACAGCACGCTGCGCTTTCGGCTACAGTAGTAACGGTGTACCCAACCCACCCGCAGCCTATGACCACCACTTCGCACACTGAAACATTGCTGCATTCTGCGCATGTTGCAACCGACCACCTTGGCAGCGCCCCCGCCCCCCTGCTGCGCCAGCTCTTTGCCGCCGCCGTGGCCGCCGCGCAACCGGCGCTGTGCCTGCCGCCGCACCTGCCGCGTGCGGCCGATATCGGCTCTGGGCGCTTGTGGGTGGTGGGGGCGGGCAAGGCCTCGGCGGCGATGGCCCAGGCGGTCGAGGCGCATTGGGACGGCGACCCGCAGGCGCTCGGCGGCCTAGTGGTGACGCGCTACGGCCACGAAGCGCCGTGCTCGCGCATCGAGATCGTGGCGGCGGCGCACCCGGTGCCCGATCTGGCGGGCTGGCGCGCCGCCGAGCGCGTGCTGGCCAGCGTGCAGGGTTTGGGCGCGGACGATACTGTGCTGTGCCTGCTCTCGGGCGGCGGTTCGGCGCTGTGGCCGCTGGCGCTGCCCGGCTTGGGGCTGGCCGAGCAGCAGGCGCTGGCGCGCGCGATGCTGGCCAGCGGGGCCCGCATCGGCGAGATCAACTCCCTGCGCCGCCACCTCTCGGCGCTGCAGGGTGGGCGGCTGGCGGCGGCTTGCTACCCGGCGCGCGTGCTCACACTGCTGATCTCGGATGTGCCCGGCGACGACCCGGCCGACATCGCCTCCGGCCCCACCGTGCCCGACCCCAGCACCTGCGCCGATGCGCTGGCGATCGCGCAGCGCTACCGCCTGCCCCTGCCCGCAGCGGCGCTGGAGCTGCTGCACAGCGGGCGCGGCGAAACGCTGAAACCGGGTGCTGCGCGGCTGGCGCGCAGCGAGCTGCGCTGGCTCGCCACCCCGCAAATGGCGCTCGAAGCCGCGGCCAGCGCCGCGCGCGCCGCCGGTTTTGAGGCGCACATACTGAGCGACGCCCTGCAAGGCGAGGCGCGCGAAGTGGGCCAGGTGCTGGCGGCGCTGGCGCGCCAGATCGCGCAGCGCCAGCAGCCCTTTGCCGCGCCGTGCCTGCTGCTCTCGGGCGGCGAGACCAGCGTCACGCTGCGCACCCCCAGCCCCGGCCAAGGCGGGCGCAACGTCGAATGCCTGCTGGCTTGCGCGCTGGAGCTAAACGGCCAGCCCGGCGTGTACGCCCTGATGGCCGACACCGACGGCATCGACGGCAACGGCCCCGCCGCCGGGGCCCTGATCGGCCCCGACACGCTGGCGCGCGCGCAAGCCCTGGGGCTGAATGCGCAGCAAATGCTCGACCAGCACGACGCGCACGGCTGCTTCGCTGCCTTGGGCGACGCGCTGCACAGCGGCCCCACGCGCACCAATGTGAACGACTTTCGGGCGCTGCTGATTGCTCCGCCCTGATCAGGCCCGCGCCGGCCGGACTTCGGTGACGGCTGCGCGCACAAAGGCGCGCTGCGCGGCGGCGTAGTCCCATTGCTCGATCTGGCAGCAGCCCGGGCTTGCATGCGGTGCGCCCCAACGCAGCAGATTGACCGAATTGGGCAGGCCTTCGCGCACCCGCGCCGACACCGCCGTGCCCGCCTGCACCGCCCACAGCGGCCGCGCCAGCCCGTCAACGGCCCGCACATAAGGCAGGTGGATGTGTCCGCCCAGCACCAGATCGGCACCGGCGGCGGCCCAGCGCTGCAGCGCCGCTTCGTGCCCGCGCAGAAGGTTCACCACATCGCTGCTCCGGATCACGGCCACCGGCTGGTGCACCACCACCACGCGCAACTGCGCCGCAGTGGCCGCTTCGAGCCGCTGGGCCACGCGCTCGATCTGTGCCGCCGACACCTCGCCATGCTTGTGCCGCCAGGGCCGTGTGGTGTTGAGGCACAGCACCAGCAGCTCGGGCGAACTGTGCAGGGGTTCGAGTTCCGGCCCAAAGGCCGCCAGATACCTGGCGTAGGGGCGACGCAGGCGCGTCCAGAGGTCGAGCAGCGGGATGTCGTGGTTGCCGGGCACGGCCAGTAGCGGGGCGCCTAGGCGCTCCATGAAGGCGCGGGCGGCGCGGAACTGCGCCGGCCGGGCACGCTGCGTGATGTCGCCCGAGAGCAGCAGCAGGTCCGGGCGCTGCTGCTGCGCCAGCGCCACCAGCGCCTCCACCACCGGCGGCTGCTCGGTGCCAAAGTGGGTGTCCGAGACTTGCAGCACGAGGCTCATGCCGCAGACACCTCGGCCCCGGCGGCCTTGGCGGCCGGCATAGGCGCGGGGTCTGCAGCCATTTCCAGCAGCGGCGGTTTCAGCAGGAACAGCGGCTGGTCCAGCACGCGAAAGTCGAGCGGGCCACTTCCCCGTCGTAGGCCACCTTGACGCCGCGGCGGCCGGGGGTGAGCGTGGGCCGCACCACCAAGTGCTCGAACTCGAAATGCTCCACGCTCGGCGCCTCGCCCAGTGTGCCCAAGGCGCCGTGCAGCATCAGGCGCAGCATGGCCAGTGTGCCGATCGGGCGCAACATGACCGCGGTGATGCGGCCCGCGCTGGGGGTGAGCAGAGGGGCAGTGGCGGGCTGTTCTGCGGGTGGGTTCTCCGCCGCGCTCTCCTGCGGATGCACACCAATATGTTGCAATTGCAGCCGGTTGTTGCCCACGAACAGCATCAGCGTGCGCACGTCGCGCGCCGAATCGCCCTGCTCGATGTGCAGGCGCAACTGGCGCTGCGCGCGCAGCAGCGTGACGCAGGCGGCCCAGAACGCGACCCAGCGGCTGCGCCCGAAGCGCGCCTTGTAGGCCTCGCGGTCTTCCAGCAGCTCGGGGTACAGGCCCATGCTGGCGTTGACCAGAAACACGCGCTGGTTGATGGCCGCCACCTGCACCGGCTGCGGTGCACAGCCCAGCAACTGCTGCACGGCCTCGGCCGGGTCGGCGGGGATGCCGTGCGTGCGCGCAAAGTAGTTGAAGGTGCCCTGCGGCACCACCCCCATGGCGCAGCCCGCCGCGTGGGCAAACTGCGCCACCGTGTTCATGGTGCCGTCGCCGCCTACTCCAATCACCGCCGTGCCGCTGGCCAGAGCCGTGGCGGTGGCCTGCTGCGCCACCTGGGGCAGATCGGCTGGCTGGCAAAAGTGCAGCTCCCCACGCCGTCCAGCCGCCTGCAACACGCCTTCGATGAGCTCGCGCTTGCTGTCGGCGGCGCTGCTGCCCGAGGCCGCGTTGATGACAAACTGCAGCGGCGCGGCCGGGTCGATGGTGGGGCAGGCCTTCATGTAGCCATCTCGGCCGGGCGCAGGGTGCGGGCCAGTGCGTTCAATCGTGGCGCAGCAGGTCGCCAAACACGGTGTATTCGCCCTCCCGGCGATCGGCCCCCGGGGCGTCGTAGAGCACCAGCCAGCTCGGCTTGCGCCCGGCCAAGGCGGGCGGCAGGTCGCAGATCGCTTCGGCGCGGTTGCTGCCTTGGCCGTGCGGCAGCGCCACCGATTCGCTCAGCGCAGACTCGAAGCGCACCGGCTCTTGGTTGGCCGCCAGCACCGCCTTGGCCCCGGGCCATTTGAAGACGCGGATCTCGCCATTGAGCACCATCGTCGGGCCGGCCAGCAGGTAGAGGTCCTCGCCATAAAAATGCAGGTCGCGCACGCCCAAGCCATCGAGCTGCAAGAAGTGCTTGCGCAACAGCGTGCCGCTGGCGTCAAGCGGCAGCAGGCGCAGCTCGTCGCCACGCGCCTCGACCTCGATTTCGAGCAGCGCCGACCAACCGCGCAGCACCGGCCCGCGCAGGCCCAGCAGCAGCCGGCGCCCACACACCGCCAGCCCTTCGATGTCAAAGCCATTGTCTTTGCCGGGAATGGCTAGGTAAGGGCCAAAGTGCGGGTCGTTGGCCAGCGCCCGGGTGAGCAGGTTGCTTTGGGCATCGCCCTTCAAGCGCAAGGCCCGGCGACCATCGGCGGCCAGCCGCACCAAGCAGGGTTCGCCATCGGCATCGGGCTCGATCGGCAGGCAGGCCAGCAGGCGCCGGTTGCCGTCGAGCGAGAGCTTGGCCAGCCGCTTGGCGTTGTCGGCGTGGCTGCGCTCGGGCTTGGCGTTTTTGCGCTTGAGGCCGTGCGAGCCCACCACCCACAGATAGCCGTCGACCACCGCCATGCCTTCGAGGTCGGCCTCTTCATCGGGCGCGCCGGGCAGGTCCAGCAAATCGGCCAGCGGAAAATCGCGCGGCTCGCCAAAGCGCAGGGTCTCGCGCCCCACCGCATCCAGCCGGCGCAGGCGGTCCACGCCGCAGGCTTCGTCGCCCGCTACCCAGAGCCAGTCGCCCGTAAAGGCCGCCCCGGAGAGGTTGGACTTGACCAGACAGTCGGCCGTGAACTCCAGCCGCACGGCGTTGGCGCTTCGGGTGTTGGGCATGGGGGCGGCTCCTGAAAGGGTGTGCGGGCGCACGAATCGGCTAGGTATAGCACAGATTGGCGGCCAGCCCCGGGCGCTGGCGCCCGCATTTACCGCAGCAGCCCGCGTTGTTCGATGAAGGCGACCACGTCGGCAACGCCTTGCAAGGTTTTGAGGTTGGTCATCACCCAAGGGCGGCGCACGGCATCTGGGCGCATCCGCGCAGTGTCGGCCTGCATCACCTCGAGGCTGGCACCCACATGGGGGGCCAGGTCGATTTTGTTGATCACCAGCAGATCGCTTTTGGTGATCCCCGGCCCGCCTTTGCGGGGAATTTTTTCGCCGGCTGCCACGTCGATCACATACAAGGTGAGGTCGCTGAGTTCGGGGCTGAAGGTGGCGGCCAAGTTGTCGCCCCCGCTTTCGATGAAGACGATATCGGCATTGGGAAACTGCACCAGCATGCGGTCGATGGCTTCGAGGTTGATCGAAGCGTCTTCGCGAATCGCGGTGTGCGGGCAGCCGCCGGTTTCTACGCCCATGATGCGCTCGGCAGGCAAGGCGCCGCTCTGGGTGAGCAGGCGCTGGTCTTCCTTGGTGTAGATGTCGTTGGTGATGGCTACCAGATCGTGGCGTGCGCGCATGGCTTTGCACAGCATTTCGAGCAAAGTGGTTTTGCCGCTGCCAACCGGCCCCCCGATCCCCACGCGCAGCGGTGGCAGGGTTTTGGTGCGGCCCGGTATGTGGTGCAATGCGGCAAGATTCATGATCTGAACAGGCGAGAGTATTGGGTTTCGTGACGGGCCGACAAGATGGCCCACATGGGGCTAAAGGATTGGCGCTGCGCGTCGCTGGTTTGCAAGGCTTCGGTGACTGCCTGAGGGATCGAGAGGCAAACCCTGGCCAGCACACGTTGACCTGCGCCTTGGCCCAAGGGTAGGGCCTTGATGGCCGCCTGCACCATGTTTTCGGCCCAGGCGAACGCTGCACACAGCACGCCCGCCCGCACCGGGGCGGTGGGTGGCAGGCGCAGCCACAAGCCATAGGCAAAGGCCACCGGGTAGGTGGGAGAGGCAAGCCCGGGAGGCAGCCGCGCGGTGGGGCAGTCCGGCAAGCGCAAGGACTTGGCCCATTCCATCAAGGAGCGTCCCATTTGCTCGCTTTGCAGCCGCAGCTCGGCGCTTTCTCGGGTCAGGCGCACCCATTGGTCGAGTGCTTGCAGGCGCTCCCAGTCGCTGGCACGCCAGGCAGCCAAGGCTTGCCCCAGCACCACCAAGTCGGAGCGGGCTTGCGTCAGCCAGAGTTGATCGCACAGCCAGTCGGCGGCGCTGGTTTCGTCGTGCACCAGTCCGGCATCGATCGCGGCTTCCAATCCTTCGGAGTAAGAGAAGCCGCCAATCGGCAAAGTCGGAGAGGCCATCCAAAGCAGCGCGAGCAAGCTGTCGTCGTCGTGCATGGGGGCGGTTGGGGAGGAGGGTGGCATGGCGGCTGCGCCTCAACCGTGGTCGTGCGCGCAATCGTGGGGGTGCGCATGGGCGTGCGTGTGCACCGCCGCAGCGCTGCGGGTCGGGTGCCCGTAGGCGCCGGCCTCGGGTTCGAAGGGTGCCTGCAAAGCCACAAGGTGCAGGCCCATTTGCGTCAACATCTCGGCCAGCACATGGTCGGGTTCTATTTGCAGCCACTGCGCTTGCAGTTCGGTGGGCACATGCCGGTTGCCCAAATGGTAGGCGGCGCGCGCCAAATCCAGCGGCTGGCCCTGCCGTGGGCAGGCGCTGATGCGCAGCACCGCCTGCGGCGCGGCCAGTACGCGCAACAGGGTGCCGTCTTGGGTGAGCAGCGCGTCGCCGCCGCGCAGCACCTGTCCGCGCGGCAGGAACACCGCCACCGAGCGGCCCTGCGAGTCGCTGCATTCGAAGCGGCTCTTTTGGCGCAGGTCCCAATCCAGCGTGAGGCTGGCCGCACGCTTGAGCAAAGGGGCCGCGAGCCCTTGGGCTGCGGGAATGCATCGCATGGCTTGCAGCATCTGGCGCTCAGAACAAAAAATAGCGCTGCGCCATGGGCAGCACCTGCAGCGGCTCGCAGGTCAGGAGCAGGCCATCGGCGCGCACGGCGTAGGTCTGGGGGTCGATCTCCATCACCGGCAGGTAGTCGTTGTGCACCATGGAGTGTTTGGTGGCCGTTCGGCAGCCCTTAACAGCCACCAGCGGTTTTTGCAAACCATAACGCCGACCCACATCGGCGGCCAGGGCGGCTTGCGAGACAAAGCTCAGGGAGGTTTGGTGCATGGCGCGACCGTAGGCGGCAAACATGGGTTGGAAATGCACCGGTTGCGGTGTGGGGATCGAGGCGTTCGGGTCGCCCATGGCGGCGGCGGCGATCAAACCACCCTTGAGGATCACGGCCGGCTTGACGCCAAAGAAGGCCGGTTTCCAGAGCACCAGATCGGCCCACTTGCCCACCTCCAGCGAGCCGATTTCGTGGCTGACGCCGTGGGTGATGGCCGGGTTGATGGTGTATTTTGCAAGGTAGCGTTTGACGCGAAAGTTGTCGTTGCGGCTGCTGGCCTGAGCCGCACCGCGCTCTGTCGAAGGGGGGGCGAGCCAGCCGCGTTGCAGCTTCATTTTGTGCGCCGTCTGCCACGTGCGCGTGATGACCTCGCCCACCCGCCCCATGGCTTGGCTGTCGCTGCTCATGATGCTGATGGCCCCGAGGTCGTGCAAGATGTCTTCGGCGGCTATGGTTTCCTTGCGGATGCGGCTCTCGGCAAAAGCCAAATCCTCTGGGATCGATTGGTCGAGGTGGTGACAGACCATCAGCATGTCCACGTGTTCGTCGAGCGTGTTGACGGTGTAGGGCCGGGTCGGGTTGGTCGAGGACGGCAGCACGTTGGCTTCGCCCACCACCTTCATGATGTCGGGTGCGTGCCCGCCACCGGCGCCCTCGCAGTGGAACGAATGGATGGTGCGGCCCTTGAAGGCGGCAATCGAGTCTTCGACGAAGCCCGATTCGTTGAGCGTGTCGGTGTGAATCGCCACCTGCGTGTCGGTGGCTTCGGCCACATCGAGCGCGGTGTCGATGGCGGCCATGGTGCTGCCCCAGTCCTCGTGCAGCTTGGTGCCGATGGCGCCGGCCTCGATTTGTTCGAGTATGCCGCGCGGCTGGCTGGCGTTGCCTTTGCCCAGAAAGCCCAGGTTCATGGGAAAGGCATCGGCGGCCTGCAGCATGCGCTCCATGTGCCAAGGGCCGGGCGTGCAAGTGGTGGCGTTGGTGCCGGTGTTCGGACCTGTGCCGCCGCCGGTCATGGTGGTGATGCCCGACATCAGCGCGTGCTCGATCTGCTGCGGGCAGATGAAGTGGATGTGGCTGTCGTAGCCGCCGGCGGTGACGATCAGGCCCTCGGCCGCCAGCACCTCGGTGCCGGGGCCGATGAGAATGTCGACGCCGGACTGGATATCGGGATTGCCCGCCTTGCCAATGCCCACGATGCGGCTGCCCCGAATGCCGATATCGGCTTTTACGATGCCCCAGTGGTCAACGATCAGCGCGTTGGTGATGACCAGATCGACCGCCCCTTCGGCCCGGCTGCGCTGGCTCTGGCCCATGCCGTCGCGGATGGTTTTGCCACCCCCGAATTTGACCTCCTCGCCATAGCCGCCGGCGCGCAGGGTGCAGTCGTGTTCGACCTCGATGATCAAATCGGTGTCGGCCAGCCGCACCCGGTCGCCCACGGTGGGCCCCAGCATGTCGGCGTAGGCGGTGCGAGAGAGGGTTGCCATGTTGCGAAGGGCTCCTAGGGTGGTTGGGGGGTGTCAGAGCGGGCCTTGAACCTGGCCCAAAAAGCCGTACACCACCCGGTCGCCGGCCAGATCGACCAGCTCGACCGTGCGTTGCTGGCCGGGCTCGAAGCGCACGGCGGTGCCGCTGGCAATATTCAGGCGCATGCCGCGAGCGGCCGCCCGGTCGAACACCAGCGCCCGGTTGACTTCGGCAAAGTGGTAATGCGAACCGACCTGGATCGGGCGGTCGGCGCTGTTGCCCACTGCCAACGTGAGGGTGCGCCGACCGGGGTTGAGTTCGATCTCGCCGGGCTCAAGGAAATATTGGCCGGGAATCATCGTGGCCCTTTCATTTGCGCAAGCAACAGAGGGCTGCCACCACCACGACAGCGGCCGCGGCCAGCAGCCCGAACAGGTCGGAGGCATGCCAGTGCGGACCATTCAGCCCATGGCCTTCATGGGCCCAGGCTGGGGTCAGGGGCATACAGGCCGCCAGCAGCAGCGGGGTGCGCAAGGTTTTCATCGGTATCGCTCCTGCAATCAAGTGATGGGTTGGTGCACGGTCACCAATTTGGTGCCGTCCGGGAAGGTGGCTTCGATTTGAATCTCGGGAATCATCTCGGGCACGCCCTCCATCACGTCGGAGCGCCCCAAAATGGTGCGGCCTTCGCTCATCAATTCGGCCACCGTTTTGCCATCGCGGGCACCTTCCATGACGGCGGCCGAGATCAGCGCCACCGCCTCCGGGTAGTTCAGCGCCAGCCCGCGCGCACGGCGGCGTTCGGCCAGCAGGGCAGCGGTAAAGATCAGCAGCTTGTCTTTTTCACGCGGTGAGAGTTCCATGCGCAATACCTAGCAATCTGCATGCCAAGCCCAAGGCGATTGACTCGAAGCCGTGGCGCAGGGCCGGTGCGGGCGGGCCTTGGCCCAACTTTTGCATTGATCTATTCTATTCGCCTCTGCTGGAGCCGCTATGTCAGAACCGATCATCCCTCGCCGTGTCCCCCCCGTGCTGCTGCTTGCCACGCCTGCCTGCGAACCCTTGCAAGCGATGCAGGAGGGGCTCGAAGAATCGGGCTATCAGGTGGACCTCGTTCACGACGGCAGCTCGGTGCCGCAGCGGGCGGCGCAGACACAGCCGGATGCGATCGTGTTGGCGGCCGACTGGCCCGATGCCAGCGGACTCGACTGGGTGCGCTGGCTCAGGCAGTCCAGTGCCACCAGCCACCTGCCCGTGCTGCTGTTGCTCAACGACGAAAGCGAGGCCAGCGTGGCCAGCGCGTACCGGGCCGGCGCTTGGGATCATTTGCTGATGCCGGCCCGCATGACCGATTTGCTGGCGCGCTTGCAGGTGCACTGCCGGGCGGCGCGGGCCGCTCGGGAGCAGGCGCAGATGAACCGGCAGGCGCTGTCGGCACTCGACGCCTTCGGCTACGCCAGCCTGACCATCCGCCTGCCTGATGCCTGCCTGCTCTGGCAAACCCCCTTGGCGCAAGACCTGCTGTGGCGCTACTTTGGCACGCGGCCCCCCATAGTGCCCGAGCCGGTGCTGCGATGGATGAAAAGAAGCTTGCAGGGTGCTGACGCAGCGCCAGGCCGGCTGGGTGAGCCCGCGCAACTGCATGTGGACCGGGGCGGCTCCCGCTTGAGTTTGCGCCTGCATGGCAGCTTGGACGGGCAGGGTGAGCCGCCAGAGCCCGGGCGAAGCGATGGCTGGTTGGTGGTGATGGCTGAGCAATCGATCGCAGTGACGCAGCAAAGTCTGGGTAAGTGCTTTGGCCTGACCGCGCGCGAGGCCGAGGTGCTGTACTGGGTTACGCAAGGCAAGACCAACCGCGACATTGGCGACATTCTGGGCTCCAGCCCAGCCACGGTGAAAAAGCACACCGAGAGGCTGTATGCCAAGCTGGGTGTGGAAACCCGGACCGCGGCAGCGGCCATGGCCTTTGGCCGCGGCGGGCGCGGACAGGCGGGTTCATTGCTGCATTGAAAAGTGGGTCAGTCCAAGCCCAAGCCCCATTTGCATACGCCATCTGGCGTACAGACAGCAGCCCTTGGCTTGCCTACCATGAAGTCTCGGTCACGGCTCATCTGCCTTTGCTACCAGCGCAGGCGCGCCGTAAATGTTTGGCTTGCAAACCGGAGTTTTGAATGATGCAGCGACGCACCACCTTGAAAGCAATTTCTGCCGCAGCGGCCGCCAGCAGTGTGGGCGCTCTGGGCGCCAGCGCAGCCCTTGCCAACCCCAATGCGCCGATTCGAATCGGCGTACTGCACAGCCTGTCGGGCACCATGGCCATTTCCGAGACGGCGCTCAAAGACACCGTGCTGATGGCGGTCGAAGAAATCAACGGTCGCGGCGGGGTGCTGGGCCGCAGGCTGGAGGCCGTGGTGGTCGATCCCGCCTCCAATTGGCCGCTGTTTGCGGAGTTGGCGCGCCGACTGCTGACGCAAGACCGGGTGGCGGCCGTGTTTGGTTGCTGGACCTCGGTGAGTCGCAAGGCCGTGTTGCCGGTTTTTGAAGAACTCAACGGGCTGCTGTATTACCCGGTGCAATACGAGGGCGAAGAAATGAGCCCGAACGTGTTCTACACCGGTGCTGCACCCAACCAGCAGGCCATTCCTGCCGTGGAGTACCTCATGAGCCCGGACGGTGGCGCGGCGCGGCGCTTCGTGTTGTTGGGCACCGACTACGTGTATCCGCGCACCACCAACCGCATCCTGCGCGCATTTTTGCGCACTAGGGGTGTGGGCAGCGCCGACATCATGGAGGAATACACGCCCTTTGGGCACAGCGACTACCAGACCATTATTGCCCGCATCCGGCAGTTTGCAGGCCAAGGAGTCAAAACCACGGTCATTTCCACCATCAACGGCGACTCCAACGTGCCTTTCTACCGCGAGCTGGGCAATCAGGGCGTGCGCGCCACCGATGTGCCGGTGATGGCCTTTAGCGTGGGTGAAGAAGAGCTGCGCGGCGTCGATACCCGGCCGCTGGTGGGGCACTTGGCGGCTTGGAACTACTTCATGAGCCTGCAAAACCCGGCCAACGCCGAGTTCATCCGCAAATGGACGGCCTTTGCGCGCGCCCGCAATATCGCGGGTCACCGTGAGCGCCCGCTCACCAACGACCCGATGGAGGCCACCTATATAGGCATCAACATGTGGCGGCAGGCGGTGGAACAGGCTCGTTCGATCGAGGTCGATCGGGTGCGTGTGGCCATGCGCGGGCAGACCTTTCAGGCCCCGAGCGGTTTTCAGGTGCGCATGGACGACCGCAACCACCACCTGCACAAGCCCGTCTTCGTTGGTGAGGTGCGTGCCGACGGGCAATTCAACGTGGTCTGGCGCACCCGCGCCACGGTGCGGGCACAGCCTTGGAGCCCGTTCATCGAGGGCAACGACCGCCGCCCCGAGACCCCGCAGCGCACCCGCTGACCCGAGTCGGAATCCGCGATGTCAGGCACGCCCACACCGTTTGCATTCAGAAAGCACATAGGCTGGTGCCTGCTGTTGCTCGGTGCGCTGTGGTCGGCTGCGGCGCATGCGCTAAGCCCCGAAGACGCTTGGGCTTTGGCCGAGGGCGACACCGCGACGCGCATTGAAGCGCTGCATCGGCTGGCGTTATCAGATAGTCAGCGCGCACACGATTTGATCCGGGCGCTGGCGCGCGAAGCGGTGCAGGTGCAGGGGCAGCAGGTTTTGATCGCGGACAACGGGCGCTGGATCGATGCCACAACCGGGGCGGCGGTTGACGGTGCGGGGGCTGTAGCGGTGATGCTCAACAACCGGCTGCGCAACGCCTTGGAGCAGTCGCTGGCTGTGCTGGACCTGTTCGACCCCGACCCCATGCGCCAGCAGGCGGCGGCGCAGCGGCTGCGCGAGAGCCAGTTGACGCGCCCCGATCCGGTGCTGGCGGCACAGATCGAGCGCGCCTTGTCGCCCCCATACGGGCAGCGCTTGGCGGCACCGGCGCGGCTGGTGTTGGAGCAGGCGCAGGCCGTGGTTAGGCTTGGCAGCAGCGACGCGCCGCAGCGCTTGGCGGCGGCACAGGTTTTGGCCGAACTGGGGCAACCCTTGGTGCGCAACCGCTTGGCCGAGCAACTGGAGCGGGAGAGCGACCCAGCGGTGCAACAGGCCTTGCGCACGGCCGTAGCAGCCATAGACCGTTCGCTGGCGCTGGCCGAGGTGGTGCGTCAGGTGTTTGCAGGCATCAGCCTAGGCTCCATTTTGCTGCTGGTGGCGCTTGGGTTGGCCATCACCTACGGGCTGCTGGGCGTCATCAATATGGCGCACGGTGAGCTGATCATGATCGGCGCTTACGCCACCTTTGTGGTGCATGCCTTGTTTCAGCAGTTTTTGCCGGGTTGGTTCGAGTGGTATTTGCTCGCGGCCCTGCCGATTGCATTCATGGCGTCCGCGCTGGTGGGGGCGCTGATGGAGCGCGGCGTGATTCGCTGGCTCTATGGGCGCCCGCTTGAGACCTTGCTGGCGACTTGGGGCCTGAGCCTGATCTTGATTCAATTGGTGCGCAGCACCTTTGGGGCGCAAAACGTGGCCGTGGTGAGCCCGCAATGGATGAGCGGCGGCATTGAAGTGATGAGCGGCTTGACCTTGCCGTGGAACCGAATTTTCATCATTGCATTTGCCGCTGCGGTGGTGATCGGGGTGGCGCTGTTCATCGGGCGCACCCGCATGGGTCTGTTTGTGCGAGGCGTGACGCAAAACCGGTCCATGGCGGCCTGCATGGGCGTCAACACGGCACGAATAGACACCCTGGCATTTGCCTTTGGTTCCGGCATCGCCGGGCTGGCGGGCGTGGCAGTCAGCCAGGTTGGCAACGTGGCGCCCGATTTGGGGCAGCAATACATCATCGACTCCTTCATGGTGGTGGTGCTGGGCGGGGTGGGGCAATTGGCCGGAACCGTCTATGCCGCGCTTGGCGTAGGGGTGGTCAATAAATTCATCGAAGGTTGGGCCGGTGCGGTGCTGGCCAAAATTGCCGTGCTGGTGTTGATCATCCTGATCATCCAAAAGCGCCCCCAAGGACTCTTTGCGCTCAAGGGCCGCTCTGCATAGGGCAAGCGCCATGACCGACATGCCTCCCCCATCTGCATACAGCCCCTTGCATCCGCCCTCCAAGCCCCTGTTTGGCCGGGCCGGCTGGGCGGCTTTGCTGAGCGCTGCCCTGCTGGTGTGCGTGGTGGTGCCGGTGCTCAATTTGTGGGTGCCGTCAGACCATGCCCTGCACTTGAGCGATTTTATGGTGGGCCTGCTGGGCAAAATCTTGACCTACGCCATTTGCGCATTGGCCATCGGCATGATCTGGGGCCAAGCCGGCATCCTCTCGCTCGGACACGGCCTGTTTTTTGCTTTGGGCGGTTACGTAATGGGCATGCACCTGATGCGCCAGATCGGTGCCGATGGCGTTTACGGCAGCGCCCTGCCAGATTTCATGGTGTTTTTGGGCTGGACCGAATTGCCGTGGTATTGGGCGCTGTCGGACAGTTTCCTGGCCACGCTGCTGTTGGTCGTGCTGGTGCCGGGGGCGCTGGCGTTTGTGTTTGGCTATCTGGCGTTTCGCTCGCGCATCACGGGCGTGTATTTTTCGATCATCACCCAGGCCCTGACTTTGGCCGCCATGCTGCTGTTTTTTCGCAACGAAACCGGTTTTGGCGGAAACAACGGGTTTACCGACTTTCGGCGCATTTTGGGCTTTCCGCTGGCCACAGCCGAAATGCGCGTGATTTTGTTTGCGATTTCAGGTATCGTGCTGCTGGCCTTTGTGCTGCTGGCACGCTGGCTGTTGCTGTCAAAATTTGGCCGCGTCTTGCATGCCATCCGCGACGCCGAAAGCCGTGTCATGTTTTGCGGCTACAACCCCTTGCCCTACAAGCTCAGCATCTGGGTCATTTCAGCCGCCATGTGCGGTGTCGCGGGGGCGCTCTATGTGCCGCAGGTGGGGATCATCAACCCCAGCGAAATGAGCCCTGCCAACAGCATCGAGATGGCAATCTGGGCCGCTGTCGGCGGCCGCGCCAGCCTGATAGGACCGATCGTGGGGGCTTTTGTGGTCAACGGAGCCAAAAGCGTACTGACCGTGAGTTTCCCCGAGTTTTGGCTCTTTTTCTTGGGTGCCTTGTTTATCGTGGTGACGCTGTTCATGCCCAACGGGCTGGCGGGCCTGGCGCAGCAGGCTTGGAGCAAGCTCAGGAGGGTGCGCGCTTGAGCCCCGATTTGCTCGAACTGGGCGCACAGCGCATACAGGCCGCCCAAGCGAGAACGCAGACCGAGCCGGGTGGCTCGGGCGGTCGCGCAGCGGGCTATGCCCACCCCCTGCAAGCGGGCATGGTGGACGTCAGCCACGGGCGCATTCTCTACCTCGAAGACGTGACGGTGAGCTTTGACGGGTTCCGGGCGCTCAACCAGCTCAGTCTGGATATTGCGCCCGGCGAACTGCGCTGCATCATCGGCCCCAATGGGGCGGGCAAGACCACCTTGATGGACGTGATAACCGGCAAAACCCGGCCCGATGCGGGGACGGTCTATTTCGGCTCCACCATTGATTTGCTGCGCCACAGCGAGCCCGAAATCGCCGCCATGGGCATAGGCCGCAAGTTCCAGAAACCCACAGTGTTCGAGAACCTGACGGTGTTTGAAAACCTCGAACTGGCCTTGGCCTGCCACAAGGGGGTCTGGGCTAGCATGCGCTTCAAATTGAAAGCCGAGCAGCGGGATCGCTTGGCTCAGGTGCTGCACACGATCGAGCTCACCCAGCAATGCCACGCATTGGCGGGTTCTTTGAGCCACGGGCAGAAACAGTGGCTCGAAATCGGCATGCTGCTGATGCAAGAGCCCAAGTTGCTGTTGCTCGACGAGCCGGTGGCCGGCATGACCGATTCCGAAACCGAGCGCACGGCAGAGTTGTTGTCTAAGCTCAAGCAGCATCACTCCTTGATCGTGGTGGAGCATGACATGGGTTTTGTGCGCGCCATCTGCTCCAAAGTCACGGTGCTTTGCGAGGGCGCGCTGCTGGCCGAGGGCACGCTCGATGAAGTGCAGGCCGATGAACGCGTAATCGAGGTTTATCTGGGCCGATGAGGCAAGCCAGCCATGTTGATCATTGAGCAATTGCACCAGTATTACAGCGGCGCGCATATTTTGCGCGGCGTCAGCCTGCAGGCGCGCCGGGGTGAGATCACTGTGGTGCTGGGGCGCAACGGAGTCGGCAAGACCACTTTGCTCAAATCTCTCATGGGCTTGGTGCCGATCCGCAGTGGCCGCATCGAATTCGACGGCCATTCGCTGGTGCAGGCCACGCCCTACCAACGCGCCCGCGCGGGTATTGGTTACGTGCCGCAGGGTCGAGAAATATTTTCCCGCCTGACGGTGCAGGAAAACCTGCTCATGGGATTGGCAACCAAAAGCGCCAAGACACCCATTCCGCCGGTCCTTTTTGAGCTGTTTCCGGTGTTGGCCCAAATGAGCGGGCGTCGGGGGGGCGATCTGTCGGGCGGGCAGCAGCAGCAATTGGCCATTGCCCGCGCCTTGGCTGCCGCGCCCGGCTTGCTGGTGCTCGACGAACCCACCGAAGGAATCCAGCCCAATATCATCAAAGACATTGGCCGCGTGCTGCAGCATTTGGCCAAAAACGGACTCGACGGCCAGCCAATGGCAATCTTGCTGGTCGAGCAGTACTACGATTTTGCTGCGGCGCTGGCCAGCCAATTTGTGGTGATGCAGCGCGGTGAAGTGGTGGCCCAAGGCAGCGGAGAGGAAATGGAGATGGCCAACATCAGCAAATTGGTGGCCATTTGAGGCGCCCAGTCGTCACCGACCTCGGCGGCCCGGCTCAGGTCTGCCAGATGCGGGGCTCTGCCACCTGCGCCCCCCAAGCGCTGGTGCGCACGCTGCGCCAAGCGGCTTTCAGGGTTTGCATCACCGGCTCTACCAGCGGGCCCAGCGCCCGCAGCACCAGCACCCTGTCATGCGGGAAGGTGGCGCCAGAGTGGGGTGCGGCAGGGCTTTGGGCGGGCGTCTCCCGCACGGCTTGCAGCAGCGCCTCGCGCGCCTGCAATGGCCAAGGGCTGCCGCTGGCCAGCACCAAGGTACCCAGACAGCGCAAACCCGCCAGCCCCAAGGGCGAGTCGAGCAGGCGCTTGTCGAGGGCATCAAGCCGGCCCTGATCGAGCCAGCAATCCACGATTTCGATGCGTTGTTGCAGGCAGCCGGTATCAAAGGGCTGGCCCGAGACCGGCAGCCCCAGCGCCGTGACTTCCCATGCCAGCAGTTGGGCATCGGGTGCCAGTTCGGCGCGCAAGGAGTTGATGGCGTTGCAGCCAGGGTAGGCAAGGGTTTCCATGGGTAGCCATTCGAGCTTGGCCCCTGGTTCGAGTTGGATGCTGACGGATTGCGTGGCAACTGGCCCTGGCGAGCGGTAAAAGCGCGTGGCTCCTGGGGTGGTCAGCAGAGCGTGGCAATCGGCTTCGGCATGGATTCGAATATCCAGACGGTCGCCGCCCACGAGTCCACCCGGTGGATGGATCAAGACGTTGTGGCACAGGCCCGGCCCTTGCGGGTAGTGGCTGTGAAAAATGCGCAACGGCCCCAGATGCCTGTGCGCCACGGTGGTGGTTTCGTGGCGGCGCTGGTAGCGCAAGTCGAGCGTGGCGTTCCATGGCATAGGGGTGTGGGCTTGGAGGGTTGCGCGGGATGGGTTCTGTGCTGGGACAGCCCGCTTATAGGAAAGCAATTTTGGTGCCAGTTTGGATTTGGCTTATCCATGCTGCCGCACGCAGCAGCGCTCAATTGATGTGCCCACCGCCGCCGCCCCCACCGAACAGGCGGCTCAGTTGCCGTTGTTGCAGGCCACCGCCTGCGCCGGCGGTGCCCCGGCGGCGGAACCGCGCTCGAAGGTGACGACGTGATCGACCGCCGCCTTGATGCCGATCCACTCGCCCACGGCGTGGTCGTGGTGCGAGGGCACGTGCGTCATCACCGTTTCGCCGCTGGGCAGTTGCAGGGTGTAGAGGAATTCGGAGCCTCGAAACGATTTGCGCACGATGCGCGCTTTCACCGGTGCGTCGTCGTCGTGCAGGATGTCGTCGGCGCGCAGCAGCACATCGCACAGGCCGTCGGGGTAGGCGCTGGGCAGCGGGCACTCGGACACGTCTTGCAGCGCCCCCATCGGGGTCAGCACCATGATTTCGGGGCCTAGGCCCGAAATTTGCGCCGGCGCAAACACCCCATGCCCGATGAACTCGGCCACGAAGCGCGTGGCCGGGCGGTGGTAGAGCGTGTAGGCGCTGTCCCACTGGTGCAACTGGCCCTGGTGCATGACGCCGATCAGGTCGCCAATGGCAAAGGCTTCGAGCTGGTCGTGCGTCACCAGCAGCGCCGTGGCACCGGCGGCCTTGAGGATCGCGCGCACCTCGTGCGCCAAGCGCTCGCGCAGGTCCACGTCGAGGTTGGAAAAGGGCTCATCGAGCAGCAGCAGGCGCGGGCTGGGGGCCAGCGCACGCGCCAGCGCCACGCGCTGCTGCTGGCCGCCCGAAAGCTCGTGCGGATAGCGCCCGTGCAGCCCTTCCAATCCCACCAACTCCAGCACCTCCTGCACCCGGGCGAGGCGCGCGGGCTTGGGCAGGTGGCGCAGGCCAAAGGCCACGTTGGCGCGCACATCGAGGTGCGGGAACAGGGCGTAATCCTGGAACACCATGCCGATGCGGCGCGCTTCAGCCGGCACATGCAGCGCGGCGCTGCTCACCACCTCGCCGCCCAGCGCAATGCTGCCGCCGCTGGCGCGCTCCAGCCCGGCCACGGCGCGCAGCAGGGTGGTCTTGCCGCAGCCCGAGGGCCCGATCAGCACGCCGATCTGGCCCGCTTCGAGCCCGAAGGCCACCTCGCGCACCGCGGGCTGGGCGGATGGGGCGTACTGAACGGAAAGTTGGTTTAGGTGCAGAAACATGGTGCCTTATTGTAGATAATTGTCGTTCTCATTCAAACACCCATGCCTGCACCCCATTCCCCCCGTTGGCCGCGCCTGTCGGCTGCGCTGTTGCAAATGCTGCTGCTGGTGGTGGGCTTGGTGTTGGCGCTGCCGGTGCTGGCGCTGGCCATGGCTTGGTGGCAGCTCGATGCCGAGTCGATCGACTTGCTGCGCCACCTGGCCGATACCGTGCTGCCGCGCTACATCGCCACCAGCCTGCTGCTGTGCCTGCTGGTGGCGCTGGGCGCGGGGCTGATCGGCATGGCCACAGCCTGCGCCGTGACGCTGTACGACTTCCCTGGGCGGCGATTTTTTGAGTGGGCGCTGCTGCTGCCGCTGGCAGCGCCGGCCTATGTGGTGGCTTTTGCTTACACCGATTTTTTGCAGTTCTCGGGCCCGATGCAGGTGTTCTTGCGCGACACCTTCGGGCTGCAGGGGCGCTTGTTCCCGGAAATCCGCAACGTCTGGGGCGCGGCCTGGGTGTTCATCTTCACGCTCTACCCCTACGTCTATCTGCTGGCGCGCACCGCCCTGAGCGAGCGCGCCACCCAGTTGATGGAGGCGGCGCGCCTGCTCGGGGCCCCGATGCGGCGCCGCATCGTCGAGGTGGCGCTGCCGCTGGCACGCCCGGCGATTGCGGCGGGCATCGCGCTGGCGCTGATGGAAACGCTGGCCGATATCGGCGTCACGTTTTACTTCGGCATTCAGACTTTTAGCACCGGCATCGTGAGCGCCTGGAAGGTGATGGACGACCGCTACGCCGCCGCCCAACTGGCGACCATGCTGCTGCTCACGGTGGCGCTGCTGCTGTGGGTGGAGCAGCGGGCGCAGCGGCGCATGCGCTTTGCCGCGCCGCGCGGGGGCCGGGGTGGCCAGGCCGAGGCGCAGCCGGTGCGCCTGCAGGGCGCGGGCCGCTGGCTGGTGTGGGTGGTGTGCGGTTTGCCGATTTTGTTTGGCTTTGTGCTGCCGGTGCTGTTCATGCTGCGCCCGCTTATTGGCGGCTGGGATGTTTTGCCCTGGAGCGGCTTTCTGGAGTGGGCCTACAACAGCCTGTGGCTCTCGGGGCTGGCGGCGCTGCTGGCCAGCGCCATCGCGCTCGGCTTGAGCTTCATGCAGCGCGCCCAGCCCAGCCGCATCGGCGGCCTGGTCACGCGCGTGGTCAGCCTGGGCTACGCGGTGCCGGGGGTGGTGATCGTGATCGGCATTTTGCTGCCGGTGGGCTGGTTGCAGGCGGCGGCACCGGGCAGCGGGGTGGGTTTTTGGGTCACGGCCACGGTGCTGGGCATCGTCTGGGCCTACCTGGTGCGCTTCACGGCGGTGGCGCTGCAATCGGTGCAAAGCGGCTACGCGCGCATCCCCAACAGCCTCGACGACTCGGCGCGCATGCTCGGCAGCACCGGCCCAGCGCTGCTGTGGCGGGTGCACCGGCCGCTGCTGCTGCGCTCCATTGCCGCCGCCGCGCTGTTGGTGTTTGTGGATGTGATGAAGGAGCTGCCCGCCACCTTCGTGCTGCGGCCCTTTGGCAGCGACACGCTGGCGGTGGTGGCGTTCCAGTTGGCGCGCGACGAGCGCCTGGGCGAGGCCGCCTTGCCCTCGCTGGCGCTGGTGCTGGTGGGGCTGGTGCCGGTGATTTTGCTCAGCCGCACCTTGCGCCGCACCTGAGGCCGGCAAGGCACGTGTCTATCAGCGCACCGTGCCAAGGCCCGGTTTTGCCCCTTATACTGAGGCGAAACAGAGAGGAAGCCGGTTGGCCGGCACCGTTGCACATGCCCAAACCCAAACTCAAGAAAATTCCGGTGCGCGACGTGCGCCTCGGTATGTACATCGAGGCCTTTTGCGGCTCGTGGATGGATCACCCCTTTTGGCGCAGCAAGTTCGTCATCACCGACGCGCACGAGTTGCACCTGGTGCACGAGTGCGCGATCACAGAGGTGCTGATCGACGTCAGCCTGGGCCTCGATGTGCTGGCGCCGCCCGCCACCGCCGAGGCCGCCGGGCAGCCACAGACCCCGGCAGTGCCCCAGCCGCCCCCGGTCCCGGACACCGAGGCCGCCACCATGCGCGCCGAGTATCAGCGCGCCGCCGCCATCTGCAAAGCCGCCACCGGGGCGGTGCGCCACATGTTTGCCGAGGTGCGCATGGGCCGCGCCATCGACCAGGAGGTGGCGCGCCAGGTGGCCGAGGAGATCACCGATTCGGTGCTGCGCAACGGCGGCGCCCTCATCAGCCTGGCGCGCCTGAAAACCGCCGATGGCTACACCTACATGCACTCGGTGGCGGTGTGCGCGCTGATGGTGGCCTTGGCGCGCCAATTGGGCTTGAGCGAGGCCGAAACGCGCGCAGCGGGTTTTGCGGGCCTGATGCACGACCTGGGCAAGGCCGACGTGCCCTTGGAGATGCTCAACAAACCCGGCCGCCTGACCGAAGACGAGTTTGCCCAGGTGCGCCTGCACCCGGAACACGGGCACCGGCGTTTGCTGGCCGCCGGAGTCGATGACCCGATTGCGCTCGACGTCTGCCTGCACCACCACGAACGCATCGATGGCAAGGGCTACCCCAAGCAGCTCGCGGGCGAGGCCATCAGCCGCATGGCGCGCATGGGGGCGGTGTGCGACGTGTACGACGCCATCACTTCCAACCGGCCCTACAAAGAGGGCTGGGACCCAGCCGAATCGCTGGCCAAAATGGCGCAGTGGACCAACGGCCACCTCGATCCCGCAATCTTTCAGGCCTTGGTGCGCAGCCTCGGCATTTACCCCACGGGTTCGCTGGTGCGGCTTAGCAACGGCAAGCTGGCGCTGGTGGTGGAGCAGTCGGGCGCATCCTTGCTCAAGCCGATCGTCAAAACGGTGTACTCGACCCTCAGCCACGAGCGGGTGGTCCCCCAACGGATCGACCTTTCGGCACCGGGCAACCGCTTGCAAATCGAAAAGCGCGAAAACCCCAAAGACTGGCAGATTCCCGACCTCGACGCGCTCTGGATGGACGAGTTGGCGCAGCCCTGATCTGGGTGGTCCCACCGACAGGAATCGAACCTGTATTTGCCGCTTAGGAGGCGGCCGTTCTATCCATTGAACTACGGCGGGGGTGCGGCAAGGATTATCCCCGAAGCCCGCTGGCGGGCGCTATTTCGACAGCACCCGCATCGCCTCTTCGAGCCCGCGCAGCGTGAGCGGGTACATGCGCTGGGCCATGAGCTGCTGGATCAGCTCGATGCTGCGCTGGTAGGGCCACAGGCCCAACGGCTGCGGGTTGATCCAGGCGTGGCGCGGGTAGTGGCGCGTCAGACGCTGCAACCACTCGGCCCCGGCCTCGGCGTTGGCGTATTCGACGCTGCCCCCGGGTTGCAGGATTTCGTAGGGGCTCATGGTGGCATCACCGACAAAAATCAGCTTGTAGTCGCGGTTGTAGGTGTGCAGCAAATCGAGGGTGGCGGTGCGTTCGCGGTGGCGGCGCTGGTTGTGCTTCCAGACGAAGTCGTAGACGCAGTTGTGGAAGTAGTAAATCTCGAGGTGCTTGAACTCGGCCTTGGCGGCCGCAAACAGGGCCTCGACCTGCTGCACGTGCTCGTCCATGCTGCCGCCCACGTCGAGCAGCAGCAGCACCTTGACCAGGTTGTGGCGTTCGGGCACCTGGCGCAGTTCGAGCCAGCCCGCGTTGGCGGCGGTGGCGCGGATGGTGTCGGGCAAGTCGAGCTCGAGCGCGCTGCCTTGGCGCGCAAACTTGCGCAGCCGGCGCAGCGCCAGTTTGAGGTGGCGCGGCCCCAGCGGGGCGCTGTCGTCGTAGTCGCGCCAGAGGCGCTGCTCCCACACCTTGACCGCGCTGCGCTGGCCGCCAGCCCCGCCGATGCGGACGCCCTGCGGGTTGTGGCCGCCGTGGCCAAAGGGGCTGGTGCCGCCGGTGCCGATCCACTTGTTGCCGCCGGCGTGGCGGCCTTGCTGTTCTTCCAGGCGCTTTTTGAGCGTCTGCATCAGCTCGTCCCAGTCGAGCCGGGGGGCGTTGGCCTTTTGCTCGTCGCTCAGCAAGCGTTCGAGTTCTTGGCGCAACCAGTCGGCCGGGATGTCGCGCGTGCCCTCGCTGGTCAGCGCCTGCACGCCTTTGAAGTGGGCGGCGAAGGCGCGGTCGAAGGGGTCGAACAGGGTTTCGTCCTTGACCAGCGTGGTGCGCGCCAAATAGTAGAAATCGTCGAGCGAGCCGGCTTCGGGGTTGGCAGGGCCGACCACGCCCGATTGCAGCGCCTGCAGCAGCGTCAGGTATTCGCGCACCGACACCGGCAACTTGGCCGCGCGCAGGGCGTAGAAAAAATCGATCAGCATGGCCGGGTGGCGCCGCGGGGCCGCCTTAGCGGTGGCGCTGGTTCATGAACACCAGCCGCTCCAGCAAACCGGCGTCTTGCTCATTTTTGAGCAGCGCCCCCACCAGCGGCGGCACCACCAGTTGCTGCTCTTTGCCCAGCAGCGCCTGGGGCGGAATGTCTTCGGCCAGCAGCAGCCGGATCCAGTCCAGCAGTTCCGAGGTGCTGGGCTTCTTCTTCAGGCCCGGCAGTTGGCGCAGCTCCAGAAAGGCTTTGAGCGCCGCCGTCAGCAGCTCGTCTTTGAGGCCGGGGAAGTGCACGCCCACGATGCGGCGCAGCGTGGCCGGTTCGGGGAACTGGATGTAGTGGAAAAAGCAGCGCCGCAAAAAGGCGTCGGGCAGCTCTTTTTCGTTGTTGGAGGTGATGAACACCAGAGGCCGGTGCCGCGCCCGGATGGTCTGGCGCGTTTCGTAGCAGTGGAACTCCATGCGGTCGAGTTCGCGCAGCAAGTCGTTGGGGAATTCGATGTCGGCCTTGTCGATTTCGTCGATCAGCAGCACCAGCGGCTGCTCCGCCGTGAAGGCCTGCCACAGCACGCCTTGCACGATGTAGTTGCCGATGTCGTGCACACGCTCGTTGCCGAGCTGCGAGTCGCGCAAGCGGCTCACGGCGTCGTATTCGTACAGGCCCTGCTGCGCCTTGGTGCTGCTCTTGATGTGCCATTGCAGCAGCGGCAGGCCGAGCGCGGCGGCCACTTCTTCGGCCAGCAGGGTTTTGCCGGTGCCAGGTTCGCCCTTGATCAGCAAGGGCCGCTGCAAGGTGATGGCGGCATTCACCGCCAGCATCAGATCGGAGGTGGCGACGTAGTTTGGGGAGCCGGTGAATTTCATTGCAAGGCAAAAGGGGTTTTGGGGGCGCGGGCGGGAGGGCCGGGTGGCGCCGAGCAGGTGAGGCAGGAAAGCGGTGGAGTTTGCCACGACCCAGCTTAAGGCAGGTTGCACGGTGGGCTATGGTAGCGCCTAAGCGTAGCGCCTAAGCGCCGATAGGGCATAGAATGATAGATTCAACCCTTTAACTTGCCTGTGCGCACCATGGAGCCAACCCAACCCATACCGCAGCCAGCCGCTGCCTGCCTGCGGCTTTGCCGTCGCAGCGGGGGCACCGGTTCGGCTTTGCGCGCACCGGTGCATGCGCTGGCTTGGCTGGCCTGTTTGGGCCTGCTGGGTTTGGCGGGTGGGGCGGTGCAGGCCCAGCCCATGCCACCGTTGGAACTGCTCGCGCAAGCCGAGCCCGATTTTTTTTCCGATCAGCCGCCGCAGCAGGTGTTGTCGGTGACGCGGCTGGCGCAGCCGCTGGCCGACGCACCCGGTGCCGTGACGGTGCTGGACCGCCAGACCCTGCGCCGCTCCGGCGCGCGCACCGTCACCGAGGCGCTGCGCCTGGTGCCGGGCTATATGGTGGCGGGCTACAACGGGGCCAACCTGATGGCGGCCTACCACGCCCCGATCGATGAATACGGGGTGCGCAGCCTGATTCTGGTCGATGGGCGCTCGCTCTATAGCCCCAGTTTTGTGGGTGGGGGGTTTCGAGCCCTGAATGCGCTGCCGATCGAGGAGGTCGAGCGCATCGAGGTGCTGCGCGGCACCAACTCGGCCGCCTTTGGGGCGCACGCGCTGTTTGGCGTCATCAACGTGGTGACGCGCCACACGCTCGACACCCTCGGGCAGGCGCTGGTTTTCAACGCCGGCAACGCCGGCGTGGCCGATGCCTACGCCCGCTTTGGCTGGGGCGCACCGGGGCTGTCGCAGCGCCTGAGCGTGAGCCGCAGCGCCGACCACGGCCTGCGCGACCTGCACGACAGCCAGCAGCGGGTGCAGGTGCTCTGGCGCGCCGACCTCAAGCCCAGCCCCGCGACCGAATGGATGCTGCAAGCCGGCTTGAGCGAATGGGATGCCGGCGACGGCTTCCCGGCCAATGCAGCCGATCCGCCGCGCGACATTGCCCTGCGCAAATCCCACGCGCTGCTGCAATGGAATCACGCCCCACAAGCCGAGGCCACTTGGAAAGCCACCCTGTCGTGGGACGAAGAGCGCTTTGCCGACCGGTTTGTGTACCGTGTCCCGGTTAATGGGTTGGGTTTCCCGGTTCCTTACGTCCCAATCGACGTCAATCTGGGCTACCAGGAGCGGCGGCTGGCGCTGGAGTTGGAGCATACGCGGGTGCTGTCGCCGAGCTGGCGCTGGGTGCTGGGGGGTGGTTTGCGCGACGACAGCAGCTTTTCGTCGGCGCAGTTTGCCACCACCGAGCGCGTAGCGGTGCGCGATTGGCGCGTGTTTGGGCATGCCGAATGGGCGCCCGCCCCGGGCTGGCTGGTCAATGCGGGTCTGTTTGCGGGCTATCGCAGCGACACCGGCAGCTACCTGGCCCCGCGCCTGATGGTCAACCACGAAATCGCGCCCGGCCACACGCTGCGCGCCGGTCTGACGCGCGCCGAGCGGCCGCCGCTAATATTTGAGCGCAGCGCCGATGCGCGCTATTTTTTGCCCGATGGCTTCTTTCCCGCTGGCAGTTTCGTTAACACCTACATTCCCAACCCGGCCTTGCGCAACGAGGTGCTGCATACTAGGGAATTGGGCTACCACGCCAGCTTGGCCAACGGTCGCGTCAACCTCGACGTGCGGCTGTACGAGGAGCGCCTGCACAATTTCATCCAGTTTCTCGCCATCCCCCAGCCCGCCCCCTTTCCTGATCAGAGAAAGTACGAGAACGCGCCTGGCTTTACGCTGCGCGGGCTCGAGTACCAGCTCATCTGGCGGCCCAGCGAGCGCACCGAATGGCGGCTGAACCAGTCTTTCAACCAAGTGCAGTGGCACCAGCCCGGGCCGATCGGGCGCGAGCCGCCGTCGCGCATGAGCACCGTGGCCTGGTTTCAGCGCCTCGACCACGGCTGGGGCCTGTCGCTGATGCTGCACGAGCGCTCGCCCATGTCTTGGCGCGGCGCGGCCAGCGCGGTGGGTTCCAGTACGCGTGTCGATGCCCGGCTGGCGCGCGAGTTCGATTGGGCTGGTGCGCGCGCCGAAGCCGCCTTGGTGGTGCAGTCCCTCACCGGCGACATCGACGAGTTTGTGCCCAACCGGCCCAGCAACCGGCGTGCCTATGCGAGTTTGCGCCTCGAATTCTGATCCCGCAGAACCCGGCCGACGCATCGCGATGCTGGCCGGGGCGGGCTTGCTCGGCCACCTCGCCAGTGCCAACCTGTGGGCGCAAGGGGTGGCCGGCGCCATGGCGCCGCCCGCTGCAAGCCCGGCCCCGCTGTGGGTGGTGTTGTCGGAGCGCAACGCGGCCCAAGAAGAGGCGCTGCGCGTCCTGCGTGGCGGCACGGCGCTGCCCTTGCAAGCCGGTCTGTGGTCCGATTGGGCGCAGTGGGAGCAGTTGGGTTCGGGTGCGGCCCTGATGCTGTTGGGTGTGCGCGCGCTGGCGGCTTGGGGGCAACGTCAGCCCCCCCTATTGCCCGGCGTGCCTTGGGTCGCGGGCTTGTTGTCGCAGTCGGCGTGGGCGGGCTTGCC
The DNA here is from genome assembly GCF_000828895.1 of Serpentinimonas raichei. NCBI lineage: Bacteria > Pseudomonadati > Pseudomonadota > Betaproteobacteria > Burkholderiales > Comamonadaceae > Serpentinimonas > Serpentinimonas raichei. Next base: position 2,071,398 of record NZ_AP014568.1, on the reverse strand, counting down.
GGCTGCGCTGCGCAACCATGCGCATGCGGCTTGGCTGGATCAGCCGCTGCCGCGCCTGGCCGAGCTGCTGCGGCTGGCCTTGCCCGATCGCTCGCGGGTTGGGGTGCTGTTTGGCCCCGCCACCCGGGCGTGGCGCGAGCCCTTGCGCGAGGCCTTGCAGCAGCGCCAGTGGCAGATGCAGGCGGCCCAGTTGCACGAATCCGACGGGCCGGCCGAGCTCTTTGCGGCGCTGAGCCGCGTGCTCGATGGCAGCGAGGCGTTGCTGCTGTTGCCCGATGCTCAAGTGGTGCAGCCGAGCCAGTTCCAGAATCTGCTCATCGCCGCCTACCGCCAGCGCCTGCCGGTGGTGACGTTTTCGCAGGCCCATGTGCGCGCCGGGGCCACCTTGGGCCTGTTCACCACACCGGCCCAGGCGGCGCAGCAAATGCTCGACTTGCTGCGCCATGCGCAACAACCCCGGGCAAGGCTGCGCCAGCAATGGGCGGCGCAGTTCGAGCTGGCGATCAACGAACCGGTGGCGCGTTCGCTCAACCTGCAACTGCCTGCGGTGGCCATGCTGGCCGGGGCCCTGATGCAGCGCAGCGGCAGCGCGCACGAGGAGGGCAGCCGATGAGCCCCGACCCGATGCTGCGTCAGATGCGGCTGCGCCTGTGGCTGGCGGCCGCCTTGCCGGCGGTGCTGGTGGTGCTGGTGCTGTTGGCCTTGTTTGTGCAGCGCCATGGCCACGAACTGCTGCAAGCCAAGCAGCACCAGGCGCAGGCAGTGGCCAAGCAACTGGCCAGCCAGGCCGAGTTTTCTCTGTTTGCCGCCGACGTGCAGACTCTGCAGCGCCTGGCCGCCACCACCAAAGACAGCGACGATGAGATTGTGGCGGTGGCGCTGCGCGCAGCCAACGGGCAGTTCCAAGCCGGTGCAGGGCGCTTTGGTGCCGCCTTGCCCGATTTCACCGGCAACCGCGTGCACCTCAACGGCGAGCGCCTGTGGGTGATCCTCGAGGTGCGCTCCGACTTGATGGCGGTCGATGACCCGCTGGCGGCTGGCTTGCTGGAGTCGGGGGCGGCGGATCCGGTGCTGCTCGGTTTCGTGGCACTCGAATACGATTTGATAGCGCTGCAGCGCAGCAGCCAGAAGCTGCTGCTGTGGGCGCTGGCCGCCACCGGTTTGGCCTTGATGCTGGCGGCGCTGCTGTCGGCCCTGATCGCTTCCAGCGTGACGCGGCCGGTGGCGCACATCAGCGACGTGGTGCGCCGCATCGGCAGCGGGGAGCTGCAGGCGCGGGCCGAACTGACCCGAGCCGGTCCGATGGCCCAGTTGGCCCGCGGCATCAACCGCATGGCCAGCCAGGTGGCGGTCACGCAAGAGGAGCTCAAGCTGCAGGTGCAGCAAGCCACCGACGAGCTGCGCCTGCAAAAACTGGAGGCCGAGCGCACCGCGCGCACCGATGGTCTGACCGGCTTGCTGCGCCGGCGCGCCTTCATCGATCTGGCCGAGGCCGAAATCCAGCGCAGCCTGCGCTACCAAGACCCGCTCTCGTTCATCATGTTCGACGTGGACCATTTCAAGTCCATCAACGACACCCACGGCCACGCCTGTGGCGATGCGGCCTTGGTGCACCTGGCTGATTTGCTGCGCCAGCAGATGCGCGACTCCGACCTGCCGTGCCGCTGGGGTGGTGAAGAATTTGTGGTGTTGCTGCCGCGCACCAGCGCCGACGTGGCGCGCCACGCAGCCGAGCGCATCCGCAGCCACTTCGAGGCCAACCCGGTGCGCTGGGAAGCGCGCAGCCTGCGCGTAACGGCCAGCTTTGGCGTGGCCGCCTTTGATGCGCGCGACCTCAGCCTCTCGAGCATGGTGGCGCGCGCCGACGCCGCGCTGTACCGCGCCAAACGCAGCGGCCGCAACCGGGTCGAGGTGGCGGAATACGAAGGCTGGGCGGCGGGGGGCTTCGAGCAGCCAGCGGCTTAGACGGGCTGGCCTTAGCTTGGCTGGTTTTGTGGCCCCGTGGACCCCAGCCCCAGCCGGACGCGCTGGCGCGCCAGCTGCAGCCGCACCTGGGCCGGTGCGGTGCCGCCCACGGTCTGGCGTGCCTCCAGCGAGCCGCGCAGGCTCAGCGCTTCGTACACGTCTGGCCCGATCAGCGGGTGAAAACCCTGCAGCACCGCCAGCGGCAGCTCGGCCAAATCGCAGGCGTGGCTGCTGGCGGCCTTGACGGCGTGCGCCACGCACTCGTGCGCGTCGCGAAAGGGCAGCCCTTTTTTCACCAAGTAGTCGGCCAGGTCGGTGGCAGTGGCGTAGCCCTTTTGCGCCGCCTGCTCCATGGCGGCGGCGTTGACGCTCAAGCCCCCTTGCTTGAGGCCGGTGGCCGGGTCGGGCTGGCCGCCGATCATCTCGGCAAAGATGCGCAGCGTGTCGCGCAGCGTGTCCACGGTGTCGAACAGCGGCTCTTTGTCTTCCTGGTTGTCTTTGTTGTAGGCCAGCGGCTGCGCTTTCATCAGGGTGAGCAGGCCCATCAGGTGCCCGACCACGCGCCCGGTCTTGCCGCGCGCCAGTTCGGGCACGTCGGGGTTTTTTTTCTGCGGCATGATCGAACTGCCGGTGGTGAAGCGGTCGGCGATGCGCACGAAGCCAAAGTTCTGGCTCATCCAGATGATCAGCTCCTCGCTCAGGCGGCTGATGTGCACCATGCACAGGCTGGCGGCGGCGCAGAACTCGATCGCAAAGTCGCGGTCGCTTACCGCATCGAGGCTGTTTTGGCACACCTGCGGCTGGCCGTGTTGATCGACCATGCCCAGGCTGCGCGCCACGCGCTCGCGGTCCAGCGGGTAGCTGGTGCCGGCCAGCGCGGCGCTGCCCAAGGGCAGCCGGTTGGTGCGCCGGCGCACCTCGGACAGGCGCTCGGCGTCGCGCGCAAACATCTCCACATAAGCCAGCAGGTGGTGCGCAAAGCTCACCGGCTGCGCCACTTGCAGGTGCGTAAAGCCGGGCATGATGACCTCGACGTGGCGCTCGGCCACCTCCAGCAGCGCGCCTTGCAGCTCCAACAGCAGCGCCTGCAGGGCGTCGATCTCGTCGCGCAGCCACAGCCGCACGTCGGTGGCGACCTGGTCGTTGCGGCTGCGGCCGGTGTGCAAGCGCTTGCCGGCGTCGCCCACGAGCTGCGTCAGGCGCGCCTCGATGTTGAGGTGCACGTCTTCGAGCTCCAGCTTCCAATCGAAGTGGCCGGCTTCGATTTCGGCCGCGATGGCGGCCATGCCGCGCTCGATGGCGGCTTGGTCGGCGGCGCTGATGATGCCTTGCGCCCCCAGCATCTCGGCGTGCGCCAGGCTGGCGCGGATGTCGGCGCGCCAGAGGCGCTGGTCAAAGCCCACGCTGGCGGTGTAGCGCTGCACCAGCGCGCTCATGGGCTCGCTGAACAGGGCCGACCAGGCTTGGGTTTTGTTGTCGAGTGGGTTGGCAGTCATGGGCGGCGCAAGGGAGGCAAAATTGGTGAAAATGGGCCGGTCCGGGTTTGGACGCACGGGGCGCGCAGGGTGAGGGGCCTGCGGGTGGCGGCCCGGTCGGTTTTCTGGGTGCTGGGCTGGGCGATTTTACGTGGCCCAGCAGGGCTTGTGCGGTGGGCTGCCACAGGCTGCTTGGCCGATGGCTGCTTGGATGCAGGAGGGCTGTAATGGTTTGGCGGGTGTTGCTGGTCGATGACGAAGCGCTGGCGCGGGCGCGGCTGCGGGCGCTGCTCGATGAGTTGTGCCAGGCGGGTGCGTGTGTTGTGGCCGAGATAGGCGAAGCGAGCAACGCGGTGCAGGCCATGCAGCAGCTGCAGCACGCCGCCTGGGATGTGCTGCTGCTCGACATTCAAATGCCCGGCCTCGATGGGTTGCAACTGGCCGAGCGCTTGCGCCACTGGCCCGGCGACTGGCCCGCGTCGCCCGCGCTGGTGTTCGTGACCGCGCACACCGAGCACGCGCTGGCGGCCTTCGAGCTGCAAGCCATCGACTACCTCACCAAACCGGTGCGGCGTGAGCGGCTCCAGCAGGCGCTGGACAAAGTGGCGCGCTGGCGGCTGGTGGCGGACACGGCCAGCGCCACAGCGAACGGGGCTGCACCGGCCCACCCCCCCGAGGCGCTCACGATCCACGAGCGCGGTGGCTTGGTGCGCGTGCCGCTGGCCGACATCCTCTACCTCAAGGCCGAGTCCAAGTACCTCACGGTGCGCACCAAAGCCCAAGCCTACCTCTACGAGGGCTCGCTGAACGAGCTCGAGCAGGCGCACCCCGGGCGCTGGCTGCGCATCCACCGCAACGCGCTGGTGGCGCGGCACCGCGTGCGCGCGCTTGAAAAAGCCGGCGCGCACTGCGGCCACGACGAGCCCGAGGGCTGGCTGCTGCGCCTCGACGGCGTGCCGGAGGCGCTGGCGGTCTCGCGGCGCCAGTTGCCGCTGGTGCGCGAACTGCTGGGCGCCTAGTGGTTGGTTGCACCAGGCGCGGCGGATAATCGCGGGTCAGCGAACACCTAGCGTGCGCCGCCCCCTCGATTCGTACCCCGACCCCTTTCTTGCAGCGTGCCCCCCATGACCCTTGCCGCCCCCCGCACCCTCACCATCGCCACCCGCGAAAGCCGCTTGGCGCTGTGGCAGGCCGAACACGTGCGCGCCTTGCTGCAGCAGCACGGCCATGCGGTCGAGCTGCTGGGCATGACCACGCTGGGCGACCAGATTCTGGACCGCTCCCTGAGCAAGGTGGGCGGCAAAGGCTTGTTCGTGAAAGAGCTCGAGCTGGCGCTGGAGCAGGGCCGCGCCGACTTGGCGGTGCATTCGCTCAAAGACGTGCCGATGGAGCTGCCGACTGGTTTCGAGCTGGCGGCGGTGTTGCAGCGCGAGGACGCGCGCGACGCCTGGGTCTCGCCGCACTGCGCCGGGCTGGCCGAGCTGCCGCACGCCGCCGTGGTGGGCACCTCCAGCCTGCGCCGGGTGGTGCTGCTGCGCGCCCTGTTGCAGGAACTGGGCCGCAGCGACGTGCGCATCGAGCCCTTGCGCGGCAACCTCGACACGCGGCTGCGCAAGCTCGATGCGGGACAGTACCACGCCATCGTGCTGGCGGCGGCGGGCCTGATGCGGCTGGGGCTGGAGGCGCGCATCCGGCACCGGTTCGAGCCCGAGCAGATGCTGCCCGCTGCCGGGCAGGGCGCGCTGGGCATCGAAGTGCTGGCCAGCCGCCCCGAGCTGGCGCAAGCCCTGCAGCCGCTGGCGCACGGCCCGAGCTGGGCGGCGGCGGCGGCCGAGCGCGCCGTGTCGCGCACCTTGGGCGGCAGTTGCTCGATGCCGCTGGCGGCCTATGCCACTTGGGTGCAAGCGCCCGCGCAGGAGCGCCTAGAAGCCGGGGGCACGCTGCAGTTGCAGGCCGCCTGGGGCGAGCCGGAAGGCGAGCCGCTGCTGCTGCGCGCCAGCGCCAGCGCTAGGGTCGACAGCCTGGCGGCGGCCGATGCGCTCGGGGTGCAAGTGGCGCAGCAGTTGCAACGCGCCGGGGCCCGGGGTTCGGGCCCTGCCGGCCACGCCAGCGCCCCGGCGGCTTGATATGCCAGCCCTGCCCACGCCCCCCGACGCACGCGCTGACAGCCGCCCGGTGTTGCTCGTGACCCGGCCGGCGCACGAGGCCGGCGTGTGGTTGCAAGCCCTGCACGCGGCGGGCTGGACGGCGGCGCAGGCACTGCCCCTGATCGACATCGCCGCGGCCACCGACCAGGCGGCGCTGCAGCAGGCGCGTTTGCAGGCAGCGGGCTGCGACGCCCTGATGTTCGTCAGCGCCCAGGCGGTGCGCGGGTTTTTCGGCTCCGAGGCGCCACTGGCCGCACTTGCGGCGCGCTGCTGGGCCCCCGGCCCCGGCACGGCGGCCGCGCTGCAAGCGGCTGGGGTGCCGTTGGGGCAGATCGACCAGCCGCCGTCCCACGCGGCGCAGTTTGATTCCGAAGCCCTGTGGGCCGTGGTGCAGCCGCAACTGCACCCCGGGCACCGGCTGCTGGTGGTGCGCGGCCAGTCGGCCGACGGCCGCAGCGGCCGCGATTGGCTGGAGCGGCAGTGCCTGGCACAGGGTGGGCGCGTGCACGCTTGCGTGGCCTACCGGCGCAGCGCGCCGCAGTGGGATGCGGCCACCGCGCAACGGGTGCGCGAGTGGGTGCGCAACGGGGCCGTGTGGTTGTTCAGCAGCTCTGAGGGCTTGCAGCATCTGTCCCGGTTGCTGCCAAGCCAGTCGTGGGCGCAGTCGCGTGCGCTGGTGTCGCATCCGCGCATCGCCGTGTCAGCACGGCAAAGGGGTTTTGGCGAAATAATCACCCATCGGCCCGCGCTCGACGATTTGTTGCGCGCCCTGTCTAAACTGCCCAATCCATGACCGACCCGTCTTCCCCCGCCACGCCCGGCTCCCCTGGGAGCTCCGTGGCTTCTGAGCCCCCACCCCCGCCCCCTGTTTCGGGAGGCTCGGGCAGCGCCAGCGCAGGCGTGACACCGGCTGCGCAGGGCGCGCAATTGCAGCGGCTTGCTCGCCCGGGCTGGCCGGCGCCGCCGCATTGGCTGCTTTGGCTGACCTTGGTGTTGGTGCTGGCGGGTATGGCGTGGACCTTTTCCGTGGTGCAGCGCATGGAGCGCAGCGAGCAGGAGATGGCCCGCCGCGCCGCTGACAGCCTGGCCGAGGCGGTGGCCGCGCGCGAGCTGGCTGCGGCGGCCGAGGCCCAGTCCAAAGACTTGGCGGCGCGCTTGGGCTTGGCCGAGTTGCGTTTGTCGGAAGTGGCGCTGCAGCGCAGCCAGCTCGAAGAACTGATGCTCGCCGTGGCGCGCACGCGCGACGACAGCCTGGTGCACGACCTCGAGGCCAGCGTGCGCTTTGCCCAGCAGCAAAGCCAGCTGTCGGGCAGCGTGCTGCCGCTGATTTCAGCGCTGCGCGGGGCCGAGCAGCGCATTGCCCGCGCGGCCCAACCGCGCCTGAACCCGGTGCAGCGCGCCATCGCAGCCGACATCGAGCGCCTGCAGGCCGCCCAATGGGTCGATGTGCCCGCGCTGGCTCAGCGGCTCGATGGCTTGGCGCAGCGGGTGGACCAATGGCCGCTGCTCAATCAGCCCTTGCCGTCATCCATGGCCTATCCATCCGTTGGCGAGCCGACCGCGCAGCGGATGGCCCCAGCAGGCCGGGGCCTTGAGTCGGCGCAAGCGGGGCAAGCGCCGCTGGCCACGGCCGCTGCACAAGCCGTTGTGGCGGCGCCAGAAGCCTTGCCTGCAGCGGCGCCGCCAGTTCTTGGCTCAACAACCGCCCCTGCTGTCGTCCCCGCCGAAACCGCTGCGGCAGCGCCATCCGAAGCCATCCCGGCAGCCAACGAAGCCGCTCCAGTGGTTGCCGAAACGCCGATTTGGGAGCGTGCCTGGGGCTGGGTCGGGCAGACGGGCAGCGGGGCGGTTTCATGGCTGTGGCAACAGGTGCGCCAAAGCGGCGCCGACCTGGTTCGCATCAGCCGCATCGACCAGCCCGAGGCCGCCCTGCTGGCGCCCGAGCAGGCCTATTTTTTGCGCGAAAACATTCGCCTCAAGCTGCTCAGCGCCCGCTTGGGGCTGATGGCGCGCCAATTCGATGCCGCCCGCGCCGATGTGCAAACGGTGCAGACGCTGGTGCAGCGCTACTTCGACCCCGCCGCCACCGAAACCCAGCGCGTGCTCGACACCTTGGCGCAGTTGCAAATCGATATGCAGCAGCCCGAACTGCCCCGCCCCGACGCCACGCTGGCGGCACTGCAAACCGCCGCTGGCGGCCGCTGAAAGGGGCCACGCCACCATGAAAAACGTGATCTGGTTCTTGCTGCTGGCCGCTGTCGCGGTGGTGGCGGCTTTGCTGGTGGGTGACAACCAGGCCGTCGTGAGCGTGTTTTGGGCGCCTTGGCGCATCGACATGTCGCTCAATCTGGTGCTGATCGGTTTGCTGTTGGGCTTCGTGCTGCTGCATCTGGCGCTGCGCGGCATTGCCCTGCTGCGGGGGCTGCCGCAGCGGGCCCAGCGCTGGCGCCTGCGGCAGCAAGAAAAGGCGGTCTACGTCGGCTTGCTCGAGGCCCTGATCCAGCAGCTGGCGGGTCGTTTCGTGCGCGCGCAAACCAGTGCCGAGCAGGCGCTGCAGGCGCTCGAGCGCCTGCCAGCGGCCACGCTCGCGCACCAAAGCCGCTGGTTGTTGCTGGCGCGCCTGCTGCTGGCCGAGAGTGCGCACAGCTTGGGCAATACCGGGCGGCGCGATGCCGTCATCGAGGCGGCGCTGGCCGAGCCCTCCTCCGATGCGGCGGCGGTGCGCGAGGCGGCCCTGTTGCGTGCCAGCGCCTGGGCCATCGAGGCACGCGACCCGGTGCAGGCGCGCACCTGGTGGCAGCAGTTGCCGCAAGGCGCGGCGCGGCGCATCCAGGCGCTGCGGCTGCGCCTGAAGCTGGCGCAACTGGAGCGGGACAGCCCGGTGGCCATCGACACGGTGCGCCAACTGCGCAAGCACAAAGCCTTTTCGACTGCGGCCGCCGCCAGCTTGCTGCAGACGCTGGTGAGCGAGGCGCTGCAGCAAACCCACGACGCCGAGCAGTTGCTGCGCGTCTGGAAGGGGCTCGATGCCCGGGAGCGCGCCGACGCCGGGCTGGCGCTGCAGTTTCTGCGGCAATGGGTGCGGCTGCGGCCAAGGGGGGTGGGGGCTGCCGATGGCGTTGCCGGCGCAGCGCAGGCCGCGGCCGGGCACTTGCCAGAAGGCAGCCGCTGGCGCGACGAGGCCCTGCAAACCCTCATGGGCGCCTACACGCAACTGGAGGGCGCCGCACAGCACCGAAGCATCCGGGTGCTGCAAGATTTGCTGCCCGAACTCGATGCGGGCTGGCTGGCGCAATTGGACGCAGCGCAGGCGGCCCGCCCGGCCGATGCGGGGCTGCAATACCTTGCCGGACAGGCGCTGATGCAGCGCCAGCTCTGGGGCAAAGCGAACCAGATGCTGCAGCAGGCCAGCCGCAGCCTGCAAGATGCCGGGCTGCGCCGCCGCGCTTGGCGCGCCTTGGCGCAATTGGCCGAGCAGCGCGGCGATGAGGCGGTGGCGCAACAGGCCTGGAAGCAGGCCGCGCTATGCGAAGAAGCGGGGCTTTGAAGGCGCCCGCAGACCGACATCAATCGGGGTTGCGCATTTTGCGCAAGCGCTGCCGCCGCGCCAGCCGTACCCGCAGTGCCCAGATCGCGCTGACCCCAAAATACACCGTCAAACCGAGCGTGACGGCCAGAATCGACAAGCCCACGATCAAGGGCTTGCCGATTTCACCCAGCCTGCGCCAGCCGCGCTCGATTTGTTGCGTCAGGGTCAGGTCGCGAGATTGCGCGTGGTCTTGGGCCTTGCGCTCGACGATGCGCGCCAATTCTTCCTCGGTGGCGGCGTCTTCTCGCAAAATGACGCGGCCCAATTCGTAGGCCGCGTAGTAAACCGGGGCGAAGGTGATGGGGTTGGTCACCAGCGTGCTGGCCGCCGCTGCGGGCAGGTGGGCGCGCAGCAGCACCGAGGCGATGGCCGAGGCAGGAATTTGCGCCACCGGGATCAAAAGCCCAAAAAAAACCCCGATCGCCATCCCCAGCGCCACGCCCTTGCGGCTCAGGTGCCACAGCCGTGGATGCCCCAGCCACGGCCGCAGCCAGCGCAGCCAGCGGTTCTGCAGCAGGCTGTCCTTGGCCGGCATGAGTTTTTTGAGGCGCTCGAGCATGAGGTGGGGGCGGTGGCGGTGGCGGCAAGGACGGCGCAGGGTTTGCCCCATTTTCGCTCAAGCGGGCGCACCCGGTCTGAGGCAAGCCGCAAGCAACCGCGCTATGCTCAGGCCCCATGCGATTGGATGCAATTTTATTTAGCCAAGGCTTTGGTACGCGGCGCGTTTGCAGCGGCCTGATCGAACAAGGCTGGGTGGCGCTGGGCGAGCCCAGCCAAAGCTGCCACGACCCCGGCTTGCAGTGTGAACCCGAGGGGCTGGTTTTTTGGGTGCAAGGCCAGCGCTGGGAATATCAGCGCCTGGCCTACCTGATGCTGCACAAACCGGCCGGCTACGAATGCTCGCAAAAACCGGGGGCGTGGCCCAGCGTGTACACCTTGTTGCCGAGCGCGCTGCGCCAGCGCCCGGGCGGTGCCGCCTGCGGGGTGCAGGCGGTGGGGCGGCTCGATCAAGACACCACCGGCCTGCTGCTGCTCAGCGACGACGGTGCCTTCATTCACCGCCTCTCGTCGCCGCGCCACCACGTGCCCAAGCTCTACCAGGTGGTTTGCGAGCAGCCCGTCGAGCCCGAGATGGTGCGCCGCCTGCTGCAAGGGGTCATGCTCGAAGGCGAGCAACAACCCGTGCGCGCCGCTGCCTGCGCGGCCACCGGATCGCACCGCCTCGACTTGACCCTGACCGAGGGCAAGTACCACCAGGTCAAGCGCATGCTGGCGGCGGTGGGCAACCGGGTCTGCGGCCTGCACCGCAGCCGCATCGGGGCGCTGGAGTTGCCCGCCGACCTGGCGCCCGGCACGTGGCGTTGGTTGACGCCGCAGCAGGTGCAGGCCCTGCAGGCCAAAAGCCCAGCCCCCGGTCCCCTGCCAGTTGCCGCGCCTGCGATGCAGGATGGCGCCGCCTGATACACAATCGGTCCTTATGCGCTTGGCCCTCGACTCCTTCTGGCGCGCGCTGGCGTATAGCCTGCATCCGCGTGTCATCGCCTGGTCTTTCATTCCGCTGCTGCTGATGGTGCTGGCGGCCTTTGCGCTGGGCTATTTTTATTGGGACGCGGCCATCGCCGCGGTGCAGCTCTGGCTCGAACAGTGGGCGCTGGTGGTGTTTGCCCTGCAGTGGCTGGAGTCGGTCGGACTGGGTTTCCTGCAGGCGGTGCTGGCGCCGCTGATCGTGCTGCTGCTGGCCACGCCGCTGATCGTGCTCGCGACCCTGCTGCTGGTGGCCTTGGTGTTGACGCCGGTGGCGGTGGAGCTGGTGGCGCGGCGCCGCTTTGCAGGCCTCGAGCGGCGCCGTGGCGGCTCGTGGCTGGGCAGCCTGGGCTGGTCGCTCGGGCACAGCGCGCTGGCCTTGCTGGCCTTGCTGATTTCCTTGCCGCTGTGGCTGATTCCGCCGCTGGTGCTGATCCTGCCGCCGCTGATCTTGGGCTGGCTGACCTACCGCGTGCTGGCCTTCGACGCCTTGGCCGAGCACGCCAGCCGCGCCGAGCGGCACGAGTTGTTGCGCCGCCACCGCACGGCGCTGCTGCTGATGGGGATGTTCAGCGGTTTTCTGGGCGCGGCGCCCAGTTTGTTGTGGGCCTCGGGCGCCATGTTCATTGCCATGGCGCCGCTGCTGGTGCCGCTGGCGGTGTGGGTGTACACGTGGGTGTTTGCGCTGGCCTCGCTGTGGTTCGTGCACTACCTGCTGGCGGCGCTGCAGGCGCTGCGCGCAGAGGCGCAGCCGGCCATGCCGACGCCGCCGCACCTGGACGCGGCCACCGCTGAGCCGCTGCGCAGCCCCGAGCCGGCCGCGCTCCCCTTCAGCCCATCCACCACGCCGGCTCCAGCTTCGGTCCAAAACCAACCATGAACCCCGCCCCGCGCTTTGGCTTGCTCGTCGTAGGCGATGAAATTTTGTCGGGCAAGCGCGCCGACAAGCACCTGCCGCGCGTGATCGAGCTGCTGGCCGCACGCGGCCTGAGCCTGGCCTGGGCGCGTTTTGCGCCCGACGACCGGGACGCGCTGGCCGGCACCTTGCGCGAGGCGCTGGCGGGCCGCGACGTGGTGTTTGGTTGCGGCGGCATCGGCGCCACGCCCGACGACCACACCCGCCAGGCGGCGGCCAGCGCACTGGGGGTGGGGCTGCAGTTGCACCCGCAGGCGCGCGCGCTGATCGTGGCGCGCTTGCAACGCCTGGCGGCCCAGCAGGGCCAGGTCTATGAGCCCGACCGGCCCGACCACCTGCAGCGCCTGCAAATGGGCGAGTTTCCGCTGGGCGCGCGCATCATCCCCAACCCCTACAACCAGATTCCGGGCTTTAGCTGCACCAGCCCCAGCGGTGCCGTGCTGCACGCCATGCCCGGTTTTCCGGTCATGGCCTGGCCCATGATCGAGTGGCTGCTGGAGCAGCATTACGCCGCGTATTTTCGGCGCGGGGCGTGGGGCGAGCGCTCGGTGATCGTGTTCGAGGGCATCGAGGGCCAGCTCACGCCGCTGATGCAGCACATCGAGGCCACGCACCCGCAGTGCAAGGTGTTTAGCCTGCCCAGCGTGGACCATCCCACCTACGGGCGCCACCTCGAACTCGGGGTCAAGGGGCCGATAGAACCCGTGCAGGCGGCCTACGCCGATCTGCTCGACGGCTTGCGCGCCGCAGCCGCCCGCTTGGGCCCCGAGTTGGTGCGCTGAGCCGATGCAGAGTGCGTGCGCACCATTTTGATGCAAAAAATGCCCCAAAAAAGTGCGTTTGTGGCGAGGTCTCGCGCAGCCCCCTTTTTTTGGCACCGGGTGCCGCACAGCGCGCGGGTTTGTCACCAAGCTGGCACGCTTGCTGCTATAAACTGTGCAGCAATTTCCAACCCCTTTCAACGCAACCGGAGAATTCAAGATGGGCAAAAGCGTCGCCGACGTGATGAGCATGGTGCAAGACAACGAAGTCAAGTTCGTTGATTTCCGCTTCACCGACACCCGTGGCAAAGAGCAGCACGTAACGGTGCCAGTCTCGCATTTCGACGAAGACAAGTTCAGCGCCGGCCACGCCTTCGACGGCTCCTCCATCGCTGGCTGGAAGGGCATCGAAGCCTCCGACATGCTGCTCATGCCGGACCCAAACACGGCCCAGATCGACCCGTTCTTTGAAGAAACCACGCTCTTTTTGCAGTGCGACGTGGTCGAGCCCAGCGACGGCAAAGCCTACGACCGCGACCCGCGCTCGATCGCCCGCCGCGCCGAAGCCTACCTTAAAGCCTCTGGCTTGGGCGACACCGCCTACTTCGGCCCCGAGCCCGAGTTCTTCTTGTTCGACAACGTGCGCTGGAGCACCGAGCCGGGCCGCAGCTTCTACGAAATCGAAGAGTACGAGGCCCCCTGGAACACCGGCAGCAAGCTCGAAGGCGGCAACCGCGGCCACCGCCCGCGCACCAAAGGCGGCTACTTCCCGGTGCCTCCAGTGGACAGCACGCACGACATGCGCGCCGAAATGTCGCTCATCCTCGAATCGCTGGGCATCCCGGTCGAGGTCTTTCACCACGAAGTGGCCGGGGCCGGCCAGTGCGAGATCGGCACCCGCTTCTCCACCCTGGTCGAGCGCGCCGACTGGACGCAAAACCTCAAGTACGTGGTCTGGAACGTGGCCAACAGCTACGGCAAAACCGCCACCTTCATGCCCAAGCCCTACCACGGCGACAACGGCAGCGGCATGCACGTGCACCAGTCGGTCTGGAAAGGCGGCAAAAACCTGTTCGCCGGCGACGGCTACGCGGGCTTGAGCGATTTCGCGCTCTACTACATCGGCGGCATCATCAAGCACGCGCGCGCGCTCAACGCCATCACCAACCCCGGCACCAACAGCTACAAGCGCCTAGTGCCGCACTTTGAAGCCCCGGTCAAGCTGGCGTATTCGGCCAAAAACCGCTCGGCCTCGATCCGCATCCCCTACGTGGCCAACCCCAAAGGGCGGCGCGTGGAAGCGCGCTTCCCCGATCCACTGGCCAACCCCTACCTGTGCTTTGCGGCGCTGCTGATGGCCGGCCTGGACGGCGTGGAAAACAAAATCCACCCCGGCGAAGCCGCCACCAAAGACCTCTATCACCTGCCGCCCGAAGAGGACAAGCTGGTGCCCACGGTCTGTCACAGCCTCGACCAGGCGCTGGGCTACCTGGACCAAGACCGCGCCTTCCTGACCAAGGGCGGCGTCTTCACCGACTCCATGCTCGATGCCTACATCGAGCTGAAAATGGGCGAAGTCACGCGCGCCCGGGTCGAGGTCACGCCGACCGAGTTCGACCTCTACTTCAGCAACTAAAGCGCTGCCGCTGCCACAGCGCCCTTGCAGTGCCCCTTTGGTGCCCATTGTGGGTGCCATTTTGGGGCGCTGCTGCTATCATGGCCCGATGATGCACAAGGCTAGGTCAATTTTTGGTGCGTGTGGGGTGTGGCTGCTGGCCGGGGCGGCCGGAGCCTTGCTGCCCGCAGCTCCGGCGCTGGCACAGGGTCAAATCTGGCGCTGCGGCAACGAGTACACCAACCAGCCCGGCGAGCGCCCCGAGGCGCGCGGCTGCCGCCTGCTGCAAGGCGGCAACCTGAGCATCGTCGAGGGGCGCCGCCCTGCATCGGCCACGGCCACCCCCGCGGCCAGCTTGGCGCCGGGTGCCGCCGCCACCAGCGCCGCTCCGCGTCCGCCAGCCACCAGCGCCGAGCGCCCCCCCAGCCAGCGCGTCGATCGGGCCGAGCAGCAGGCGCGCGACCGCGATGCGCGCCTCATTCTAGAAACCGAGCTGCGCCGCGCCCAAGAGCGGGTGCGCGAGTTGCAAACCGAATTCAACCAAGGCCGACCGCAGCCGCTGCCAAGCGAGCGCGGCGACGCGGCGCGCTTGCAAGAGCGCACCGAGGAGCTGCGCCGCCGGCTCGAGCGCGCCCAAGGCGATGTGACGGCGATCGAGCGCGAGCTGGGCCGTTTGCCCGCCGCACCCGCGGCTGCGCTGCCCGCCGCTGCGGGAGCGACGGCCCGAGCCACGTCCGGGCAGTTCATCTCGCTGCCCCCGGCGCCGGTGCGCTAAGCCCCACCCATGAAGGCCCCACGGCAGCACCCAACACCCGCCGTGTGCCAAGGGCCGCAATATCAGGCGTTCGACCGGCTCGCCACCTTGGTGGCGGTGATCGATTCGGCAGGCGCCATCCGCTTTGCCAACAATGCGCTCGAAGACGCCATCGGCCTGTCTAGGCGCAGTCTGGCCGGGCTGGCGCTGGCCGACTGGTTCAGCGAACCCAACCTGCTGCAAAACGCCATCCAAGGCGCCAACAGCCACGAATACGCCGTTATCCGCTACGACGCCAAGTTGCAGCGCCTCAACAACGAGGCGCTGCCGGTGCACGTGGTGCTGGCCAAATCCGAGCACGGGGGCGAGCTGGTGGTGGAGCTGCTGCCGCTGGAGCAGCAAACGCGCCAAGAGCGCGAACTGCGTCTGCACGAACAAGCGCAGGCCAACAAAGAGCTGATCCGCAACTTGGCGCACGAAATCAAAAACCCGCTCGGCGGCATTCGGGGCGCGGCGCAGTTGCTGCAACTCGAGCCCGATGCGCGCGAATTGGCCCAATACGCCCAAGTCATCATCCACGAAGCCGACCGCTTGCAAGCCTTGGTGGACCGGCTGCTGGCGCCGCACCGGCGCGCCCAGGTGATAGCCGAGATCAACATCCACGAAGTATGCGAGCGCGTGCGCGCCCTGGTGCTGGCCGAATACCCGCGCGGGCTGGCGCTGCGGCGCGACTACGACACCTCGCTGCCCGAGTTTCGCGGCGACCGCGAACAGCTCATCCAGGCCCTGCTCAACGTGGTGCAAAACGCCGCCCAAGCGCTGCAGCCGCGCATCGAAACCGGAACGGCCGAAATCATTTTGCGCACCCGGGTGCAGCGCCAGCTCACTTTCGGCGGCCAGCGCCACCGGCTGGCATTGGAATTGCATGTGATCGACAACGGGCCCGGCGTGCCCGAGGCGATAAAAGACCGAATCTTCTACCCGCTGGTCACAGGCCGCGAAGGGGGTTCTGGCTTGGGGCTGAGCTTGGCGCAAACCTTTGTGCAGCAGCACCATGGCCTGATTGAATGCGACAGCGTGCCGGGCCGGACCGATTTCAAACTGCTCATTCCGCTGCCTTGAGCGCCAGCGGGGCCACAGGGCAACCGGATAGCGCAGACACCCGCAAAGGAACGCAGGCATGAAACCGATTTGGATAGTAGACGACGATCAATCGATCCGCTTCGTGCTCGAAAAAGCGCTGCAGCGCGAGGGCCTGCCCACGCGCAGCTTCAGCCAGCCGCGCGAGGTGATGGAGGCGCTGGTGGCGGGCGACGACGCCGGCCCGCAGGTACTGGTGAGCGACATTCGCATGCCGGGCGGCTGCGGGCTGGATTTGTTGCATCAGGTCAAGCAGCACCTGCCGGGCCTGCCGGTGATCATCATGACTGCCTATTCCGACCTCGACAGCGCCGTGGCCTCGTTCCAGGGCGGGGCCTTCGAGTACCTGCCCAAGCCCTTTGACCTGTCGGCTGCGGTCGATCTGATCCGGCGTGCCATGCAAGAGAGCCAGCGCGAGCAGGTGGCCGAGGAGGGCGCAGCCAGCGCGCCCGAGATGCTGGGCCAGGCCAGCGCGATGCAAGACGTGTTTCGCGCCATCGGGCGCCTGAGCCAAAGCCTGGTCACGGTGATGATCACTGGCGAATCGGGAACCGGCAAAGAACTGGTGGCGCGGGCGCTGCACAAGCATTCGGCGCGCGCGCGCGGGCCCTTCGTGGCCATCAACACCGCCGCCATCCCCAAAGACCTGCTCGAAAGCGAGCTGTTCGGCCACGAACGCGGCGCCTTCACCGGCGCCCAGACCATGCGCCGCGGGCGCTTTGAGCAGGCCGAGGGCGGCACCCTGTTCCTCGACGAAATCGGCGACATGCCTTTTGATCTGCAAACGCGGCTGCTGCGCGTGCTCTCGGACGGGCAGTTCTACCGCGTCGGCGGCCACAGCGCCGTCAAGTCGCAGGTGCGGGTGATCGCCGCCACGCACCAAAACTTGGAGCAGCGGGTGCGCGAGGGCGCCTTCCGCGAAGACTTGCTGCACCGCCTCAACGTCATCCGCCTGCGCCTGCCGCCGTTGCGCGAACGGCGCGAAGACGTGCCGCTGCTGACGCGTTTTTTCCTGCAGCAAAGCGCCAAGCAGCTCGGGGTCGAAGCCAAACGCATCAGCACCCCAGCCCTGCAAGCGCTGGCCGAGTTTCCGTTTCCGGGCAACGTGCGCCAGTTGGAGAACATCTGCCACTGGCTCACCGTCATGGCGCCGGCCCAGGTGGTGGAGCGCAAAGACTTGCCGCCCGAGGTGCTGCAAGCCGTGGGCCCGGTAGCCGTGGGGGGGGCCATTGCGCAGGCACCAGTGGCGGCTGTGCTCGATGCAGCCCCGGGCGACGCCACTGCCTCAGCCCAGGTGGCCAACGCGGGCCCGCCCGCCTGGGAAGCCGACCTGTATGCCGAAGCCCACGCGCTGTTGCAGGCCGGACGCAACGAGGTCTGGGACGCCCTGCTGCGCCGCTTCGAGGCGCAGTTGCTAGGAGCAGCACTGGCGCATACCCACGGCCGGCGCATCGAAGCGGCGCAACAACTCGGCATCGGGCGCAACACCCTGACGCGCAAACTGCAGGAGCTGGGCTTGGGGTAGGGCGCCAGCTCCATTAGGGGCGCGCACGTCGGCGGCGTTGCGGGGTGATGCGGGGCGTTGGGCTTGCCCGGCATTTGGCCACCTACCCTCACAGCCGCCTACCCTCAATGTCAACCCAAAATAGAAATCTCCTCTTTTGAGCCAAGTACAGATGTCCGCTTTGTGCGGTAGCGTGTGCAAAGCTGGATGATGCGCAGGGGCTGGGTTGCGCAGGGCGTAGCCCGTAGCGACCCAGCCCCTGCGGGGGCCTCCCCCGCGTGAGCGGGGATTGACCATGTGGGGTCGGCTGGTGCCGGGTGGAGCAGTTTGGGTGGCCATAAGTGGAGCACTTTGGGTGGCCGCCGGGGGCTATCGCTGGGGAAGCAGACAACCAAGTCGAGGTCGCTGGCTGGGTAGTGATCGCCGCGCACGCGTGAGCCATAGGCCCAAACTCCAGCCTCGGGGATGTGCTGCTGCAAGAGCGCGCGCACTTGGGCGGCATAGGGCTCTGGCAGGTGCAGGGTGCGCAGTTGGATGACACGTATCCCCCGCCGTGAGCGGGGGTTGACCAAAGGTGAGGGCGCGCCGGATCATCCTCGTGGGGCTGGCGCAGCGGACTCCATGTCCCGCTGCTAGAGCCTTGCGACCCCGGTGGGTAAATGTCCCTACCAACCTTCGGTGTCCGCCAGCGCCTCCCGCCCTGCCGGCCGGCCAAGCGCTGTGGCCAGTTGCTCGCGGCGGCTTGCGCCTACGTAAAAAGCCCGCTCAGCGGCGGGTAGGGTGTTGCTCGCGGGTAGATCATCATATACCCACTGTGGCGTTTGCCACCGTTTTCCAAGGCCGGAGCGACTATGGCCGGGCGAGCATGTTTTCGATCAGGCGGATCATCACGTCCTTGTTCTGGGCGTCTGACTCGGCCACCAGCAGCGCCAGCGCCGCCAGGCCCACGTCGTTGATCACCGGCTCGCCGTTGCGCAGCAGCCGCTGGTTGCGCGCCAAAAAATCGACGAACAGGTAGGCCCCGCTGCGCTTGTTGCCGTCCGAGAACGGATGGTTCTTGATGACAAAATACAGCAGATGCGCGGCCTTGGTCTCGATGGTCGGATAGGCCGGCTCGCCAAACACCGATTGCTCCAGATTGCCCAGCAGGGCAGCAAAGGCATCGCCGCGCTCACGCCCGAAGAGCTCAGACGCCTCGCCCCGCGCCATCAGGTCGGCCTTCAGCCGTGCGATGGCGGCGTGCGCTTCTGGCAGCGTCGGCAGCACCCCACCCGGGCTGCCCGCCGGGACGGTCAGCAGCCCTTCGTCGTAGCGCTGCAGCCACAGGAAAGTCTGGGTGTAACGGGCGATCACATCCACCAGCCCACGGCCCTGCTCGGCGCTCAGCGCCTGGCCTGCAGCGGCCTTGCGCACCAGTTGCAGCGCCGCCTCCAGTTCGGCGGCGTTGCGCTCAAAGCGCTCGCGGTCCAGGCTGTAGCCCTGCGTCAGGTGCTCGCGCAGCACCCGGTTGGCCCACTGGCGAAAGCGCGTACCGGGCAGGGACTTGACCCGGTAGCCGACGGAGATGATCACGTCGAGGTTGTAGAACTTCACCGGTTTGTCCGAGCCAGCAATGTGCAAATTTTGCACATTGCTTTTCTCGTCCAGCTCGCCCTCGACAAACACATTGCGGATGTGTTTGGTGATCACCGAGCGCTCGCGGCCAAACAGCAGGCCCATCTGCTCCTGCGTGAGCCAGACCGAGTCGCGCTCCAGCCGCACCTCGACGCGGGCGTGGTCGCCTTCGTAGATGATGATTTCAGCCGTGGTGTTCATAGACGCCATGCCCAATTTCCTTCAGTTGGGCCTGACCCCGCTGCAGCACGACATACCCCGCCAGAATTTCCTCACGGAACGATTCGGGGATGGCGCTCCAAGCGACCAGTTGCACGATGAGGGGCAGATTGCTTTCCACGAAGGCCTCTTTCACATCGCTCAGGCGCAAGGGTGTGGGTTTGCTGTCGCTGGGGAAGCGGACGACCAAGTCGAGGTCACTGGCTGCGTAATGATCGCCGCGCACGCGCGAGCCATAGGCCCAGACTTCAGCCTCGGGGATGTGCTGCTGCAACAGCGCGCGCACTTGGGCGGCGTAGCGCTCTGGCAGGTGCAGGGTGCGCTGTTCAGGCATCGATTTGTTTTCCGAACTTTTGCACCAAGGTGTCGGCCAGCGTTTGCACATCGGCCAAAAAGCCAGGCAGCAGTGTGAGCGTTTGCTCGGCAAAGGCCTGGCCGTAGTCGTGTGCTGTGTTGTTGCGGTTGTCTCGGTAAGCAAACCAGCGTTCTACCTCGGGCAGCGTCATCAACCCATGCACGGCGGCCAGCCTTAGGATCTCCTTGACCGGAGTGGCCTCCAGCTTTTGCCCGCCGTGACCGTAAACCTTGAGCGCTTTTTTAAGCAGCTTGAAGGCGGTTTCTTGAGTCAGTTCATAGCCTTTGACGATGGCGTTGCGAAACACTTCCTGGTCGATGCTGCCCGGTTCAGCACGTTGATACATGGCCAGTGAAGACGCCAAGGTTTGGAGGCAGCGCACGAGATGGTCGCTGTTGAGGTAGAGCATGATGCGATCAGGCCATTGGCGTGGAGGAACGGGCCACAAGCATGGGACAAGGTTTATTCATTCCTAGGGGGTGAGGCCGCGCCGGATCGGCCTCGTGGGGCTGGCGCAGCGGACTCCATGTCCCGCTGCTAGAGCCTTGCGGCCCCGGTGGGTAAATGTCCCCACCAACCTTCGGTGTCCGGCGCACCTTCAGCATCTGCTAGGAGATTTTGCCGCCAGCCCTTGCCGCCAGTATCGTGTATGCGCGCCGTTGGTGCAAGCCTCAACTCCCCAAATGAAGGTTTGCATAATCGCCGCGCTCAGCCCAACTGCACCCACAGTGGCGCATGATCGCTGGGCTGGGGGTTTTTGCGCGGGGCGCGGTCGATCTGGCAGGCGCGGGCGCTGGCTTTGAGTGCGCTGCTAAGCAGGATGTGGTCGATGCGCAGGCCGCGGTTTTTTTGAAACCCCAACTGACGATAGTCCCACCACGTGTAGCTCTTGGGCGGCTGCTCAAACAGCCGGTGCGCGTCGTGCAGGCCCAGCGCCAACAGCGCTTGCAGGTGCGCGCGCTCCACGCTGCTGCAGTGGATGGATTCGTGCAGGCCCACCGGGTCCCAGACGTCGGCGTCGTCGAAGGTGATGTTGAAGTCGCCCAGCAGCAGCAGCCGTGGGTGGCGCGCCAGCTCGGCCTCCAGCCAAGTACGCAGCGCCTCCAGCCAGCGCAGCTTGTAGGCAAATTTGTCGCTGCCCAGCGCCTGCCCATTGGGGAAGTAGGCGCCCACCACGCGCAGCGGTTGTGCATCGGTGCCGCCGGTGTGGTAGGTGGCGGCAATCAGGCGCGCTTGCTCGTCGGCGAAGCCGGGCAGGTTGCGCTGCACCTCGGCCGCCGGCTGGCGTGCCAGCAGCGCCACGCCGTTGTAGGTTTTTTGGCCCAGCCAGACCGCGCTGTAACCGGCCTGCTCCAGCGCGGCGGCGGGGAATTTGTCGTCGCTGAGCTTGAGCTCTTGCAGCGCCAGCACATCCACCGGTGCCCCTGCTGCAGCCTGCGCCGCCAGCCAGTCCAGCACCTGCGGCAGCCGCACGGTGAGCGAGTTCACATTCCAAGTGGCGATTTTCATGGATGCCAAGTGTAGGGCAGCGGGCCTGGCGCAACGCACAGCAGCCATGCGTGCCATCCGCCACAATGGAGCCCGATCCACCCTTTGACCCGCATGACGACCGCCGCCACCTTGCCCGACTTTCGCAACCTGGGGGTGTGGTTGCGGGTGTTGCTGCTGGCGCAGGCGCTGCGGCTGGTGGATGCCGTGCTCGATTGGCCCAGCGCCCAGCCGTGGTGGGAGCCACTGGTGCAGCAGTCGGTGCGTTTTGATCCGCCCTTGCTGGCCACGGTGTTGTTGCTGTACCTGCTGCAACCCGTGCTGGCGCGCACCCGCTACCGGCGCGGGCTGGTGCTGGTGCTGTGTCTGGCAGCGCTGGTGGCGGCGCTCTGGCACGTGGCGGTGGAGCAGGGCTTGGGGCTGGCGCTGGCGGGTTCGGTGGCACACAGTGCCAGCGTGGCGGCGCTGCTGGCGGCGGCGCTGCTGTTTTATTTCGACTGGCGCCAGCAGCGCCTTTCACCCGCGCTGGCCGAGGCGCGCTTGGCGGCCTTGCAGGCGCGCATACGGCCGCATTTTTTGTTCAACAGCCTCAACAGCGTGCTGGCCTTGCTGCGCAGCCAGCCGCAGCAGGCCGAGGCGGTGTTGCACGATCTGGCCGATTTGTACCGGGCGCTGCTCAGCGATGCGCGCACCCTGGTGCCGCTGGCGCAGGAGCTGGCGCTGGCGCGCGCCTACATCGAGATCGAAACCGTGCGCCTGGGGCCGCAGCGCTTGCGCATGCAGTGGCGCACCGAGCACGCGCCGCTGCAGGCGCTGGTGCCACCGCTGCTGCTGCAGCCGCTGCTGGAAAACGCGGTGCGCTACGGCGTCGAACCCGCGCCCGAGGGGGCAGAGGTGTCGCTGGAGGCCTATCTGGAGGGCTCCGAGCTGCGCCTTTTTGTGCGCAACTCCTTGGCCCCGGCAAGCGAGCCGGCCACGGCACCGTCAGGGGGCAACCACATGGCGCTGGGCAATATCCGCGAGCGCTTGCAATTGCATTTCGATGCCGACGCGCAAATCAAGCGTTACCACACCGACCGCGAGCACGTGGTGCTGGTGCGGCTGCCGCTGCGCCGGGCCTGACGACGGGTCGCTGCACCCGCTGCGGATCGCGGATCAGGCCGCCAGCACCGCCTCACTCAGGCACAGCTCGCCACGCAGCGAATGCGAGCGCGCTTCGGTGATGCGCACATCCAGCATCTGACCGATCAGGCGCGCGCCTTGCACACCGGCCTCGAAGTTCACGCTGCGGTTGCACTCGGTGCGGCCGGTGAGTTCGTGCGCGTGCTTGCGCGACGGGCCTTCGACCAGAATGCGTTGCACGCTGCCCACCAGGCGCTCGGCGATGGCCTGCACCTGCTGGTCGAGCAGCGCTTGCAGCGCGTGCAGCCGTTGCAGTTTGAGCGGCGGCGGGGTGTCGTCGGGCAGGTTGGCGGCCGGGGTGCCGGGGCGCGGGCTGAAGACGAAGCTGAAGCTGCTGTCAAAGCTCAGCTCTTGCACCAGCTTCATGAGCTGGGCGAAGTCGGCCTCGGTCTCGCCGGGGAAGCCAACGATGAAGTCGCTCGACAGCGACAGCCCGGGCCGCACCGCGCGCAGCTTGCGCACCGTGCTTTTGTATTCGAGCGCGGTGTAGCCGCGTTTCATGGCCGCCAAGATGCGGTCGCTGCCGTGCTGCACCGGCAGGTGCAAGTGGTTGACGAGTTTGGGCAGGCGCGCGTAGGCCTCGATCAGGCGTGGCGTGAACTCTTTGGGGTGGCTGGTGGTGTAGCGGATGCGCTCGATGCCGGGGATTTCGTGCACGCATTCGAGCAGCAGGGCAAAGTCGGCCAGTTCGCTGCTTTGCCCCATGCGGCCTTGGTAGGCGTTGACGTTTTGGCCCAGCAGCGTGACTTCTTTCACGCCCTGCTCGGCCAGTGTGGCGACTTCGAGCAGCACCTCGTCGAGCGGGCGGCTGAACTCCTCACCGCGGGTGTAGGGCACCACGCAGTAGCTGCAGTATTTGCTGCAGCCTTCCATGATGCTCACGAAGGCGCTCACCCCTTCGACCTTCGCCGGTGGCAGGTGGTCGAATTTTTCGATTTCGGGAAAGCTGATGTCCACTTGCGGCCGCTGCTGCGCCGCACGCGCGTTCAGCAACTCGGGCAGGCGGTGCAGGGTCTGCGGGCCGAACACCAGATCGACGTAGGGCGCGCGGCGGATGATTTCCTCGCCCTCCTGGCTGGCGACACAGCCGCCGACGCCGATCAGCACGCCCTTTTTTTTCAGGTGCCGCACGCGCCCGAGGTCGGAGAACACCTTTTCTTGCGCCTTTTCGCGCACCGAGCAGGTGTTGAACAAAATCAGGTCGGCCTGCTCCACGTCGGTGGTCGGCTCGTAGCCTTGGGCGGCGGCCAGCACGTCGGCCATTTTGTCCGAGTCGTACTCGTTCATCTGGCAGCCGAAGGTTTTGATGTAGACTTTTTTGCTCATGGCGGGCAGCGGTTCGTGGTGTAGATCCAGAGGCTGGCTGGGGGAAACAGGGTTGCGGATTTTAGCCCGGGCTGGCCGCCTCTTGGGCGGCGCGCTCCATGGCCGCTGCCACGCCCTGCATGAAAGCAACCAGGGCGGCCGCTGCGTCGGTGTGTTCTTGCAGCAACGCGGCCAGTTGCCAAGCGTCGCGCGCCTGGCCGATGCGGGTTTGCCACAGGGTGGCGTCCTTGACCCATTGCTGGCTCTGGCGCAGCCGTTTGGCGGGCAGGGCGCTGGCCAAGGCCTCGCTGCCGTAGCGCAAGCGCTTGGCCAGCAGGCGCGCTTCGTGCAGCGTGGCCACATCGAGCAACGCCGCCTGTTCGCCCTGCAGCAGGGTGTGCAGGCGGCGGTGCCAGCGTGCCAGCCGCCCGCCGGCCCAGCTTTTTTTGATGGCCACGGGCTGTTGGCCCAGTTGCCACAGATGGCGCGCCAAGACCAGCAGGGCTTGCCCTGTGGCTGGGTCGAGCAAGGTTTGACGCAACTGCTCGCGCTGCGCCGTGCGCGCCGCTTGCAGCCGCTGTTCGGCCTGTTCCCAGGCGTTCGGTGGGGCATCCGGTTGGGCTGGCTGCGCCGCCGCACCAGCCTGTGCACAAGCCCAGGCGCCGGCCCAAGCGGGCAGGGTTTCGGTGCAGGCCACGTCGAGGTTGCGCTGCTGCCCCAGCGCATCGAGCAAGGGGCGCAGGGCTGCAAAATCGGGGGCTGGGCCTATCAAGGGGCGCAACAGGCGCTGCAAGCTGCGCCAACGGCGCCAACCCACCCGCGCCTGATGCACCCATTCGGGGGCGTCGTTGTGCAGCATGCCCTCGAGGTTGCGCATGAATTGGTCGAGCATCTCGCCCAGCGCACGCAGCGCCAGGGCATGCAAGGCTTCGCCGGGCTGGCGTTCGATAGGGCGTGCCCGCACGGGCAGGTGCAGCCGCTGCGCCGCCAGCAAGGCGGCGCGCTCGGCTTTGCTTACGTTGGAGGGCAGGCAGGGCAGGCGCCGGGCCAGTTCGTCAGCCAAATCGAACAGGGCCTGCGGTGAGCCGGCCAACAGCTCGAGCTCGATTTCCAACAGCGCCTGCGACTGACCGTTGGCGAGCACGTGGCCGGCATCGAGCGTGACCTCGAGCAGCGTGCCGTCGCGGCGCGTGATGAGCCAACTGCTGCGCAGGCAGCGCGTCTCATGGCAGGGCTGCAAGCGCTCGAACAGCGCGTCCACCGGGTCGAGTGCATCCCAGGCGGTGCCGCGCAGCCCTTCGCGTTCGGGCCAGTCACCGGCCACGGTGCACTCCCACTCGCCGCGCTGGCTCAAGCCGCCGCGTGACTGGCCAGCGGTTTTGAGGGTTTGAATCCACGCTTGGGGCCCCGTGCCGGCAGGCGCCAGCGCATCGCTGCAGTGGCGCACGCGCAAGGCACAGCGCTGCCGCTGCAGCAAGCCATCGGGGGTGTCGAAGTAGCGGCTCACCAGTTGCTGCTGGCGCAGCTTGCGGCGCGCCAAGCTGGGCGAGCGGCGCATGATCTGCAGGGCGGCATCGGCCGTCAGACCCGGCACCAGCAGCTTGAGTTCGATTTCCTGTGGGGTGCTCATGGCGATGTGAGTGCGAAGGGGGTTCGGGGTTTGGATCGGGACCAAAAAATGCCGCCCCGATTTTGCTCACCCATTATGAGATCACAACCCCCCGGGGTGCAAGGGCAATTGCGGCACAATGGCAGCGCACCGCAGCCGTGTGTAGCCGCCGTCCAATCCACCATGAACCCTAGCGCACCCTCACCCCATCCGATCACCAGCGCCGAGCGCGCCGCCGTGCTGGCCAGCTTGTTGCCCAGTCTGCGCCAGCAGCAAGGCCAAACGCTGGTCATCAAGTACGGTGGCAACGCCATGACCGAGCCGGCGTTGCAGCAAGCCTTTGCCCAAGACGTGGTGCTGCTGCAATTGCTGGGCCTGCGCCCGGTGGTGGTGCACGGGGGCGGCCCGCAGATCGAGCACCTGCTGCAGCGCCTAGGCAAACAGGGCCGCTTCGTGCAGGGCATGCGCGTCACCGACGCCGAAACCATGCAGGTGGTGGAATGGGTGCTGGCCGGTCAGGTGCAGCAAGAAATCGTGGGTCTGATCAACCAGGCCGGGGGCC
Organism: Serpentinimonas raichei; assembly: GCF_000828895.1. NCBI lineage: Bacteria > Pseudomonadati > Pseudomonadota > Betaproteobacteria > Burkholderiales > Comamonadaceae > Serpentinimonas > Serpentinimonas raichei. The sequence goes on along the minus strand of NZ_AP014568.1, from coordinate 2,045,674 downwards.
GTGCACTGGGGCTGACCGGGCGCGATGGCGGCCTGATCCGTGCCCGTGCCCTGCGTCTGCCCGACGCCACCGATCCAAGCCTGTGGCACGACATCGGCCAGGTGGGCGACATCGTGGCCATCGACCCGGCCTTGCTGCACACCGTGCAGGCGCAAGGTTACATCCCGGTGGTGAGCCCGATCGGTTGTGGCGATGGCAATCAGAGCTTCAACATCAACGCCGACGTGGTGGCGGCCCGGCTGGCCACCAGTTTGCAAGCCGACAAGCTGCTCATGCTCACCAACATCCCCGGCGTGCTCGACCGCCAAGGCCAGTTGCTGGCGCGCCTGAGCATGGCGGAAATCGAGGCCTTGGTGGCCGACGGCACCATCAGCGGCGGCATGATCCCCAAAATTGCGGGGGCGCTGGAAGCCGCCAAAAGCGGCGTCAAGGCGGTGCACATCATCGATGGCCGGGTGCCGCACGCGATGCTGCTCGAAGCCTTGGGCCAGCACGCCTGCGGCACCACGATCTGCGTCGATTGAACCTTGGTCCCGCAAGGGGCTGGCATGGCGGCTCAAACCAGGGTAAACCCCGATGGCGTGGGGTGCACTCAGCGGCTTGACAGGTTGCCGCATGGGCATAAAATAGCACGATCGTTCGTATTTTTTGCCATGACACTTGCCGCACCCAGCCAGTCTGCCAAACCCGAGGAAGGGCGCCGTACCCGTGTCGCGTCCAGTGCCGGCGTGCGCGCCGTGCGGGCCTTGCACAAAGGCCAGCAAACGCGCGCCGCCATTTTGGATGCGGCGCTCGCGCTGGCGGCGCCGGTCGGGCTCGAGGGCCTGAGCATCGGGGCCATTGCCGAGGTCTTGGGCATGAGCAAGTCGGGCGTGTTCGCCCATTTTGGCTCGCGCGAAGACTTGCAGATAGCGGTGGTGCGCGAATACCACCAGCGCTTCGAACGCGACGTGTTCTACCCAGCGCTCAAACAGCCGCGCGGACTGCCGCGGCTGCGCGCCTTGTTCGATTTGTGGGTGCGCCAGACCGCGCTCGAGATCGATTCGGGTTGCGTCTACATCAGCGGCGCGGTCGAGTTCGACGACCGCCCCGGCCCGGTGCGCGACGAGCTGGTGCAGACCGTCAACACCTGGCAGGCCGCCATGCGGCGCGCGGTCCAGACCGCGATCGCGCAAGGCCATCTGCGGCCCGAGGCCGACCCGCACCAGATCGCCTTTGAAATCCACGGCCTGATTTTGGCCCTGCACTACGACGCCCGTTTTTTGCGCAACCCGCAGGGGTTGCAGCACGCCCGCCAAGGTTTTGAGAATCTGCTGGCGCGCCACCATTGCTAACCCGTTTCGTTTCACCGTCCTTTTCAACTGGAGACCTGTCCCATGCCCGCTTACACCCCGCCGCTGCGCGACATGCAATTTGTGTTGCACGAAGTGTTGCACGCCGTCGATGCGCTCAAGGCCTGCCCGGCACACGCCGATGCCGATATCGAGACCCTCAACGCGGTGCTCGAAGAAGGGGGCAAGTTTGCCGCCGAAGTGGCGTTCCCGCTCAATATCAGCGGTGACCACGAGGGTTGCACGCTCGACAAAGCCACCCACGAGGTGCAAGCGCCGAGCGGCTTCAAGGCGGCCTACCAGCAGTACGTCGCCGGCGGTTGGCCGGCCCTGAGCTGCGACCCCGAATACGGCGGCCAAGGCCTGCCCTTCGTGGTCAACCAGTGCTTCTACGAAATGCTCAACAGCGCCAACCAAGCCTGGACCATGTACCCCGGTCTGAGCCACGGCGCTTACGAGTGCCTGCACGCCCACGGCACGCCGGAGCAGAAAAAAACCTACTTGGCCAAGCTGGTGAGCGGCGAGTGGACCGGCACCATGTGCCTGACCGAACCGCATTGCGGCACCGACCTCGGCATGCTGCGCAGCAAGGCCGAGCCGCAAGCCGACGGCAGCTACAAGATCACCGGGCAAAAGATTTTCATCAGCGCCGGTGAACACGACCTGACCGAAAACATCCTGCACCTGGTGCTGGCGCGCCTGCCCGACGCCCCAGCCGGCAGCAAAGGCATTAGCCTGTTTTTGGTGCCCAAGTACCACGTGCAAGCCGATGGCTCGCTGGGTGCGCGCAACCCCATTTTCTGCTCCGGCCTCGAGCACAAGATGGGCATCCACGGCAATGCCACCGCCCAGCTGATGCTCGATGGCGCCATCGGCACGCTGGTGGGTCAGCCCAACAAGGGCTTGCAAGCCATGTTTGTGATGATGAACGCGGCCCGTTTGGGGGTGGGCAACCAGTCGCTGGGCCTGACCGAAGTGGCCTACCAGAACGCGCTCGCCTACGCCAAAGACCGCATCCAGATGCGCAGCCTCTCGGGCGTGAAGGCCAAAGACAAGCCGGCCGACCCGATCATCGTGCACCCGGACGTGCGCAAAATGCTGCTCACCGCCAAGGCCTATGCCGAAGGTGGGCGTGCGCTGATGACCTACAGCGCCCTGTTGCTCGACCAAGAAATCAACCACCCGGACGAAAAAGTGCGCAAGGACAGCGCCGAGCTGTTGGCGCTGCTGACACCAATCGCCAAAGCCTTCGTCTCCGACAACGCCTGGACCGCCACCACGATGTGCCAGCAGGTTTTCGGCGGCCACGGCTACATCAAAGAGTGGGGCATGGAGCAGTACGTGCGCGATGCCCGCATCAACATGATCTACGAAGGCACCAACACGGTGCAGAGCCTGGATTTGCTGGGCCGCAAAGTGCTGGGCAACAACGGCGCTTCGCTGAAAAAATTCGGCAAGCTGGTGGCGGCGCTGGTGGAGCAAGAGGGCGTGAACGAGAAAATGGCCGAGTTCATCAACCCGCTTGCCTACTTGGGCGAGCAGATGAACAAGTTCACCACCGAAATCGGCTTCAAGGGCATGCAAAACCCCGACGAAGTGGGCGCAGCCGCTGTGGACTACCTGCGCGTGGCCGGGCACCTCGTGTACGCCTACTTCTTTGCCCGCATGGCCTCGGTGGCGCTCAAGCAGATCGCAACCGGCAGCCAAGACCCGTTCTACACTGCCAAGCTGCAAACGGCGCGTTTTTACTTTGCCAAGCTGCTGCCCGAAACTGCCATGCTGATGCGCACCGCGCGCGCCGGCAGCGCCAGCCTGATGGACACCGAGGCCGCGCTGGCCTGATCTTCATTCGAAACCCTTCCGGAGCTTTTCATATGAAAAACGCACTGCGTCACACCCTGCTGGCCGTTGGCCTGCTGCTGGCCGGCTCGGCCTGGGCCCAGATGAGCCCGGCCGGCACCTGGCACACCATCGATGAACAGACCAACCAGCCGCGCACCGAGGTGGTGATCAGCGACAACGGTGGCGTGCTCACGGGCCGCATCACGCGCCTGCTGCGCCCCGGGGCCGATCAGGCCGCGCGCTGCACCGCCTGCACCGACGACCGCAAAGACCAACCCCTGATCGGGCTGGAGATCATCCGCGGTGCGCGCCAAGCCGAAGGGCGCACCGTGTGGGAGAGTGGCCGCATCCTCGACCCCGAAGACGGCCGCACTTACACCCTGCGCATGACGCCAATCGAAGCAGGGCGCAAGCTGCAGGTGCGTGGCTCCATCGGGCCCTTTGGCCGCACCCAGACCTGGGTTCGCGTGCAGTAACGCCGCCCCGCATTCAAGCAAGGAACATCCGTGAGCCGATTTCAAGTCAAACAAGTCGCCGTGCTCGGCGCCGGGGTGATGGGGGCGCAGATCGCGGCGCACCTAGTCAACTGCAAAGTGCCCGTTATTTTGTTCGATCTGCCGGAAGACAAACCCGGCGCACCCGACCAAAGCGGCATCGCCCAGCGCGCCATCGCCAACCTCAAAAAGCTCAAGCCGGCCCCGCTGGGCCTGACCGACGAGGCCGATTTGATCGAGCCCGCCAACTACGCCCAGCACCTCGAGCGCCTGCGCGGCTGCGACCTGATCATCGAGGCCATTGCCGAGCGCATGGACTGGAAGCGCGAGCTCTACGCCAAGATCGCGCCCTTTGTGGCCGAAGGCGCGCTGCTGGCCTCCAACACCTCGGGCCTGTCGATAGTCGCGCTCTCGGATGCGCTGCCGGCGCAGTTGCGGGCGCGCTTTTGCGGCATCCACTTCTTCAACCCGCCGCGCTACATGCCGCTGGTCGAGCTGATCGCCACCCCGGCCACTGGCCCGCAGGTGCTGGACCAGCTCGAAACCTTCGTCACCCGCGTGCTGGGCAAGAGCGTGGTGCGCGCCAAAGACACGCCCAACTTCATTGCCAACCGCATCGGCATCGCGGGCATGCTCTCGACCATGCAAGAGGCCGAGCGCTATGGCCTGAGCTTTGATGTGGTCGATGACCTGACCGGCAAGCGCCTGGGGCGCGCCAGCAGCGGCACCTTCCGCACCGCCGACGTGGTGGGGCTGGACACCATGGCGCACGTCATCAAGACGCTGCAAGACACGCTCAGCCCCGCGACCGACCCCTTCTACGCCAGCTTCCAGACGCCCGAGGTGCTCAAGGCGCTGCTGGAGCTGGGGCACCTGGGGCAAAAGAGCAAGGCCGGGTTCTTCAAAAAGGTCGGACGCGATATTCACCGCTTCGAGCTCGCCAGCCGCGACTACGTGCCCTGCGCCGACGGCAAGGGCCAGAAGGCCGACGAAGTCTATGGCCGGATGCTGAAAAAGCCCGCGCCCGAGCGCCTCAAGCTGCTGCGCAACGCCGAAGGGCCGCAAGGGCGCTTTTTGTGGGCCATTTTGCGCAACGCCTTTCACTACGCCGCGCTGCACCTGGCCACGATTGCCGACTGCGCCCGCGACGTGGACCAAGCCATGCGCTGGGGCTTTGGCATGCAGCAAGGCCCGTTCGAGCTCTGGCAAGAGGCCGGCTGGCTCGAAGTGGCGCAGATGGTGCAAGCCGACATCGACGCCGGCCACGCCCTGTGCCGCACGCCGCTGCCCGACTGGGTGTTTCACGGCCCGGTGGCCGAGCGCGGCGGGGTGCACCAGCCCGAGGGCTCGTGGAACCCGGCCGAGGGCCGCTTCCAGCCCCGGCGCGAATTGCCGGTGTACGAGCGCCAGATTTTCCGCGAAACCCTGCTCGGCGAAGGCGCCACGCGCTTCGAGAGCGCCGGCTGCACCGTGTTTGAAGACGCCGACATCCGGCTCTGGACGCTGGAGCAGCCCGAGCAGGCCGGGGTGCTGATCGCCAGCATCAAGAGCAAGATGCACGCCATCGGCCCCGGTGTCACCGAGGGCTTGAGCCGCGCCGTCGATCTGGCCGAGAGCGAGTACCAGGGTCTGGTGCTGTGGTCGGGCGACGAGCCGTTCAGCGTCGGGGCCGACCTGCAAGCCGTGATGCCGGCCTTCTTGGCCGCAGGCGTGTCGGCGATCGACGACGTGGAAGCCGAGCTGCAGCGCGTCATGCTCAAGCTGCGCTACGCCCAGGTGCCGGTGGTGGCCGCCGTGCGCGGCATGGCGCTGGGCGGCGGCTGCGAGCTGCTGGTTCACTGCGCGCACCGGGTGGTGCACCTGGAGAGCTACATCGGGCTGGTGGAAGTGGGCGTGGGCCTGATCCCCGGCGCCGGTGGCCTGACCTACATTGCCCGGCGCGCCGCCGAAAACGCGCGCGCCAGCACCGGCACCGATCTGCTGCCCTTCCTAGGCGAAGGCTTCAAGGCCGCGGCCATGGCCAGCGTGGGCACCAGTGCGCTGGAAAGCCGCAAGCTCGGCTACCTGCTGCCCAGCGACACCATCGTGGCACACAAAGACGAGCTGCTCTACGTGGCCATAGTCCAGGCGCAGGCGCTGCAACGCGCCGGCTACCGGCCGCCGCACAAGAGCCTGTTCCCGGTGGCGGGGCGCTCGGCCAAGGCGACCATTCTGGGCTCGCTCATCAATATGCGCGACGGCGGCTTCATCAGCCAGCACGATTTCCACATCGCCAGCCTGATCGCCAACGTGCTGTGCGGCGGCGAGGTCGAGGCCGGTACGCTGGTCAACGAAGAATACCTGATGCAACTGGAGCGCCAGGCATTTTGCAGCCTGATCGAACACCCCAAAACGCAGGCGCGCATCATGGGCATGCTGCAAACCGGCAAACCGCTGCGTAACTAAAAAACCCGGAGCCCTCCCCGATGAAACCCCTACAAGACGCCTACATCGTCGCCGCCAAGCGCACGCCGATTGGCAAATCGCACCGTGGCTTTTTCAAGCACACCCGCCCCGACGACCTGCTGGCGCACGTGCTGCGCGCCGTGCTGGCCGAGCTGCCCAACTTGGACCCGGCCGCCATCGAAGACGTGATCTGCGGTTGCGCCATCCCCGAAGCGCAGCAGGGCCTGAACGTGGCGCGCATCGGCGCCGTGCTGGCCGGCCTGCCCAACAGCGTGGGCGGCATCACCGTGAACCGCTTTTGCGCCTCGGGCTTGAGCGCGGTGCAAATGGCGGCCGACCGCATCCGCGTGGGCGAGTCCGAAGTCATGATCGCCGCCGGGGTCGAGAGCATGAGCATGGTGCCCATGATGGGCAATGCGCCCAGCCTCTCGCCCGCCGCCTTTCACAACACCGAGCGCGTCGAAGACTACGGCATCGCCTACGGCATGGGCCTGACGGCCGAGAAAGTGGCGCAGCAGTGGAAGGTGAGCCGCGCCGCCCAAGACGCTTTTGCCCTGCAATCGCACCAGCGCGCGCTGGCGGCGCAGGCGGCGGGTGAGTTCAGCGCCGAAATCACCCCGGTTACGGTGACCGAGCGCACGCTCGACCTCGCCAGCGGCCAGGTGCGGCAAAAGCAGCGCGTGGTGAGCCTGGACGAAGGCGCCCGCCCCGACACCTCGCTCGAAGGGCTGGCCAAGCTCAAGCCGCCGTTTGCGGTGCCGCGCCGTGCCGACGGCACCCCGACCGGGCTCGGTTCGGTCACGGCGGGCAACAGCTCGCAGACCTCCGACGGCGCCGGTGCCCTGGTGCTGGCCAGTGGTGCCGCGGTGCAGCGCTTTGGCCTCAAGCCGCTGGCGCGCTTCGTCGGCTACGCCTCGCGTGGCGTGCCGCCGCACCTGATGGGCATCGGCCCAATCGAGGCCATTCCGGCCGCGCTCAAGGCCGCCGGCATCGGCCAGCACGACCTGGGCTGGATCGAGCTCAACGAAGCCTTTGCCGCGCAGGCGCTGGCGGTGCTCAACACGCTCGGGCTGGACCCGGCGCGCGTCAACCCCAATGGCGGGGCGATTGCGCTCGGGCACCCGCTGGGCGCCACCGGCGCCATCCGCGCCGCCACCGTGGTGCACGCCTTGCAGCGGCACCAGTTGCGCTACGGCATGGTGACCATGTGCGTGGGCATGGGGCAAGGCGCCGCCGGCATTTTTGAGCGAGTTTAAGATAGGGCACCGGGCCGCCTCGCCTTTGTAGCAGGCGGCCTGTTTTTTATTCCCGCGAGGTGCCAGCCAGGTGAGAACGCAGCAAATCAAGGCCGACGACGGCCACAAGCTCGGGGTTCGGGTGTTCGAATCCAAGGGACAGGCCCGAGCCAGCGTCGTCATCGCCGCAGCCATGGGCGTGCGCCAAGATTTCTACGCCCCCTTTGCCCAATGGCTGGCGGCGCAGGGCTGGCGCGTGTTCACCTTCGACTACCGGGGCATGGGCGACTCTCTGCCCGCCGGGGCGCGCTTGCGCGGCTTCCAGGCCGACCTGCACGACTGGGTGCGCGACTACGAAGCCGTGATCGACTTGGCCCACGCCGAGCGCCCCAAGCTGCCGCTGCTGCTGCTCGGCCACAGCCTGGGCGCGCAACTGCCGGGGCTGCTGGCCAACGCCGACAAGGTCAGTGGCCTGCTCTGTGTGGCCGCGGGCAGCGGCTACTGGCGCGAAAACACGCCACGGCTGCGCTTCGTGGTGCCCTACTTCTGGTTTTTCGTGGTGCCGCTGGCCACGCGCCTGTGCGGATACTTCCCCGGGCGCAGCCTGCGCATGGTCGGCAACATCCCCGCCGCGGCCATGCTGCAGTGGCGGCGCTGGTGCCTGCACCCGCGCTACGGCGTCGGGGTCGAGGGCGAGGCGGCGCGCCAGCGCTACGCCGGTGTGCGTTTTCCGGTGCTGGCGCTCTCCATCAGCGACGACGAGATGATGACCCTACAAGGCACGCGCAGCCTGCTCGGCTGGTACGAAAACGCCCCGCGTGAGGTGCGCCGCATCGTTCCGGCCGACGTGGATGCGCGGCGCATCGGGCATTTTGGGCCCTTCAAGGCCGAGCACGAAGTCGGGCTGTGGCCGCTGCTGCAGCAAAGCCTGGCCGAGCTGTTGCAGCGGCCTGTGACGCTGGGCCAAGATTAATTTTCATTCTAAGGAGACCGTTCCATGTCCGACATTCTGAGCCACCTCGAAGCCGGGGTGCAAACCCTGACCATCAACCGCGTGGCGCGCAAAAACGCGCTCACCGGCGCCATGTACACCAGCCTGGCCGAAGGGCTGGAGCAGGCGGCAAAAGATGCCAGCGTGCGCGTGCTGCTGCTGCAAGGCGACGTGGCGGTGTTTTGCGCCGGCAACGACCTCAACGACTTCCTGCAATCGCCCCCCATGGGCGCCGATTCGCCGGTGCTGCGCTTCCTCAGCGCCTTGGCCACCTTTCCCAAGCCCTTGCTGGCGGCCGTCTGCGGCCCGGCGGTGGGCATAGGCACCACGATGCTGCTGCACTGCGATCTGGTCTATGCGGGCGACAACGCGGCCTTCTCGATGCCCTTCGTCAACCTCGGGCTGTGCGCCGAAGGGGCTTCCAGCCTGCTGCTGGCGCAGCTCATGGGGCACCAGCGCGCCGCCGAAGCGCTGCTGCTCGGCGAGCCCTTCTACGCCGAAGCCGCGCTCGAAGCCGGGCTGCTCAACAAGGTGCTGCCCCCGACCGAGGTCAACGGCTACGCCCAGAGCGTGGCGCGCAAGCTCGCCGCCAAGCCGCAAACCTCGCTGCTCGAAACCAAGCGCCTGATGAAGCAGGGCCAGCAGGCGCTGGTGCAGCAGACCATCATGCAAGAGGCGGCGGTGTTTGGCCGCATGCTGCGCGAGCCGGCCGCCAAAGAGGCCTTCAGCGCCTTTTTGCAAAAGCGCCAGCCCGATTTTTCGCGCATCTGAGCCGGCCCCAAACCATGAGCAAAAGCCCAGCCAGCGCAGCGCCGCCACCGCACGCCTTCGAGCCCGAATTCATTGAGGGCGTGCGCGAGATTTTCGAGCGCCGCATCCTGTTCAATGCCTTGTTGGGTTTGCAGATCACCAGCATAACGCCCGACCAGGTGACGGCGCAGATCACCATGCGCCCAGACCTGATCGGGCACTATGCCCACAACCGCATCCACGGCGGCGTCATCAGCGCCGGTCTGGACGCCATGGGCGGGCTGGCGGTGATGGCCGCCATCGGCGCGCGCCACCTCGACGAGCCGCCGCTGGCGCGCCTGCACCGCTTTGGCAAGCTGGGCACCATCGATTTGCGCATCGACTACCTGCGCCCCGGCGTCGGCGAGCGCTTCGAGCTGCGCGCCGAGGTGCTGCGGCTGGGCTCGCGCGTGGCCTCCACCCGCATGGGCTTTCACGCCGCCGACGGCAAGCTGCTGGCCACCGGGGCGGCGGCCTATATCGTGTCCTGATCTGGGCAGCGCCTAGAGCGGCGGCGACATCTGGATGTTGCGCCGGCCTGCTACCATGCCCGCATGGAACCGCTTCTGCACGCCGCCCCGCATTTCGACCTTTTCAACCAGCTTTGGCTGACGCTGTTTCTGGTCATCCCCATGGTGCTAATCGCGCGCACCGTGGTGGCGGGCAGTTGCTATTCGCCGATTCTGATCATTGTCATTTTTGGGCTGGCGCTGGGCCATGTGCTGGTGGCCACCGGGGCCGCGCAGCCGGGGCTGCCCGGCTTTACGCTGCTCTCGCTGCTCAGCGGCACCACGGTGGTGGTGCTCGCGGCAGCCTTTTTTGCCGGTGGGCAGCAGTTGCGGCGCCTCTTTGGTGCGCTGCAGGTGCCACCCGACGATTCCATGCAGCCCTGCACCGAGGAAACGCTGCTGGGCACCAACCGCACCCAGCTCATGTTCGTGCTGCGCGCGGTGTTTTTGTTGCTGGGCATCGAGGCCGCACGGCGCGTGTTCATGGGGGCCGACAGCGGCCCGCTGGTGGCTTATTACCCGCTGATCGCCTACATCGGCGTGCTGCTGGCTTTCATCCTGATCGACCACAAAGCCACGCTGCGCAACAAGCGCGAGTACCTGGGCCGGGGCTTGGCCGAGATCGGGGTGCTGGCGCTGCTGCTGCTGCTGGCGGGGCTGCTGGCGCAAACGCTGCGGCCGCTGATTGCGCTGCCCACCATCTTTTTTGCCATGCTGCTGGCTTGCGGGCTGGGTGCGCTGGCTTGGCGCTGGCAGTTTGGCCCCACGCTGCGCGCGCTGCTGTTTGCCGGCATTCCGGTGGTGCTGGCGGCCAACTTTGTGATCGGCGGCTCGCGCATTGCCGACGCCTTTGCCATCGAGGGCATGGACGCCGTGCTGGCTTACGGCTTCTTTGGCCAGATGCTGTGGATGTTTGGCGGCATCGCGCTCTTGATGTGGTTTGGGCGCACCAATCAGGTGCGCAACCTGGCACCGGGTATGGCGGGTGCGCTCTCGCACGCTGGCCTCACCGGGGCCTGCACCGCGGGCGACCTCGGGCCCATGGCAGCGCAGCGCGCCCCGATCATGATCAACGTGCCCTTCATCGGCCATATCTTCGTTTTCTCCATTCTGGCCATCAGCATGGAGCAGGGGCAGTTGCTGTGGGGGGCGGCGCTGGCGGTGCTGCTGGGCGGGGTGTTGCTCACGGTGCTGGCGCTGCGCACCCTGGGCCGCGCCGCTGGGGCCGAAGCGCAAGAGGTCAAGGGCCTGATGCAGTTCTCGCTCGGCTGGCAGCTCACCGCCATGTTCGGCGGCCTGCTGCTGCTGGCGCTCTTTGCCCTGCCGCTGGAGCATGCGGCGCTGGCCAAGGCGGCCTCGCTGTCGCATTTTGGTCTCTTTGCCGCCACCCAAGACGGCATGTTTGGCGCCGAGGCGGCTGGGCTGATCGCGCTCATCTTCTCCATGCCCTTTTTGGTGCATCCCTTCGTTTTCTTCATGTTTGGCCGTGCCATGGCCAACGGCGGGGCCATGCCGCGCTGGCCGGTGTACGCGCTGGCGGGCACTGGGTTGATCGGGGTGTTGCTGGCGTTGGCAAGTTTTTGAGCGCTGGCAAGCACACCACAGCCGCTGCACGGTATGCGAAGGGCTATGGGAGCTTGGCATTGTTTTTGCTTTAATTGGATGGCGTTTCCCCGCATTTTCACAAGGAGCCTTCCATGCGCACTTTCCCCTTTGCCCTGTCTTGCTTGGCTGCCGCAGCAGCCTTGGCGTTGCCCGTTGTGGCGCAGGCCCAGCTCTCCTTCAACCTCGGCGTGGTCTCGCTCTACAAATACAACGGCATCGACCAAGACTCGCGCCAGCTCGAGCGCGAGCGCGACTTACGGCCGGCGCTGCAAGGCGGGGTCGATTACGACTTTGGCAACGGTTTTTACATTGGCAACTGGAACTCCACTGGCCGTTTTGGCGAGGCCAACCTAGAAATCAACCTCTACGGTGGCTACAGCGGCGAGTTTGCCAATGGCTTGGGCTTCGACGTGGGCTACATCAAGTACCTCTATCCCAGCCAAGGCAGTTGGAACGGCAGCGAGGTCTATGGCAGCCTGAGCTATGGCGTTCTGACGACCAAGCTGAGCTGGGGCACCAGCGGCGCGATCGACGAGCACGCGCGCCTGAGTTTTTTGATCGAGCAGCCCCTGACCGAGCGCCTCACACTCGAAGCCGGGGTCGGCTTTCGCAACACCTCCAACTTCAACAGCGGTGCCACCGACTATCGGCTCGGCCTCACCTACGCCCTCACCGAAGGCTTGAGCACCTCGGCGATCTGGTCCGGTGCCGACACCAACCGCGCCGGACCGGCTGGCACAGGCCGTTTGGTGCTGGGTTTGACGCAGTCGTTCTGACACAATGGGGGCAGGTGGCCGTGCGCTGGGTGCGGCCACCTCCACCCCTTTTTTTGCAGGAGCCGATTTCATGCGCAGCCAAGTCATCGTCAGCTGGGGCGAAGCCCGAGAGTACGCCTTCGACCTAGAAGAAATGCAACCCATGCCGAGCGATGTGGCGCGCAGTTGGCTGGATCAGCAGTTCATCGAGCTCGATTGCGAGCCGCTGCGCCTGAGCGGCAAGGTGCTGACGGCCGACAAGGTGGCGGTGATTGCGCGCACCGCCGGCGAGCCGCATTTTGCCGAACCCGCACACCGCCCTTGGGCGCTGGCTTTTGCCCAAGCCGCCAGCGCCAGCCTAGCCAAGCCGGTGCTGCACATCGACGTGCCCTCGATGACGGTGAGCTACTAAAAGCGCCTTGGCCGCGTTTGGTGCGATCACCGGGGGGGCCGCGCCCTTAGGGCTTAAGCGTCGGGCGGCGCGCCGAAGCGCTGCTGCAACGCCGCCAGCAGCTTGGGGTGCACGCCACCGAAGCCGCCGTTGCTCATGCACAAGAGGTGGTCGCCCGGTTCTGCGGCGGCCACGGCCTGCTGCACCAGGGTGTCGATATCGGCTGCCACCTGCGCCCGTGCGCCCATGGGGGCCAAGGCGGCGGCGGCGTCCCAGCCCAAGCCACCGCTGTGGCAAAAAGCCAGGTCGGCCTGCTCCAAGCTCCAAGGCAGTTGCGCCTTCATGGTGCCCAGCTTCATGGTGTTGGAACGCGGCTCAAACAGCGCCAAGATGCGCTGCCCACTGCTACCGTGGCGGTCGAGCTGGCGCCGCAACCCGTCGATCGTGGTGCGCATGGCGCTGGGGTGGTGCGCAAAGTCGTCATAGACCGTGATGGTGGTGGCCGCCTCGTCGGCAGGCGCTCCCGCGCCAGAAGCCGGCCCGCCTACAGGCACGCGCACCTGCCCACGCACCTCGAGCCGGCGTTTCACGCCCTCAAAGCGGCCCAGCGCCGAGGCTGACCGCGCCACCGACACCCCCACGTGCTCGGCGGCAGCAGCAGCGGCCAAGGCGTTGAGCTGGTTGTGCAACCCACTCAAGCCCCAGCGCACCCGCCCGGCAGCTTGACCGCGCTGGCACAGCACAAAATCGTCGGCCTCGCCTTCGGCGCAAAAGTCGCTCACGGCGCTGCCAAAGCTGCGCTGCTCGCTCCAGCAGCCCAGGTTGAGCACGCGCGCCAGGCTTTCTTCGAGGCCGTTAAAAATCACGCGGCCGCTGGCGGGCACGGTGCGCAGCAGGTGGTGGAACTGGCGCTCGATGGCGGCCAGGTCGTCGAAGATGTCGGCGTGGTCGAACTCGAGGTTGTTGAGCACGGCGGTGCGCGGCCGGTAGTGCACGAACTTGCTGCGTTTGTCAAAAAAGGCGGTGTCGTATTCGTCGGCCTCGATCACAAATGGGGCCGCCGCAGCGCCCAGGCGCGCCGAGACGCCAAAGTTTTGCGGCACGCCGCCGATCAAAAAGCCCGGCTGCTGCCCGGCCTGCTCCAAAATCCAGGCCAGCATGGCGCTGGTGCTGGTTTTGCCGTGCGTGCCCGCCACCGCCAGCACGTGGCGGCCGTGCAAAATGTGCTCGCTCAGCCACTGCGGGCCGCTGCTGTAGCGTGCGCCCGCGTCGAGCACCGCTTCCATGAGCGGGAATTTGGGCGTGCCGTCGGGCCCCAAGGCGCGCGACACCACGTTGCCGACCACGTAGCAATCGGGCTTGAGCGCCATCTGCTCGGCCCCAAAGCCCTCGATCAGCTCGATGCCCAGCGCCTGCAACTGCTCGCTCATGGGTGGATAGACGCCGGCGTCGCAGCCGGTGACGCGGTGCCCGGCCGCGCGCGCCAAGGCGGCCAAGCCGCCCATGAAAGTGCCGCAAATGCCTAAGATGTGAATGTGCATGGGGCGCAATTATCGGGCTTGCTTATCGGGCTTGCCGCAAGAACTGGCCGAATGGTTCGGGCGGCACAGCCGGCGAGCATAAGAACCCTTGGAACTGGTCGCAACCCAAGGCCAGCAGACGGGCGTGTTGCTCGGCCAGCTCTACCCCTTCGGCCACCACCTCCATTTGCAGCGCCTGGCCCATCTGGATGATGGCCGCCACGATCGCGGCATCGACGGGGTCGGTGTGCATGGTGGCGATGAAGCAGCGGTCGATCTTGAGTTGCTGCAGCGGAAAGCGTTTCAGATAGGTGAGGCTGGAGTAGCCGGTGCCAAAGTCGTCCAGCGACAGCCGCACGCCCAAGTCGCGCAAGGCCAGCAGGCGCTCCAGCGCTTCGTCGGCGTCCCGAATCAGGATCGATTCGGTCAACTCAAGCTCCAGCAGCTCGGCTGGCAGCGCGTGCGCGTTCAAGGCCCGCGCCACGCGCGCCACCCAGTCGGTTTGGTGAAACTGCAGCGCCGACACATTGACCGCCACCGGGCAGGGTGTGCCCGCATGCAGCCAAGCCGCGGCCTGCTGCACCGCGCTATCGAGCACCCAGTCGCCCAGCGTGACGATGAAGCCGGTTTCTTCGGCCACACCGATGAACTCGCTTGGCAGCACCAAGCCCCGTTCGGGGTGTTGCCAGCGCAGCAGCGCCTCGCAGGAGCGCAACTGGCCGCTGCGCAGATCGATGCGCGGCTGGTAGTGCAGCACGAATTGCTGGGCGCGCAGGCCCTCGCGCAGGGCGTGGTCGAGTTGGATGCGCGCCAGCAAGTTGGCGTTCATTTCGGGCCGGTAGAAGCGGTAGTGGCCCTTGCCGCGCTCCTTCACTTCGTACATCGCGGTGTCAGACAGGCGGATCAGTTCGTCCAGCGATGCGCCGTCGTCTGGGTACAGCGCAATGCCGAGGCTGCACGAGAGGTTGAAGTACAGGCCCTCAATTTCCACCGGCTGCACCACGGCCTCGATCAGGCGCCGGGCGGTGATTTCGGCCCCGGCCGCGTCGGCTTCGTGCAGGTGAATGACAAACTCGTCGCCGCCCAAGCGACACAAGGTGTCGGTCTGGCGCAGGCAGGTCTGGAGTCGGGAGGCGATCTCGATCAGCACCTTGTCGCCAAACAGGTGTCCGAGCGAATCGTTGATGTGCTTGAAGCGGTCCAGATCGAGGAACATCACGGCAAAGCCGGTGCCGCTGCGCTGTGCCACCCGTATCGCGTGTCCGACGCGTTCGGTTAGGGTCAGGCGGTTGGGCAGGCCGGTCAGGGGGTCGGTGTAGGCGAGCTGCTCGATGCGTTGCTGCGCCGCCAGTTTTTCCGACAAATCTTTGGCAAACAACACCGTATTGAGCGGCTGCCCGGCCCCGTCGCGCAGCACCACCCACGACACCAGCAGCGCCAGTGCCGACTGGTCGGGGCGCCGGTACCAGAGCTCGCCCTCCCAGTAGCCCTGTTGCTGCAATTGGTGCAACAGATCCTTAGACCAATCGGGGCGGGTGGGGGAAAAAAACAGCCCGGTGGCATCGCATTGGGCCAGCGCAGCGTGCGTGTGGCCAGTGAGCCGCTCAGCCGCCGGATTGCAGACCAGCACCCAGTGTTGCGGGTCGGTGATGAAGATCGCATCCAGGCTGGACTCGAACACCTTGGAGGCCAGCCGAAGTTTGGCTTCGATGGCGGTGCGCTCGGTGACGTCGCGATAGGCGAAGACGCGCCCGATCGGGCGTCCGCGCGCGTACTGGGGTCGGGCAATGCGTTCCAGCACGCGCCCACTCTGCAGCACCAGCACGTCGGTGCATTCGAGCAGCGGCAGACGCTGAATCTGGCCTAGTCGCAGGCCGTAGCTGTCGGCATCGGTCACGCGGCCGACCATCCAGGTGTGAATGGCCTCGTCGTCTTGCTGGCTGAGCAAGGTGGCGGGCAGATCCCAGAGTTGGGCAAAGAGCCGGTTGAAGGCGCGGATGCGGCCGTCGAGGTCGCACACCAAAATGCCGTCGGCGGTCGACTCCAGCGTGGCGCGCAGCTCGGCCAGCAGGTGCTCGAGTTGCTGCTCGGTTTGGTGCTGCTGCGTTTGGTCTTGCATGGCCACCAGGTGCAGCGGCGGCCCCTCGGCGTTGGGCAAAACCGAGATGCGCCGCAACACCCGCACCGTCTGGCCGTCGGCGCGGCGCAACAGGGCCTCGGACTGCAGGCTGCCCAGCCCGTCCTGCGCCAAGGTGGACCAGAAATGGAGATCTTGCGGGCTGGCCGAATGGTCGCTGGCCAGGCTGCCGCGCAAGCGGTGCAGCGGGAGTTGCAGCAAGTCGGCGGCGCACGGGTTGGCCGCCACGATGCGCAGCGTGTTCGGATCGACCAGCCAGACCGCTTCCAGCAGGCGTTCGAGCAGGGGCTCCCATTGGATGTGGTTCATGCGCCCGCTCCGTCTGGCGGATGCAGATCGACCGCGCGCTCAAAGTAGTAGCAAACCCGAGGGCGGGGCGAGAGTTGGTTCAGCGCCGGGCGCGGCAGTTGGTCGGGGCGCAGGCTGCGTTGGATATTCAAATGGGGTTCTTGTTGCAAGTCGAGCCATGCCGGTTCGTCGGCGCCGGGCTGCGCATCGTAAACCCGAAGCCGGGGCTTGAGCGGCCGCGCCGCGTTGACCGACATCACCAGCGCGTAGCGCCCGTCGCTGAGTTGCACCACCGAGCCGGGCGGGTAGATGCCCATCATGCGGATGAAGGCGCTCAGGGTGCGGGCTTCGAAGCGCGCTTTCAGACTGGCGAAAATCTGGGCCAGCGCTTCGTGCGGCGTCAGGGCCTTGATCGGGTTGGCTGGGTTGCACAAGCCGTCGTAGCGGTTGACCAGCGCCAAGATGTGCGAAATCGGGGCGATTTTGTCGGCCGCCAGACCGCGCGGAAAGCCGCTCCCGTCGGCCAGTTCGTGATGTTGCGCGATGCCCAGCAAGGCGGGCGCGGGCAGCCCGAGGCGCTTGCCCCAGACCACACTGTGCATCACGTGCTCTTGGTAGAGCTTGAGGTGACTGGGGCCGAAGGTGTCGTCGCGCAGCCGCACCCGCTGCGGCAACTCGAGCTTGCCCACGTCGTGCCACAGGGCGGCCAAGGCCAGCGCTTGCAGGTCCTCGGCACCATGTCCCATGGCTTGGCCCAGCAGCACGCTCAGCACGGCCACGTTGATGGCGTGCTGAGACGAGCGGTCGCACGCGCCATCGGCCAGCAGGCGCAGCGCCGATTCGGCGTTCTGGGTCAGTTGCGACACCATGCTTTGCACGAGCGCGGCACTGGCCTGCCCGGCTTGTTGCGGGGCTGCTTGCACTTGCTCGAACAGGGCTTTGACCGCACGGCTGCTCTCGGCATACTGGCGCTCGCACTGGAGTTGGGCGAGGCGCTGCGTTTGCGCCCATTGGGTGGCAGATGGTGTGGCTGCAGATGCGGGGAGCGCTTCAGGGACTGGGGTTGGTGCGGCAGCGGCATCTGCTTGCGAAGGCGCAGCACGCGATACGGCTTCGTGGACTGCGGTTGCGGCGCTTGCAGGGGGGTCGCTGCGCTCGGGGCTGTAGCGCAGGCGCTGCAAGCCTAGGGAGTGGATGGTGTCGATCTGCTGCTGCGTGCCGATTTTGAAGCTGCTGCTGGCAAACGGGTGATCTATCCAAGCCAAGTCCAAATGCACATAAAGCCCCACCCGCAGTTCAGACGCTGGGATAGTAGGATGGCTGGTGTCGGTCATAGATGAAGTCCCTCAGCCTGAAAATTGGAGGGTTGTTTGGTGATTATCACCAAAGCTAGCACAGCCTGCATTTTGGGGTGTTGGCTGGGCCGCTGACTCTGGTGCGCCCGCCTGACTGGTAGCATAGCGAAATGAAGGTCCCGTTCCCGATCGAACAAGTCGAGCTCAATGCCCCGTTGCCCGTCAACGTGGTGGACCCGCACGGTGTGCTTCTGTTGCGCCGAGGCGAAATCATACGCAACGAAGCGCACCGCGATTTGCTCAAGACCCATGGGCCGATGGTAGACGAGGAGGAGTATCGGCAGTGGACTTTTCGCTACACCGCGGCCATCGATAAAAAGCTGCGCGGCAACGAGCGGCTGGAGGCGATTGCCGGGGTGGCGCGGCCCATGGGCGTGCAGCCCACGCGCAACGAGCAAGAGCTGTCGGCGCTGGAGCGTTGGACCGATCTGCACACCCGTTTGTCGCTGTTGCTCGTCCAAGGCGAACAGGCGCAGGATTTTGAACGCCGCTTGCAGCAGCTTGAGAGCCGCATCGACGAGGTTTTGCGCGCCCGCGTCGATGACAGCCTGTTCGTTCTGGTGCAGTTGTTGCTCGACCGTGCGCAGGGCTACAGCGCCAGCCATGCCCTGTTGAGCGCCGTGTTGTGCCGGCTGGTCGGCACCCCCTTGCTGGCAGGCCATGAGCCGCTGCAGCGCAGCCTGATGCACGCTGCGCTGACCATGAACATAGGCATGAGCAAGCTGCAAGACGAGCTCGCGCTGCGTCTGGAGCCTTTGGATGAAGCCCTGCGCGCGCGTGTCAACCGCCATCCGCTCGACGGGGTGCGCATTTTGCAGGCGCTGGGTGTGGGAGACGGAGTGTGGTTGGACTTGGTGCGCCACCACCACCAACAGCCCCGGACCCCCTTGCCCGACCTGACTGGTTGCGCCCCCACTGATCTGGCGGCGCATTTGTTGGCCTTGGCGGACGTGTTTGTGGCGCGCATCAGCCCGCGCGCCAGTCGCCGCAGCCAGCCGGCGCACGTGGCCGCTCGCGACGCTTACCTGACCCAAGACGGGCAGGCGGCGCCGCTGGGGGCGGCTTTCATCAAAACGGTGGGAGTGCATATACCGGGTAGCTACGTGCAGTTGGAGAATGGGGAGTTGGCGGTGGTGGTGCGCCGCGGTCGCCGCGCCAACGCGCCGCTGGCCTTTGCCTTGGTGGGGCGCCAAGGCCTGCCTATGGGAGAGCCGGCCTTGCGCGACACCTCGGAGCCTGCGTTTCAGATCAAGGCCGGCGTGGCTGCCGACGAGGTGCGGGTGCGTGTCAACCCATCCAAGCTGCTGGCGCGGCTGTAGGGGCGTGGTGCAAAGGCTTAGCGCTTGACGCGTTGCTGTGGGCGAAACTCCCATGGAGGTGTCGGGGCGGGGTCGGCCCACAGCCCGCGCTGGGTGCGCTGTGCCTGGCGTTCGGCACGGGCATAGCGCCATCGCTCCAGCCATCCTTGCTCAATGGCATACGCTTTGTAATGCCAGGCCAACCCAGCACGCAGCATTTGCAGGTTCACATCTTGCCCCTGCAAAAGCAAGGTGCCGATTAGGCGTCCGTGTCGATCGGTTTTGGCAAAGACGACCTGCACCTCTTGTTGCAAGACTTTGGCTCGGAGGTAGATGCCCGATTCTGCGCCCCAGGGTTGCGCTTGCTCGGGCGCGTCGATGCCCAGCAGCCGCACCCGGTGCCGCCCTTGCTGCGCGTCGAGCACGGTCACGGAGTCGCCGTCGGCCACCGCAACCACGCGGCCCTGCAGCGGGCTGGACAGGGCGTGGGCGGGCAGCGTTGCAGTGGCCAGCGCCACGGCGAGCGCCAGCAACAGCCAGTGCAAGTGCCACGGCGATCGGGTTGGGGCGGCGGCGCGGGCGGCGTTCATCCGCCACAGTTTAGCGCGAGGCTTGCAGCACGCTGCCGGTTTTGGCTTGGTCGCGCGCCAGCGCCTCGCGGTCGGCCAGACGGCGGAAGTACAGCGTGACGAAGGTGCTGGAGATCACGATGAAGAGCGAATACAGCACCGGGATCAGCAACACATCTTGCTGCATGGCACCGGTAAAGGTCAGGGTCACGATCAGCACCGCCAGCGGCCCGTTTTGAATGCCGGTTTCGAGCGCGATGGTGCGGCTGCGGTTGCGGTCCTGGCGCAGCAGGCGCGCCAGCAAGAAGCCCAGCGCCATGCCGATCAGCCCCAGACCGATGACCGCAAAGTAGACCGACACCGGGGTGGCTTCCAGCAGCATGTGGTTGCGCGGCACCCAAGTGACGATCAGGAACAGAATCACAAAAATGCCCATGAAGCTGCCGATGAGTTCCATCGTGGCCCCAATATTGGGGTTGAGCTTGCGCGTGACCATGCCGATCAGGGTGGGTACCAGCAACACCACCAGCACCTGAGCCACGTTGCTGGCGGGCACCGCAAACTCGCTGCCGATGCCGGCCACGCCGGTGTAGAAGGCCAGCAGCGCCGGTACCGCCACCAGCGCCACCAGCGTCGAGACGCTGGTCATCATGATCGACAGCGCCAGCACGCCCTTGCTGAAGTAAGCAAAAATATTGGAGGTGGTGCCACCCGGCATGCAGCCCATCAGGATCAGGCCGACGGCGAGCGCGGGCGGAAAATTGAGCACGATGGCCAGCGCAAAACCCAGAAAAGGCATGATGCCGTACTGGCACACGAGGCCGACCAGCACCCCCTTGGGGCGGCGAAAGGCGATCAGGAAGTCGCGGTGGGTGAGCGAGGCGCCCATGCCGAGCATGATGACCATCATCATCAAGCCGAGCAGTTGGGTTTCAAATTCGGTGAGCATTTTTTAGGTCTCCGGTGTCATGCTATGGATGGCAGGGCTCAGGGGTGCAGGTTGGCCCGGAGCTGCTCTTGCCATTCGGCCTTGACTTCGGCCTTGAGGTTTTTGCGCAGCACCTTGCCAACCACCGTTTTGGGCAGCTCTTCGCGGATCACGATGGACTTGGGCACCTTGTAGGCGGCCAGGAACTTGCGGCAGTGGGCGATCACGGCCTCGGGCTGCAACTCCCCGTCGTGCTCGGGGTTGTGCACCACGTAGGCGCGCACCGCTTCGCCGGTTTTTTCATCCGGAGTGCCGACTACGGCCACTTCGAGCACCGCATCCATCTCGGCGATCACCTCTTCGATCTCATTCGGGTACACATTGAAGCCCGAGACCAGGATCATGTCCTTTTTGCGATCGACGATATGCATGAAGCCTTGGTCGTCCATCTCGGCCACATCGCCGGTGGCGAGCCAGCCGTCGCGCAGCACCGCAGCGGTTTCGGCCGGCTGGTGCCAGTAGCCTTGCATGACTTGCGGGCCTTTGACGTAAATCTCACCCCCTTGACCAAAGCTCACGTCAACGCCATTCTCATCCACCAAGCGAATGTCGGTGCCCGGTGCCGGGATGCCGATGCTGCCCAGGCGCGGCTCGCCGTGCAGGGGGTTGAAGCTCACCACGGGCGAGGTCTCGGTCAGGCCGTAGCCTTCAGCGATCGGGGTTTTGGTCACTTCGCGCCAGCGCTTGGCCACCGCATTGTGCAGCGAGGTGCCGCCAGCAATAGAGGCTTTGAGCTTGCGCGGCGGGTAGGCAACGAACCACTCCTCGTTGAGCAAGCCGTTGTAGAGCGTGTTGACGCCCGTTATCCAGGTGATGGGGTAGTTTTCGACCGCACGCTGCAGGTTTTGCACCGGGCGCGGGCTGGGGATGAGGATGTTTTGCCCCCCAATGGCGAGAAAACCCAGCAAGTTGGCTGTGAATGCGAAGATGTGATAAATCGGCAGCGCAGTCAGCACGCATTCCTTGCCCGGCTCCATGTGGGTGCCGCCCATGGCCAGCATTTGCTGCACGTTGTTGAGCAGGTTGCCGTGGCTGATCATGGCACCCTTGCTCACGCCGGTGGTGCCGCCGGTGTATTGCAGCAGCGCCAGTTCGTGCGGCTGTATGGCTTTCCAGTAGTTCTGCGCGTGCAGGCGGCCACCGGCCTTTTGCAGTGCGGCGCGGCCCTGCGCCAGCGCGGCGGCAATGCGCGTGTGCGGCACCGTGACCGGGGGCAGCACCTGCGCCCAGACCTTTTGCACGCCGCGAATGATGGTCTTGGGGATGATCGGGAAAAACTCCGACACCCCGGCCAGCACCACGTGCTTGATGGTGGTCATGGACAGCACCGAGGGCAGCTTGTCGGCAAACATGTCGATCAGCACCAAGGCCTTGACGCCGGCGTCTTTGTACTGATGCACCATTTCGGCCGGGGTGTAGAGCGGGTTGGTGTTGACCAGCACGCAACCGGCTTTCAAAATGCCAAATGCCACCACCGGATAGGCCAGCCCGTTGGGCATCTGCACCGCCACCCGGTCGCCCGCATGCAAGCCCAGCACCTCGCGCAGATAGGCGGCGAAGTAGTCCGACAGCTCGTCGACCTTGGCAAAACTCAGGCTGCCGTTCATGCCGTTGGGCACCACGCAAGTAAAGGCTGCCTTGACTTTGCTCTCACGCGCCCAGCGCGTGCAGGCTTCGTGCACGAAAGCCCCTAGGTTGGGGTGGCTCAGCGGCGGCAGCTCGGGCGTGATACCGACTGCTCGATACACAGCGACCCACGGGCGGGGCGTGTTGGCGAACGGGTGTTGCATGATCGGTGAGGAATGAAACGAACGATCGTGCTATTTTGCCTTAAGCGCAGCGGTGTGGCGCAGGGCAATGCAGCATTTGTATCAATGCGAAGGGGTTTTGGAGTAGGTGTAAACCCTTGTTTGGCTCGTTTGACCGGCTTTTGCCCCACCTTCGGCCCAGTCAATAAAAAAGCCAGCTCGTAAGCTGGCTTGATTTTTTGAGTTGTTTGGTGGCGCTTCAGGGATTCGAACCCCGGACCTGCGGATTATGATTCCGTCGCTCTAACCGGCTGAGCTAAAGCGCCGCGTGAAGCCCACAAGTATAGCAGGCTTCACTGGTGCCGAAACTGCGCCGGGCGCTTTTCGACGAAGGCGGCCATGCCCTCTTTTTGATCGGCGGTGGCAAACAGGGCGTGAAACAGGCGGCGCTCGAAGGCCATGCCATCAGCCAAGCTGCCCTCGAAAGCCTTGTTGACGGCCTCTTTGGCGGCCATGACGGCGATCTGCGAGTAACCGGCAATGGTCAGGGCGGCGGCCAGCGCTTCGTCTTGCAGCTTGTCCAGCGGCACCACGCGGCTCACCAGACCGGCCCGTTCGGCCTCGCTGGCGTCCATCATGCGGCCGGTGAGCACCAGGTCCATGGCTTTGGACTTGCCCACGGCGCGCGGCAGGCGCTGGGTGCCGCCCGCGCCGGGGATGATGCCGAGCTTGATTTCGGGCTGGCCGAATTTGGCGTTGTCGGCGGCGATGATGAAGTCGCACATCATGGCCAGCTCGCAGCCGCCGCCCAGGGCAAAGCCGCTCACCGCGGCGATGATGGGTTTGCGGATGCTGCGCATGGTCTCCCAGTTGCGCGTGATGTAGTCGCCCTTGTACACATCGGCAAAGCTGTAGCTGGCCATGGCCCCGATGTCGGCCCCGGCGGCAAAGGCTTTTTCGCTTCCGGTCAGGACGATGCAGCCGATGCCCGCGTCGGCATCGAAGGCTTTGAGGGCGGCGCCGAGCTCGTCCATCAGCGCGTCGTTGAGGGCGTTGAGCTGTTTGGGGCGGTTCAGGGTGATGAGGCCGACGCGGCCTTCGCTGCGCACCAGGATCAATTCGTAGGGTTGGCTCATGGGGTGTCTCGCTAGGGTAAGGGGCAAAGCGCCACTATAACGCGGCTGCATGTCGGGCTCGGCTGGGGGCTTGGCTAGGCTGACTTTGAGCCGCAGACGAAGGGTTGGTGCGGGGTGCGCAGCAGCCGGTGCAGACTGTTGGGGCAGGCTGTTCGGGCGGGCCTTCTTGGGTGCAAAATGGCGTTTTTCAACAAAACCGCAGGAGACCGCATGAACCCGATCGCGCAGTGGGCCGCAGACGGCGTGTTGTACGAAGAGCGCGCCGCCGTGGCGCTGTTGACGCTGAACCGCCCGCAGGCCCTCAACAGCTTCACCCGCCCCATGCACCGCGCCTTGCAGCAGGCTTTGCAGCACGCGGCGGCCAATCCGGCCTTGCGCACCTTGGTGCTCACCGGTGCCGGACGCGGTTTTTGTGCTGGGCTGGATTTGTCGGAACTCGATTTCACGCCCGGCCCGGGCTTGCAAGAGCGCGCCAATCCGGGGCCACTCATCGATGAGTGCTTCAACCCGACTGCGCGCGCGCTGATGGGTTTGCGCATGCCCACGATCGCGGCGGTGAACGGGGTGGCTGCGGGTGCCGGTGCGTCGCTGGCCATGGCCTGCGATGTGGCGATCGCCGCCCCAGGGGCCAGTTTCGTGCAGGCGTTCAGCAAAATCGGGCTGATACCGGACGCTGGCGGCAGTTGGCTGCTGGTGCAGCGGCTGGGGCTGGCACGCGCCATGGGGCTGGCGCTCACGGGTGACAAGCTGACGGCGGCGCGGGCGCTGGAATGGGGCCTGATCTGGGACGTGGCCGATGAGCCCGTAGCAGCCGCCTTGGCCTTGGGCGAACGCTTGGCTGCGCTGCCGACGCAGGCGCTGGTGGCCACACGGCAGCTGCTGCGGGAGGCGGGCACGCGCAGCTTCGATGCACACTTGGAGGTGGAGCGCGATTTGCAAGCCGCGCTGGGCCGCAGCGAGGACTATTGCGAGGGCGTGAACGCCTTTTTGGAGAAACGCGCGCCGCGCTTTCAAGGGCGCTGAGGCGGCCGGTCGGCGCTCATTCAGGCCACCAGGGGCGGGGCTGAGCGTTGTCTGGCTGGGCTTCGGCTGGGGTGGTGGGGGCGGCCGGTTTGGGCGCGGCCATCCGCTGCAAGCGCACGGTTTGCGCGCCGGGGTGGGCCGGGTCGGGCCAGCGCAGCGGCAGGCGCAGCAGCCGGCCGTCGCGCGCCACTAGGGCCACGATCTGGCTTTGCCCGTGGGCAAGCTGGGCCACATCGTCGAGCTTGCGCACGCGCCAAGCGCTGCTTGGGGCCTCGATCTCTGCGCCCAGCCATTCGTCGCCAGCGGCCAGCCCAGCTTGCTCGGCCAGCGAGCCGCGCAGCACGTTTTTGATCTGCAAGCCCTCGGCTTCGCTCACGCGCAGCCCCAGGCGCTGGGCCAGCGGCACGGGCTCGGTGAGCCAATCTATGCCTTGGGCGCGCAGCAGCTCGGGCAAGCCGGGCACGGGGCCGGAGGCGGTGAGCAGATCGGCGCAGCCATGCACCCAGGCTTGAATTTCGGCGGCGTAGCTGCGCCCGGCGCATTGCTCCAGCACCGCCAGCAGGTCGGCCTCTTGCATGGGGCCGCCTTGGCAGCGCTGGTAGAGAGCGCGCAGCACCTCGTCGAGCGTGGCGCGGCCTTCGGCGCGCAACTGCAAATCGAGCGCCAGCGCGACCAGCGCGCCTTTGGCGTAGTAGCTCACGGTGGCGTTGGGGCTGTTTTCGGTGACGCGGTAGTACTTGGTCCAGGCCTCGAAGCTGGCTTGGGCCAGGCTGTGCACCAAGCGGCCTGGGCTTTGCAGCACCTGGTTGAGGGTCTTGCTCAGCAGTTGCAGGTGGCAGGCCTCGTCGATCAGGCCGGCGCGGCGCAGCAGCAGGTCGTCGTAGTAGCTGGTGAAGCCTTCGAACAGCCACAGCAGCTCGGTGTGGTTTTCGCCGTCGTAGTCGTAGCGGGTGAATTCTTGCGGGCGCAGGCGCTTGACGTGCCAGGTGTGGAAGTACTCGTGGCTGATCAGGCCGAGCAGGGCGGTGTAGCCCTCGCTGGCTTGGGTGGTTGGGGCGCTGCGCTGCGGCAGGTCGCTGCGGCGGCAGATCAGGGCGGTGCTGTGGCGGTGTTCCAGCCCGCCGTAGCCATCAAAGCGGGCGTTGAGCAAGAACAGGTAGTGCCCGAAAGGCGGCGCTTCCTGTGCGCCGTGCCAGAACGCGATGGCGGCCTCACAGATGGCCTCGGTGTCGCGCTGCAGGCGCGCGCCGTCAAAGCCCGGCCCGGCGCCGCTGACCACCAGCCGGTGCGGCACGCCGCGCACGCTGAAGGCCGCGCTCCAAAACTGGCCCAGCTCAAAGGGGCTGTCGGCCAGTTCGTCGTAGTCTGCGGCCTGCCAGCGGCCTAGGCAGTGGAAGGCAGGGGTAGCGGGGGTTTCCACCGGGGCGGCCGCAGGGCTGGCAGCATCGGCTTCGGGCAAGGTGGTGGCCGCTTGCCAGCCCAGGGTGGCCGCGCCGCCATGGACCTCGATGCGGTGCGCCAGCGCTTCTTGGCCGTGCACGCGCAGGCACAGGCTGGTGGGGTTGAAGAAGGCGCGCTCGGCGTCCAGCCAGGCGCTGCGCACCGAGGCATCAAAGGCATAGACTTGGTAGCGCAGCCGCAGCACTTGGGCTCCAGCCGGGGTGGCGGCTTCCCACGTGTTTTTGTTGAGCTGGCGCAGCGGCACGGCGTGGCCGTCGCAATCGGCGCTCAAGCCCTGCAGGTGCTGAGAAAATTCGCGCACCAGATAGCTGCCCGGAATCCATACCGGCAGGCTCAGGCGCTGCTGCCGCGCCGGCTGCGCCACGCACAAGGTGAGCTGGTAGAGGTGGGCGTGCAGCTCGACGAGATCGACGCGGTAGTGCGGGCCGGGGGTGGGCATGGTCAGGATGGGGGGCCAAGTCCGCTCAACGCGCGGCCGCCGCTGCCGCAACCAGGCGCTGCTCGAGCAGCTCGAACCCGGCCGCGCCCGATAGGCGCGTGCCGTCGGCAAAAAAGGTGGTGGGGGTGCCAGTGATCTGATGCCGCTGGCCAAAGGTGAGGTTGCGTTGCAAGGCGGCGGTGTCGCAGTTGGCTGCGGCGGGCTCGACGTTGCGCAGCATCCAGTTTTCCCACACCTGGGCGCGGTTGCGCGCGCACCAGATGCGCTCCGATTTGTCGAGCGAATCGCGCCCCAGTATGGGGTACAAAAAGATGTGGATGGTGACGTGGTTGAGGCGGCTCAGGTCGCGCTCCAGCCGTTTGCAAAAGCCGCAGTTGGGGTCTTGGAACACGGCCAGCCGGCGCTGCCCGTTGCCGCGCACGATAGTGAACGAATCGCGCAGCGGCAACTGATCGAAGGCAATGGCGTTGAGCTGCTCGACGCGCTGCTCGGTCAGGTTGTTGCGGCTGCGGGTGTCGATCAGTTGGCCTTGGAGGATGAAGCTGCCCTCGGCGTCGGTGTAGAAAATCTGGTTTTGATTGACACGCACCTCGAACAGACCGCGCATCGGGGTCGGGCGCACCTCGTCGATGCGCGGCAGGTTGGGCAGGCGCTCGGCCAGGTTGGCGCGGATGGTGGCTTCGTTGGCGCTGGCGGCGGCGCTGGCCCCCAGCAGCAGGCACAGCACGCAGGCGAGCCAAGAGAGGTGACGCAGCAAAAGACCCGTGGCTGGCCCGGTGTAGGTGTGCATGGTGCTTGGTGGTTTAGAGGGAGCCTGGCGCGGGGCGGACGGGGCCGCTGCCTTGGGCCTGGCGGATGGCGCAGAGCTTGAGCGGGTTGAGTTGGTCAAACGCACGCAGACCCCAGCGCCGCAGCGCCTGGATGCGCGTGTCGCCGTGGCCAAACAGGCCGTAGAGGCCGTCGGTGAGGGCGGCCATGCGGTCGAAATCGGCGCGCCGGGCGCGCTCGTAGCGGCGCAGCAGGCGCCAGTCGCCGGGGCTGCGCCAGTACTCGCGCTCGCGCAGCACCCGGCCGAGTTCGGCCACATCGCCCAAGCCCATGTTCAGGCCTTGGCCGGCCAAGGGGTGCATGGCGTGGGCGGCGTCGCCGGCCAGTGCCACGCCGGGCCGCACCCAGTGGCGCGCGCGCGACAGTTGCAGGGGCCAGCCCGCGGGCTGGCCTTCGGTGCTCATGGCCCCCAGCGCGTGGCCGCAAGCTTGGCCCACGGCGTCGGCGAAGGCTGGCGCCGACAGGGCCAGCAACTCGGCGGCACGTGCGTGCTGCACCGACCAGACCAAGGCCACCAAGTCGCCCCCTGGGCCATCCATGGGCAGCAGCGCCAACACGTCGCCGTTTTGGAACCATTGACGCGCCACCCCCTCATGGGGGCGCGCACAGCGCAGCCGCGCTGCAACGGCCGTGTGCGCGTAGGCTTGCACCTCGTACTCGATGCCGTATTGGGCCCGGGTGCTGCTGTGCTTGCCTTCGCAAACCACGGTCAGGGCGGCTTGGACGGGGTGATCGACGGGTTCGATCGTGCCCTGATACGCCAAGGCCTGCAGCAGCCGCTGCTCCAGCGTGGGCACATCGACGATCCACGCCAGCGGCTGCGACGGATCGGGCAGGGTCAGGCTCAGAGTGGCCGGGTGTCCATCGCCGGGCTCGCAGACCCACATCTGGCGCACCGGCGTCGCGGCCGGCGCCTCGGGCCAGACGCGCAAATCGCTCAGCAAAGCGTGCGAAGCCTGGTTGAGGGCATAGGCGCGGATGTCGGGGCCAGCCGCCGGGGGCGCTGGCTGGCGCAGCAGCGCCACCCGCAAGCGCTCGCGCGCCAGCAGCAGCGCCAGCGTGTGCGCCACCACACCGCTGCCCAAAATGGCGACGTCGTACCGTGGGTTCATGCGCGCATTGTAGGCCGGGGCGGCGGCTGGGGCATCACGCTGTGGGCATCAAGGTTTGGGCCTCAAGGTGTAGGCATCATTGAAACGCCACCTCGGCAAAGCTGCGCAGCTTGCGGCTGTGCAGCTGATCGACGCCACCGACGCGCAGGCGTTCGATGGCGCGCAGGCCGATGCGCAGGTGCTGATCAACGCGCTCGCGGTAAAAGGCGTTGGCCATGCCGGGCAGCTTGATTTCGCCGTGCAGCGGCTTGTCGCTCACGCACAGCAGGGTGCCGTAGGGCACACGCAGCCTAAAGCCGTTGGCGGCGATGGTGGCGCTCTCCATGTCGAGCGCCACGGCGCGGCTCTGGCTGAAGCGGCGCTGTGGCGTCTGGCCGGGCAGCAGCTCCCAGTTGCGGTTGTCGGTGCTGGCCACGGTGCCGGTGCGCAAAATGCGCTTGAGTTCGGCACCGCTCAGGCCGGTCACGTCGGCCACTGCGCCTTCGAGCGCGAGCTGGATTTCGGCCAACGCGGGGATGGGCACCCACAGCGGCAGTTCTTCGTCCAGCACGTGGTCTTCGCGCACGTAGGCGTGGGCCAGCACGTAATCCCCCAGCTGTTGGCTGTTGCGCAGTCCGGCGCAGTGGCCCAGCATCAGCCAGGCGTGCGGGCGCAGCACGGCGATGTGGTCGGTGATGGTCTTGGCGTTGCTGGGCCCGACGCCGATGTTGAGCAGCGTGATGCCGCTGCCGTCGGCGCGCAGCAGGTGGTAGGCCGGCATCTGCGGCAGGCGCGGCAAAGCGCGGCCCGGTTGGCCTTGTGCAAGTTCGTGCAGCAGCTGTTGTTCGGCGGCGCTCAAACCCGCGCGCGGCGTGAGCACGTTGCCGGGCTCGACCAGGCCTAGGTATTCGCTCGCAGGGTTGGCCAGCGCCTCTTGCCCGAGGCGGATGAACTCATCGACGTAGAAAGGGTAGTTGGTAAACAGCACGAAGCCCTGAAACCAGGCCGGGGCGGTACCGCTGTAGTGGCGCAGCCGCTGCAACGAGTAATCGACCCGCGCCGCACCAAACAGCGCCAGCGGCTGCGCTTCGTGGGCGGCGCTCTGGTGCGTGCCGTTGGCGATGCCGTCGTCCATCTGGCTCAGGTCGGGCAGGTCGAAGCAGTCGCGCAGGGCGGCGCGCTGGGCCGGGCTCAGCTCGCCCTCCAAGTGCTCGTGCTCGGCCAACGCAAAGTGCAGCGGGATCGGTTGGTTGCTCACCCCCACCTCGAGCGCGCCGCCGTGGTTGTGCAGCAGCAACTCGAACTGCTCCAGGTAGTAGCTGGCAAACAGATCGGGGCGGGTCAGGGTGGTTTCGTAGCGGCCGGGGCCGGCGACGAAGCCATAGCTCAGGCGGCTGGGCGCGCCCGCGCCGGGCCCGCCGTGGGCGCGCTGGCAGTGCAGGCGCACGAAGGGGTAGCAGGCGCGCACGCGCTGGGGTGCGCTGGTGCCGCCGGCGCGCACATACTGGTGCAGCGCCTGGCGCAAATGCGCCACCGCGCGCTGGTACAGCGCCTGCACCTGAGCCAGCGCGGCCGCGGCGTCGGTGTAGCTTTGGGGCGGGGTGAAGGGAGGGCTGTGGGGCGGGCTGTGCGGCATGGTGGGGGCATTGTGGCGCAGGTGGGTGGCAAGTGCGCTGGATTGCACATCAGCCCCCACCCACCGGCGTGCGCAAGGTCACGAACTCCTCGGCCACGGTCGGGTGGATGCCCAGCGTGGCGTCGAACTGCGCTTTGGTGGCGCCGGCTTGCAGCGCCACGGCAAAGCCTTGCACGATCTCGCCGGCTTCGGCGCCCACCATGTGCAGGCCGAGCACGCGGTCATCGGCGTCGTTGACGATCAGCTTGATGAGCGTGCGCTCGCTGCTGGCGCTCAGGGTGTGGCGCAGGGCGCGAAACTCGCTGCGGTACACACGCACGCGCGGGTAGCGCTGGCGCGCCTGCTCCTCGCTCAGGCCCACTGTGGCAAGGCTCGGGTGGGTGAAAACGGCGGTGGGCACCAGATCGAGGTCGAGCGCTGGGCGGGCGTGGCCGCTGCCGTAGAGCCGATCGACCAACCGCATGGCCTGCGCCAGCGCCACCGGGGTGAGTTGCATGGGCCCGGTGACGTCGCCCAGCGCATAGACGCTGGGCACGCTGCTTTGGAACTGCGCATCGACCACGATCTCGCCTTGCGCCCCCAGCGCCACGCCGAGCTCCTCGAGGCCCAGCCCCTGCACGTTGGGCCGGCGCCCGGTGGCGTAGAGGGCGGCATCGACCACCAGGTGGTTGCCGTCTTCCAGCGCCACGTGCAGGCCGTCGGCGTGGCGCTCCAGCCCCAGCACGCCGGCTTGCAAGCGCAGATCGAGCCCTTGCTTGAGCAGTTCGGCGGCCAGAAAGTGGCGCAGCTCGTCGTCGAAGCCGCGCAAAATCTGCTCGCCGCGGTAGAGCTGCGTCACCTGCGCGCCCAAGCCATGAAAGATGGAGGCGAACTCGCAGGCGATGTAGCCGCCGCCGACCACCAGCAGCCGCTGCGGAAAGGGCTCGATCTCGAACAGATCGCTGGAGTGCAGGGCGTGTTCGCGGCCTTTGAAGTGCGGCAGATGCGGCGCGGCTCCGGTGGCCACGAGGATGCGCGCGGCGCTGAAGCGGCGCTGGCCCGGCGAGCCGTCGGCGTTGAGCGTGGCCAGGCTCACCGTGTGGGGGTCGAGCAGGCGCGCCCAGCCTTCGAGCAGCGCCACGCCGCTGGCGCGCAGCAGATCGGCATAGACGCCATTGAGCCGCGCCAACTCGCGCGCGCGGTTGGCCTTGAGGGTGGCCCAGTTGAGCCGCGCCGGCGCTGCCTCCCAGCCGTAGCCCTGCGACTCGCGCTGCGCGGTCGCGTAGTGCGCGGCGTAGCCGTAGAGTTTTTTGGGGATGCAGCCGGCGTTGACGCAGGTGCCGCCCAGCCCGGCCTGGCCGTGCGCCTCGGCCAGCGCCACGCGCACACCGCGCTGCGCCGCCATGCGCGCGGCGCGCACACCGCCGCTGCCGCCGCCAATCACAAAAAGGTCGAAGTCGTAGGGGTTCATGGCGGCTGTGGTGGTGGGGTTGCTAGGGGGAAATTATGCCGCGCTGTGGGCGCTGGCAAAGTGCGCCGATTCAGCGCCAGCTTGCCGTGAGCAGGGCTTCGAATGCGCTGTCGGCATGCAGCGTGCTCAAGCTTTGCAGCGGCAGGGCGCTGATGCCATCGGCCAAAGGGGCAATGGGCCCGTCGCCGTGGCAAACCACATACAGATGGGTTAAACCTAAAACTTGCAGTGCGGAGCGCATGGACGGGGTGACTTTGGGCGCACGGGTGAGCTTGACTTCAAAGCCCAGGCGCTGACCTTGTCTTTCGATCAGCAGGTCGAGCTCGGCACCCGAGTGCAGCCCCCAGAAGTGCGCTTCGTCGCGCCCCGCGCCGATCTTGTGCATGATTTCGCGCACGGCCAGCCCCTCCCACGAGGCGCCGCATTTGGGGTGGGCCAGCAAGTCGTGCTCGGCCGCGATGCCCAGCAAGCTGTGCAGCAAGCCGGTGTCGCTCAGGTACACCTTGGGCGCCTTGACTTCGCGCTTGCCTTGATTGCCGTGCCAAGGCCGCAGGCGCCAAGTCATGAAGGTGCCCTCTAGAATGTCGAGGTAACGCGCTACCGTCTTGTCGCTCACCCCCAAGGACCGAGCGAGTTCGCTGCCGTTCCAAGTTTGCGCGTGGTAGTGGGCCAGCATGGTCCAGAAGCGACGCAGCGTCAGTGCCGGCAGGTTGATACCGAGTTGCGGCAGGTCGCGCTCCAGATAGGTGCGTATGAATGACTCGCGCCATGTGCGGCTCGCCGCGTCGGTTGGGGCCAGCAGCGACCGCGGGAAACCGCCACGCAACCAGCGCGCATCGAGCATGGGGCTGGGCAATTCATCCAGCATCAGGCCCTCGAGCTCGTGGAACACCACCCGCCCGGCCAGACTTTCCGAGGTGTTGCGCAGCAGTTCGGGCGCCGCGCTGCCTAGCAGCAAAAACCTAGCCGGTGCGTCGGCCCGGTCAGCCAGCACGCGCAGCAAGGCAAACAGGTCGGGCCGCAGCTGGATTTCGTCCAGCACCACCAAACCCGTGAGGCGCCTGAGCACAAATGAGGCATCGCTCAAGCGGGCTTGGTCCTCGGGGTCTTGTAGGTCGAAATGGTGCGCAGGCCCAGCCCACTCTGTGAGCAGCGCACGCGCCAGCGTGGTTTTCCCTACCTGACGGGCGCCCAGCATGGCCACGACCGGGAATAGGCTCAAGGCGGTGCGCAGGGCCTGCAGATGACGGCTGCGGTGAATCATCTGCGCATCTTAGCTTAAAAATTCGGATTGCGAGTCCGAGATTTCGTGGTGAATGGCTGGCGGCCCGCTTCAGCCGGCTGCTGGTTGCGCTTCGGGTGTTGCCGCGCTGCCCGTGGCCTGCGGCCCGAGCAGGCAGCGCTGCACCTGCGACTCGCGCTGCGCGGCCGCGTAGTGCGCGGTGTAGCCGTAGAGTTTTTTGGGGATGCAGCCGGCGTTGACGCAGGTGCCGTCCAGCCCAGCCTGGCCGTGCGCCTCGGCCAGCGCTACGCGCACGCCACCGCTGCCGCCGCCGATGACGAAGAGGTCGAAGTCGTAGGGGTTCATGGCGCGTCTGCTTGGGGTTGCTGGGGTGAAATTATGCCCCTACGATTGTTTGGGATGCGACAGCTGGCAGCCGCTGCGGTGATTGCCAGCACACGCTGTAGCAGCATCGCCATCTCGTGCGGGCCGTCGAGTCCGAAGCGCGCGAGGCTGGCCGGGTCGTCGCGCCCGATGCGCAGCGTCAACCAGTGCGCCGGCGCTGCGGCGAACACCGGTTCGTCGTTGACATCGTCGCCTGCGAAAAAGGCCGCCGCCGCGCCGGTGGTCGTCACTAGGGCGTGCACCGCCTGGGCCTTGTCGGGCGCGTCGGCAGACACCACGTTGGCCACCATCTTGCCGGCGAAGCACCGCAGGCCGGCCGGCAGCGGGGTCAGCAGTTCCTCGATGCGCTGCAGGGCGCGCGCGCGGTCGCGCGCGAGGCGGTAGTGCAGTGCGATCGACAGCCCCTTGTCCTCGACCTGCACACCGGCCGAGCGCAGCGCTGCGGCGTGTGCCGACAGTTGCGCACGAAGACCGTCCAGCGCGGTGAACAGCGCCGCGCCGGAGGCCGCCGCCGGCTCGACCTCGGCGCCATGGTTGCCGACGACGAAGTGCGGCACGAAGCCCAGCCGCGGCCGCACGTCGGCCACCGCCCGCCCGGTGACGATGGCCACCGGCAGCCGGCTGGCCAGCGCCGCGAGCCGGCTGGCCACCGCCACCGAGATGCGGGCGTCGGCGGGCCGCGCCACGATAGGGGTGAGCGTGCCGTCGAAGTCGAAGGCCATCAGCGGCCGCAACCGGAGCACGGCCGCCAGCGCGGCCTCGCCTTCGGGGGTGAACAGATGCAGCATGGCGGCTTGCTTCGAAAGAGGCGGGGCCGGTCAACCCGTCTGGGAGCGCTTGACGCGCGCTTCGATGCGCGAACGCAGCCGCCAGCGCCCGGCATCGGCCAACATGCGCCCGGCCCAGCGGTAGACGTTGAACTCGCGCACCGTGCCACGCAGGCTGGCCATGCGTTCGCGCTGCTCGGCCGGCGGCATCGAGGCCGCGCGGTGCAGTGCGTCGGCGGTCTCCTCGACGTGGTACGGGTTGACGATCAACGCCTCCGACAGCTCACGCGCGGCACCGGCAAAGCGGCTCAGGATCAGCACGCCGCGCAGGTCGTCGCGCGCCGCAACGAACTCCTTGCAGACCAGGTTCATGCCGTCGTGCAGGCTGGTGACCATGCAGATGTCGGCAGCGCGGTACAGTTCGGTCACGGCGTCGTGCTCGTGGTGCGTCGCGAGCAGGTGCACCGGCTGGTAGCCCGGGCGGCCGAAGCGCTGGTTGATGCGCTCGGCGACACGCTCGATGCGCTCCTGGAAGCTGCGGTACTCCTCGAGCGCGCTGCGCGTCGGCGCGGCGACCTGCACGAAGACGAAGCGGCCGACCCACTCGGGACGCTTCTCGAGCAGCCGCTCGACCGCATTCAGGCGTTCGAGGATGCCCTTGGTGTAGTCGAAACGATCGACACCGACAGCCAGGCAGATGTCGGTAGGCAGGCCCAGGCGCCCGACCACCCGCTGGCGGCACTCGGCCGCGCTGGCCCAGCCCGCAGCCTGCTCCGGGCTTGGCCACTCGATCGAGATCGGGTAGCTCTCGATCAGCGTCTCCTTCTCGCGAAAGGCGATGGTCGAGTGTTCGTGCTCGATTCGCGCTTCGAGGTAGCGGTCCACGGTCTCGATGAAGTTCTTGCAATGGAAGCGGGTGTGGAAGCCGAGGATCGTGCTGCCGAGCAAGCCTTGCAGGATCTCGCGCCGCCACGGGCAGATGCCGAAGGACTCCGGGTTCGGCCACGGGATGTGCCAGAAGGTGAGGATGGTGGCCTGCGGCAGCCGCTCGCGCACCATCGCCGGCAACAGCGCAAAGTGATAGTCCTGCACCAGCACGACCGGGTCTTCGCTGCGCGCTTCGGCCACCACCGCGTCGGCAAAGCGTTGGTTGACACGCTTGTAGGCTTCCCAGTCGGATTCGCGGAACACCGGGCGCACATGGGCCACGTGGCACAGCGGCCAGAGGCCTTCGTTGGCCAAGCCGTAGTAGTAGCCCTGCTCTTCCTCGGCGCTGAGCCAGACGCGGCGCAGCCGGTATTCGTCCTGCCCGGGCGGTACCAGCACGCGGTCGCCGGCGTCGACCACGTCACGGTCGGCGCTGCCGCTGCCGTGGGCGATCCAGGTGCCTGAGCAGGCGCGCATCACCGGCTCGACCGCGGTGACCAGCCCGCTGGCCGGCCGCTTAACAACAATGCCCGAGTCGGCGTGTTCGTGGATGTACGGCTCGCGGTTGGAGACGACGATCACCTGGTCGCCGCTCAGGTGGGTCTGCAGCAGCGCGCGCAGGCGCTCGGCGGTCCACTCGGCCTCGGGGCCTTGCGAACGGCGGAACTCGTCCTCCATGTCGCGAAGCCGCGCGCGCAGGTCGGCGGCCAACGGCGCCAGTTCCGGCGCCGATGCGGCACCCGACAGCAGCGGGCTCAGCAGGCCCTCGCCCCGCATCAGCGCGCGTGTGCCGTTGACCCATCCGCGCCAACTGAGCTGTGCCACCACCACGGTGATCAATGCAATCACCAAGCCGAGGGCGGCAATCAGCCCGATCAGGTACCGCCGCGTGTCCGCGCTGCGGCGTTCGATGAAGCTCATGTCTTGCAGCAGCACAAGGCGGCCCAACAGCAATGGTGACGAGGTTGGCGATTCGATCGCCGCAGCCGCCTCGCCAAGTCTGGCCAGCGCCGTGTCGGGGATCAGGCCTGATGCAGGACTCACCTGCTCCAGCGGCGGTGAGGGAGGCGGCGGCGGTTGGCCGATCACGTCGTGCACACCCAAATGCACCGCGCCGCCGGGGAGCGCCAGCCACGGTTCGGGCTGGGCGGCCAGCACCTGCGCCTGCGCGCAACCCAGCGTCGCTGGGAAGCCGGCGGTGCTCTGCAGCAGCAGACCATCGGCATTGCACAGGCCGACCGCCAGCAGCCGCTCATCCTTCACGGCGCGGTCAAACAGCGGCTGCAGCCGCGCCGGCCGGCCGGCGATCAAGGCCTCGCCGACCGAGTCGGACAAGGCGCTGGCGACCAGCGTGCCGCGGCTGTTGAGGTCGCGGCTGAACCATCGCAGCGTGACCTGGTCCATAAACGGCACGGCCAAGTACGAAGCCGTGACCAGCACCGCAATCAGCGGCACCAGAAAGCGCAACTGCAGGCGGAAGGTCTTCACGCTCGGATGCGCGGGTCGGGTTGCGGCGTCAGCCGCTGTCTAGGTGGGTTCATGTCGAAAGGCGAAGGCGCTGTTGATGCCGCCATCGGATGGCAAACGGGCCTGCCGCATACGGTGAGGGCGGGAAGGCTTGGCGGTGCTCGCAGGTCGGTCTTCATGTACATTCGATCAAGTTTACATCCTGACCGACCCAAAACCCCTTTCGCCTTTTTCGATGCGGAGTTTAACGATGCCTGCGAATCAAGCCGCGCCCCGCCCGGCGGCCAGTCTGGACCTGGCGCTGATCGGCAACTGCACCGTCAGCGCACTGATCGAGCGCCGCGGCAGCATCGTCTGGTGCTGCATGCCGCGCTTCGACAGCACGCCGGTCTTCGACGCGCTGCTGCACAGCCGCGACGGGCTGCCGCTGGACGGCGCGCTGACCGTCGAACTCGAAGGGCTGGCACGCACCGAACAAAGTTACGACCCCGGCACCGCGATCGTGCGCACCCGGCTGTGGGACGACCGCGGCCAGGGCATCGAGCTCACGGACTTCGCGCCACGCTTCATCCACCGCGACCGTGTGTTCCGGCCGGCACAACTCGTGCGCCGGGTCCACCTGCTGGCCGGCCACCCGCGTGTGCGCATCACGGTGCGCCCGCACGGTGACTGGGGCACCACGTCGCCGACCCTGACGCGCGGCAGCCACCACCTGCGTTTCGTGATGCCCGACTTGACGCTGCGGCTGAACACGAGCGTGCCGCTGACCTACCTGCTCGAAGGCACCTGGTTCTCGCCGACCCGGTCGATGAGCCTGCTGCTCGGGCCCGACGAAACGCTGGTCGGCAGCATCGACAACACCGCGCGCGAGTTCGAGGAGCAAACCGCGCTCTACTGGCGCCACTGGTCACGCCGGCTGGCGGTGCCGCTGGAGTGGCAGGACGCGGTGATTCGCGCCGCCATCACGCTCAAGCTGTGCCAGTTCGAGGATACCGGCGCCATCGTCGCGGCGATGACCACCAGCATCCCTGAAGCCGCGAATAGTGGCCGCAACTGGGACTACCGCTACTGCTGGCTGCGCGACGCCTTCTTCGTCGTCCGCGCGCTGAACAGCTTGGCCGAGGTCGGCACGATGGAGGCCTACCTCAGTTGGCTCTACAACGTGGTGCGCGGCGCCGAGAACGGTCACGTGCAGCCGCTGTACGGCATCGGTCTGGAGAAGTCGCTGCCCGAGTCGGTGGTGGCGCGCGCAGCGGGATACCGCGGCATGGGGCCGGTGCGGGTGGGCAACCAAGCACAGGAGCACTTCCAGCACGACGTCTACGGCAGCGTGGTGCTCGGCGCCGCGCAGGCCTTCCACGATCACCGCCTGTTCCGCCGCGGTGACGCGGCCGACTTCACCGCGTTGGAAGTGATGGGCGAGCAGGCCTGGGCTCTGCACGACCGGCCCGACGCCGGCATCTGGGAGCTGCGCACGCGGGCCCGCGTGCACACCTCGTCGGCACTGATGTGCTGGGCAGCCTGCGACCGGTTGGCCCGCATCGCTGTCGTGCTCGGCTTGCCGGAACGCGCGGCCTTGTGGCAGCAGCGCGCCGCAGTGATCCGCACAGCCATCGTTGAGCGCGCGTGGAACGAAGAGCGCCAGGCTTACGTCGAGAGCCTGGGCGGGCGCGACCTCGACGCCAGCGTGCTGCTGATGGGCGAAGTGGGCTTCCTGCCGCGCCACGACGCACGCTTTGCCAGCACCGTGGCGGCGCTGGAAGCGTCCCTGTGCGACGGGCCGTTCATGCGCCGCTACGAGGCGGAGGACGACTTCGGCCGCCCCGAGGTCGCATTCAACGTCTGTTCGTTCTGGCGTGTCGACGCCCTGGCGCGCATCGGCCGCCACGAAGAGGCACGGGCCGCTTTCGAGGCCCTGCTGGGGCGCCGCAACCACGTCGGCCTGCTCGGCGAGGACCTCGATCCGGTCACCGGCGAGTTGTGGGGCAACTTCCCGCAAACGTACTCGATGGTCGGCATCATCAACGGCGCGGTGCGTCTGTCGGCGCCGTGGGACAGCGCGGTATGAGCCTCGCCCGACCGTAAGAAGGGGCGCGCACCGCAGCGCGCCATCCGCCGGTTGCACATGCGTGAGCTGACCCGGCTGGCGAAATCCAAGCGCACGGCGCCTGTCAAGATAGTTGTCGCCTGAGTCATGCAGTTTGGAGCAGATGTGACGGGTCCACGTCAAAGTGAGGCGCAGGCCTGCGGCCCAAGCAGGCCACGCTGCAAAAAGCGCCCGGTGTGGCTGCCGGGGCAGGCCGCCACTTGCTCGGGGGTGCCGCAGACCAGGATCTGGCCACCGCCGGCGCCGCCTTCGGGGCCGAGGTCGATGAGCCAGTCGGCGGTTTTGATCACGTCCAGGTTGTGCTCGATCACCACGATGGTGTTGCCGGCGTCGCGCAGCTGGTGCAGCACCTTGAGCAGCAGCTCGATGTCGGCGAAGTGCAGGCCGGTGGTGGGTTCGTCCAGCACGTAGAGGGTGCGGCCGGTGTCGCGCTTCGAGAGCTCGAGCGCCAGCTTGACGCGCTGCGCCTCGCCGCCCGAGAGCGTGGTCGCGCTCTGGCCCAGGCGCAGGTAGCCCAGCCCGACGTCGAGCAGGGTTTGCAGTTTGCGCTGCAGCGCCGGCACGGCTTGGAAGAAGGCGCTGGCCTGCTCGACCGTGAGCTCCAGAATCTGCGCGATGTGCTTGCCCTTGTACTGCACAGCAAGCGTTTCGCGGTTGTAGCGCTGGCCCTGGCAGACCTCGCACGCCACATAGACATCGGGCAGGAAGTGCATCTCGACCTTGACCACGCCGTCGCCCTGGCAGGCTTCGCAGCGGCCGCCGCCGGCTGACTGCGCCACGTTGAACGAAAAGCGCCCCGGGCCGTAGCCGCGCTCGCGCGCCGCCGGCACCTCGGCCAGCAGCTCGCGGATGCCGGTAAAAAGGCCGGTGTAGGTGGCCGGGTTGCTGCGCGGGGTGCGCCCGATCGGGCTTTGATCGACGTTGATGACCTTGTCGAAATGCTCCAGCCCCTCTAGGCCTTGGTGCGGCGCCGCTTCGTCGTGGCTGCGGTAGAGGTGGCGCGCCACGGCGCGGTACAGGGTGTCGTTGACGAGGGTCGATTTGCCCGAGCCGCTGACGCCCGTGACGCAGGTGAACAGCCCGACGGGGAAGGCGGTGCTGACCGCGCGCAGGTTGTGACCGCTGGCTTGCAGCAGGCGCAGCGCCGCGCCGCTGACCGGGTCGAAGGCTTTGCGCTGCTTGGGCACCTCGATGCGCCGCGCGCCCGAGAGGTAGGCGCCGGTGAGCGAGCCCGGCGTGGCCATGAGCTGGGCGCAGCTGCCCTGGGCCATGACGCGCCCGCCGTGCACGCCGGCGCCGGGGCCGAGGTCGATGACGTGGTCGGCGGCGCGGATCATGTCTTCGTCGTGCTCGACCACCAGCACGCTGTTGCCGAGCTCGCGCAGGCGCATCAGGGTGCCGATCAGGCGCTCGTTGTCGCGCTGGTGCAAGCCGATGCTGGGCTCGTCGAGCACGTACAGCACGCCCGAGAGCCCAGAGCCGATCTGGCTGGCCAAGCGGATGCGCTGCGCCTCGCCGCCGCTCAGGGTCTCGGCGCTGCGCTCGAGGCTCAGGTAGCCCAGCCCGACGTCGTTGAGAAACTGCAGCCGGGCCGCGATTTCGCGCCGCACTCGGGCCCCGATCTCGGCTTTGGCCCCGTGCAACTGCAAGGATTCGAACCAATGCAGCGCCTGCGCCAGCGTGATCTGGCCGATCTGGTAGATGGCGCGTGCCTGCTCGCCCTGGCCCACGTACACATGGCGCGCCTGCGGCCGCAGGCGGCTGCCGTGGCACTGCGGGCAGACTTGGGTGCTGCGCTGGCGCGCCAGCTCTTCGCGCACGGTGGGGTTGCTGCTTTCCCGCCAGCGCCGCTCTAGGTTCGGCAACAGGCCCTCGAAGGGGTGGTGTTTGCGCACCGTCTGGCCGGCGTCGAAGGCGTAGTCGAAGGCAATTTCTTGCGTGCCCGAGCCGTGCAGCAGCACCTGGTGCACCGCTTCGGGCAGGTTTTCCCACGGCGTGTCGAGCTCGAAGGCGTAGTGTGCGGCCAGGTTTTGCAACACGCCAAAGGCCTGGGCGTTGCGCCGGTCCCAGCCTTTGATGGCCCCAGCGGCCAGGCTCAGGCTGGGGAAGGCCACCACGCGCGCGGGGTCGAAGCGCTCCACGTGGCCCAGGCCCTCGCAGCCGGGGCAGGCACCCAGCGGCGAGTTGAAGGAGAACAAACGCGGCTCCAGTTCGTCGAGCGCATAGGCGCACTGCGGGCAGGCAAAGCGCGCACTCAGCAGGTGCTCGCGCCCGCTGTCGAGCTCCAGCACCAGCGCCTTGCCTTCGCCCAGGCGCAGCGCGGTCTCGAAGCTCTCGGCCAGCCGCTGGCGCTGTTCGGCGGCTGCGTCGGCGGGTGCGCCGGGGCGCACCTTGAGGCGGTCGATCACCACGTCGAGGTCGTGCTTGCCGGTGCGCTTGAGCGCGGGCAGGCGCTCGGCCTCCAGCACCTGGCCGTCGAGCCGGAAGCGCACGAAGCCTTGCGCTTGCAGCTCGGCCAGGGTGTCGGCGAACTCGCCCTTGCGGGCGCGCGCAATCGGGGCCAGCAACAGCACCTTGGTGTCGGGCGGCAGCGCCAGCACCTGGTCCACCATCTGGCTCACGGTCTGCGCTTGCAGCGCCTGGCCGTGCTCGGGGCAGTGCGGGGTGCCGACGCGGGCGTAGAGCAGGCGCAGGTAGTCGTGGATTTCGGTCACGGTGCCCACGGTCGAGCGCGGGTTGTGGCTGGTGGCTTTTTGTTCGATGGCGATGGCCGGCGCCAGGCCCTCGATCAGATCGACGTCGGGCTTGTCGAGGCGCTGCAAAAACTGGCGCGCGTAGGCGCTCAGGCTCTCGACGTAGCGGCGCTGGCCCTCGGCGTACAGGGTGTCGAAGGCGAGGCTGGACTTGCCCGAACCCGACAGGCCGGTGATCACCACCAGCGCGTTTTTCGGGATGTCGAGGTCGATGTTTTTCAGGTTGTGGGTGCGCGCGCCGCGCACGCGCAGCATCGCGGCAGGCTGGCGCAGCGCCTGCGCCAGCGGGGTGCCGCTGTCAATGGCGGCAGCGGGTTCGGCCGCAGTGGCAGCGGTGAGGTGGTCTGGGTTCAAGGGGCGCAGCGTCTCGATCGGGGGGGCTAACCCCCGATCATAGAAGCTATGGCCCGTGGCCGCACACCCAGGCCGCCAAGGCTTTACTGCCCTTGCCCGAGCGCGTAGCCGCGTTCGCCGTCGAAGGTGCAGAGGTTTTCGGTCTTGATGAAGTCGATGCCGCGCTGCGCCAGCGCTTGCATCAGCTCGATCAGGTCGAAGTGCGTCACGCTCGCGCCGTTGGCGGCCACGAAGCGGCAGCGCCAGTGGTCGGTGCAGAAGGTCTCGGGGAAGCCGCCCGGCCAGACCTTGACGCCGCGGTTGGTGATCATCTGCAAATGAAAGGCGGGTGTCACCAGCGCGCTCAGCTGGCCGGCCAAAAAGTCGGCGCTTTGGCGCGCGTTCACGAACACATCCACCCCCACCAGCGCTTTCACCGAAACCGGGTCCGGTAGCGGGGCGTGCGCGCTGGCGTTGGTGGCCGCCGAGGCATCAAGGGCGGTTTGCTCGGGCTCGATGTAGTGCACCGGTTTGAGCTGGCTCGGCTCTTGGCCGAGGCGGTCGATCACGGCGTCGGCAAAGTCCATGCTGCCAAAGGGGCGGCCTACGCTGAGCGAGCCGCGCAGGTCGGCGGTGATGATGCCGTCTTCGATCGTGCGCAGCCAGGCGTTGTGGACTTTTTCAGCCACGTCGGACTGGCCAATGTGGATCAGCATCATCACGGCGGCCAGCAGCAGGCCAGAGGGGTTGGCGATGCCCTTGCCGGCGATGTCGGGCGCGCTGCCGTGGATGGCCTCGAACATGGCGATGCGATCACCGATGTTGGCGCTCGGGGCCAGCCCGACCGAGCCGGTGATCTCGGCGGCGATGTCGCTGATGATGTCGCCATAGAGGTTGAGCGTGACGATGACGTCAAAGCGCTCGGGCCGGGTGGCCAGCCGTGCCGCACCGATGTCGATGATCATGTGCTCGACTTCGATCTGCGGGTACTCTTTGGAGATCTCGTCGAAGACCTTGTGGAACAGGCCGTCGGTCATCTTCATGATGTTGTCTTTGGTCATGCAGGTGACCTTGCGCCGCGCATTCTTGACCGCGTACTCGAAGGCGTAGCGAATGATTTTTTCGCAGCCGGGGCGGGTGACGAGCTTGAGGCACTGATAGACCTGATCGGTCTGGCGGTGTTCGATGCCGGCGTAGAGGTCTTCCTCGTTTTCGCGCACGATCACCAAATCCATGGCGGGGTGCAGCGTTTTCACGAAGGGGTGGTAGGTGACGCAGGGGCGCACGTTGGCGTACAGGCCCAGCGTTTTGCGGATGGTCACGTTCAGGCTCTTGAAGCCGCCGCCTTGCGGGGTGGTGATGGGGCCTTTGAGCAACACGCGGGTGCGGCGCAGGCTGTCCCAGCTCTCGGGCGCGATGCCCGAGCTGTGGCCGGCCAGGTACTGGGCCTCGCCCACGCTGATGGTCTCGGGCGCGATGAGTGCGCCGGCCGCGCGCAGCACGCGCAGCGTGGCTTCGGTGATCTCGGGGCCGATGCCATCGCCTGGGGCGACGGTGATGGGGACCAGGTTGCTCATGGGGGGATGCTCCTCTAGTGGGTGGATGAACCGTTGCAAGCTTTGACGCGGCAGCATTCGTGGGCTGCGGGCCATTTCGCAGTATGGCGCGAATTTTCATCGCAATCAAATTATCATTCGGCATGCAACCCATAGATCTAGACCGATGAATAAATTGCGCCCACCCCGAATCAGCTTTGCCCAAATGCGCACCTGGGAGGCGGTGGCGCGGCTGGGTTCGATCACCGCCGCCGCGCGCGAGCTGCATCTGGCGCAGCCCACCGTGTCGTCGCAGGTGCACGAGATGCAGGCCGCGCTGGGGCAGGCGCTGCTGGCGCCGGCCGGACGCGGCATCCGCATCACCGACAGCGGGACGCTGCTGCGCGAGGCGGTGCTGGATGTGTTCACGCGCTGGCAGGCGCTGGAAGAGGAGCTGCTGGCGCTGCAGGGGCTCAAGCGCGGCACGCTGCGCATCGCCGGGGTGACCACCACCGAGTACTTCATCGCCCAGTGGATCAGCGCCTTTGCGCGCACGCACCCGGGCATCGACATCGAGCTGGCGGTGCACAACCGCGACGCCGTGGTGGAGCTGCTGCGCAGCGAGCGCGTCGATCTGGCGCTGATGATGCGCCCGCCCAGCTTCCCGCCGCTGCACACGCTGCCGGTGCTGGACAACCCGCTGGTGCTGATCGGCCCGGCCGGGCACCCGTGGGCGCAACGGCGCCGCCTGCCGCTGAGCGCGCTCAAGGGCCAGACGCTGCTGTGGCGCGAGAGCGGCTCTGGCACGCGCCAGGTGGTGCTGGAGCACTTGCGCGCCAACGGCCTCGATCCCGACGAACGCCTGACCTTGGGCAGCAACGAGGCGATCAAGCACGCGGTGGCCGCCGGGCTGGGGCTGGCGGTGCTGTCGCGCCACGCGCTCGACGCCGACCCAGCGCAGGAAGGGCTGGCGCTGCTGCCCATGACGGGCTTTCCGATCCTGCGCCTGTGGCAACTGGTGTGGCGGCGCGACCGCCGCCTGCCGCTGGCCGCCAGCGCTTGGATCGAGCATTTGCGTTCCGCGCTGCCGACGGCGTTCCAAGCAGGCAGTGGGTTGAAGGCACCCACGATTGCGATGCCCGACAATTCGGCCCCATGAGCACCCACGCAACCCCCACAGCAGCCCCCACGGCCCCCGAAGTCGGTGCCGCGCCCGCCACCCGCTTGGGTCACATTCCCCAACCCGCTTGCGAGCACGAACTGGTGCTCAAGGTGATCCCGATGCCGGCTGACTGCAACCCCAACGGCGACATTTTTGGCGGCTGGGTCATGGCCCAAGTGGATTTGGCCGGTTCGGTACTGCCCGCGCGGCTGGCGCAGGGGCGCATCGCCACCGTGGCGGTAAACCAGTTTATCTTCAAACAGCCGGTGCGGGTGGGCGACATCCTGAGCTTTTACGCCACCTTGACGCGCATCGGCAACACCTCGATCACGGTGCAGGTGGAGGTGTACGCCGAGCGCTTCTCGGCCCAAGGCCGCTACGTGAAAGTGACCGAGGCATCGCTCACCTACGTGGCGATCGACGACCAAGGCCGGCCGCGCCAAGTGCCCAAGGCGGCTTAGCCCGGGGCGGGCCCGCAGCGGCAAGGCCAAAAAAAAGCCGCCCGAAGGCGGCGTGAAGTCCATCAGGACGTCGTTGGGAAAAGTGATCCAAAGTGGCTGGTCCGTTTGGCGGCCGCCACACCCTGTGGGCTTTCTGCTGCGCCCTTGATCTGACTGTGTTGACAGCGACTGGGCTTGATTGTGCAGGTGCAGCAAGGCTTTGCCTATCCCCTGTTTGGGGGAGGGCGGCCCAATCGGGTGCGGGGCGTCAAGGCGGGCGCTCGGCGATTTGCAGCCGCCTACCGGCCAACCAGACCAGCGCGATCACCGGCACCCCGAGCAGCGCGGTGAGCGTGAAAAAGCCGGGGTAGCC
This sequence comes from Serpentinimonas raichei, assembly GCF_000828895.1. Classification (NCBI taxonomy): domain Bacteria; kingdom Pseudomonadati; phylum Pseudomonadota; class Betaproteobacteria; order Burkholderiales; family Comamonadaceae; genus Serpentinimonas; species Serpentinimonas raichei. The sequence continues at coordinate 2,000,829 of NZ_AP014568.1, read as the reverse complement.
CAAGCCATCGACCATGGCGCCCGAGTAGCCGCCCAGCGTTTTGGGCAGCAGCGTCATGAGCGAGCTAAAGATCGCGTACTGCACCGCCGTGAACTGGATGTTGGTCAGGCTAGACAAAAAGGCCACGAAGGCGGCGCTGGCAAAGCCGGCCGCCAGGTTGTCGATCGACACCACCCAGTACAGCCAGGTGAGGTCGCGCCCCACCATGGCCAGGCCGATGAAAGCCAGGTTGGTGGCGGCCGACAGGATCGCGCCCCACATCAGCGCGCGCATGACGCCGATCCGGTACGCCAAGATGCCACCCAGAAAACCGCCAGCGATGGTGATCACCAGCCCGTAGGTCTTGACGGCGGTGGCGATTTCGGGCTTGGTAAAGCCCATGTCCTGGTAAAAAATGTTGGAGATCACGCCGAGCACGATGTCGGAGATGCGGTACAGCCCCACCAGCGCCAGCAGCAGCGCCGCGGTACGCCAGCCGTAGCGGTGCCAAAAATCGAGCACCGGCTCCACCCAAGTGATGCGCGCCTGCTCGGAACTGGCGAACCCGATGCGGATCAGGGCCCAGCCCAAAGCAAAGGCGGCCCCCAGCGCCAGCGCCATGCGGCTGGCCTCGAACAGCAGGCTCCACAGCGGCCCGTTGCCAGCCAGCAGCGGTGCGCCCAAGCGCCCCACGCCCCAGAACACCAGCACCAGCCCCAGCAGGCTGAACAAAAACACCCCCAGCAAGCGCAGATGCTGCCCGGCCGGGGCCAGTTGCGCCTGCTGCTTGGAGGAGTCGGGCTCGGGCGTGAGCAACGTGGTCAGCATGCCGATGCCCATCACGCAGGCCATGATCAGGTAAGCCGACTGCCAGGCCTCGAACTGGTAGTTGCCGCGCGAAGTGCCCCAGTGCGCCGCCAGAAACAGCACCCCGGCCCCGGCCACGATCATGCCCACGCGGTAGCCCGCGATGTAGGCCGCCGACAGCAGCCCCTGCTGCTCGGGGCGGGCGATTTCGATGCGGTAGGCGTCGATGACGATGTCTTGCGTGGCCGACATAAAGCCCAGCAGCACCGCAAACAGCGCCATCTGCGTCAGCGCCCAGCCGCCCGCGGCCGGGTCGGTGAGGGCCATGCCGACGATCGCCCCCGCCACCCCGATCTGCGCCAGCAGCATGTAGGCGCGGCGCCGCCCCAGGCGCCCGGTCAGCCACGGCAGCGGCAGCCGGTCCACCAGCGGCGCCCAGACGAACTTGAACGAGTAACCCAGCGCGGCCCAGCTAAAAAAGGTCACGGCGCGGCGCTCCACCCCGGCTTCCATCAGCCACAGCGAGAGCGAGGAAAAGATCAGCAGCAGCGGCAGCCCGGCCGAAAAACCCAGCATCAGCAGGCTCAGGATGCGCCAGTCCCACAGCGCCTGCAGGGTCTCGCGCCAAGTGTGCAAGGCCAGGGGGCGGGCTTCAGGGGCTTCCGAGGGGTCGCCCACAGGCACGCTTACAGGCACGCTTACAGGCACGCCCAAGGGCGCCGCACCAAGCGCCGGGTTTGTTACAGATGATGACACACGCATGGCCCGATTTTGCCTATGATTGCGCCATGTGCTGGCTTTGTGATGCAAAAACTCCTCTGACCGAGCCTGCGACGCACCGATGGTCGTCGCGGCGCGGATTTTTGTTGGCTGCTGGGGCCGCCACGGCCACGGCGGCGGTCGGCTTGCTGCCCGCTCAAGCCGAGGCGCAGGTGGCGGTGGGCGAAGGCTCGCGGCTGCGCCACTTGGTGTCGGCGCAGCAACTCGAAGCCGCCGCTGCCCAGCAGTACCAGCAAATGATGCAGCAGGCGCGCCAGCAGGGCGTGCTGGCGCCGGACTCGGACCGCCAACTGCGCCGCCTGCGCGCCATCGCGCAGCGCCAGATTCCCTTTGCCCAACCGTGGAACCCACGCTCGCGCCAGTGGCAGTGGGAGGTGAACCTGATCCGCAGCGAGCAGATCAACGCCTTTGTCATGCCCGGCGGCAAGATCGCTTTCTACACCGGCATTCTGGACGAACTGCGCCTGAGCAACGACGAAATCGGGATGATCATGGGCCACGAAATGGCGCACGCGGTGCGCGAGCACGCCCGGGCGCGCATGGCCAAGACGCAGGCCACCAGCATCGGGTTTGCGCTCGGGGCGCAGTTGCTGGGCTTGGGTGATTTGGGCAACGTGGCGGCCAACCTCGGCACCCAGTTGCTGAGCCTGCGCTTTAGCCGCGAGGACGAGACCGACGCCGATCTGGTCGGGCTCGAGATCGCCGCCCGTGCCGGCCATCACCCGCAGGCCAGCGTGACGCTGTGGGAGAAGATGATCGCGCGCAACCGCGGTGGTGGGCTCAACTTCCTCTCGACGCACCCGGCCGGGCCGGAGCGCATCCGCGAGTTGCAGGCCAACATCGGCCGCGTCATGGGCCTGTACGAGCAGGCGCGGCGGCGCGGCTGAACAGCAGCGCTCAGACCCGATCGCCCACGAAGGGGTTGCTGCGCCGCTCGCGCCCAAAGCTGCTCTCGGGCCCGTGGCCGGGGATGAACACGGTGTCGTCGCCCATGGGCCACAGGCGCTCGCGGATGCTGGCCACGAGCTGAGCGTGGTCGCCTTGGGGGAAATCGGTGCGCCCGATGCTGCCCGCAAACAACACATCGCCCACAAAAGCGCGCCGGATTTCGGGCGCGTAAAACACCACGTGGCCGGGGGTGTGGCCGGGGCAATGGCGCACCTGCAGGGTGCTGTGGCCGAGCGTGACCGTGTCGCCGTCGTGCAGCCAGCGCGTGGGGGTGAAGGGGCGCGCAGGCGGGAAACCGAACATCTGGCTTTGCTGCGCCAGCGCGTCGATCCAGAACTGGTCGCCCGGGTGCGGCCCGACGATCGGCAGCCCAAGCCGCTGCGCCATCTCACCGGCGGCACCGGCGTGGTCGATGTGGGCGTGCGTGAGCCAGATCTGCTGAAAAGCCAGCCCGAGCCGCTGCGCCTCGGCCAGAATGTCATCGAGGTCGCCACCGGGGTCGATCACCGCGGCGGCAAGGGTCTGGTCGCACCAGAGCAGGGAGCAGTTTTGCTGAAACGGCGTAACAGGGACGGTGTGGTAGTGCAGCATGGGTGCATTGTAGGCAGGGCGTGCTTTTAGTCTGAACCGAGGCGGGCTTGCGCCCGCAGCCAGTCCGCCAGCCCTTGGCCCGCCACGCGCCCGCTGGCCAAGCAGGCCGTGAGCAGGTAGCCGCCGGTGGGGGCCTCCCAGTCCAGCATCTCGCCGGCGCAGAACACGCCGGGCAGCCGGTGCAGCATCAGCGCCTCGCTCAAGCCTTCCAGCGCCACCCCACCGGCGCTGCTGATGGCCTCGGCCAGCGGGCGCGTGGCCACCAGGTCGAGCGGCAGGCCTTGGATGAGGGCCGCCCATTCGGGCGCGGACGGGGCCGCGTCGGTGCGCTGCGCCGGCGGCCGCACCTCGTGCAGCAGCGCCACTTGCGTGGGCCCAAGGCCTATGCGCTGGCGCAGCAGCGTGCCCAGCGACTGCCGCGCCCGCGCCCGCCCCAGCTCGGCTTGCAAACGGCTGCGGCTCCAGTCGGGCTTGAGGTCGAGTTCGATGTGTACCCGGCCTTGCGCCTCGATCGTGTCGCGCAAGCGCGCCGAAGCGGCGTAGATCAGGCTGCCTTCGAGGCCGGTTTCGGTGAGCACGCATTCGCCGCGGCGCTCGAAGGCCTGCCCGGTGGCGTCGGTGAAGCGCAGCAGCACCCCTTTGAGCGCGGCCCCGGCGCAACGCTGGCGCAGGTGCGCGCTCCAGCCCAGGCGCGTGCCCACGGCCACATCAAAACCGCAGTTGCTGGGGCGCAGTGGCTGCAGCGGCACCCCGTGCTGCGCCAGCCACGGCATCCAGGCGCCGTCGGAACCGAGCTTGGGCCAGCTTGCGCCTCCGAGCGCCAGCAGCAGCGCCTGCGCACGCACCTCGGTCTGGCCTTGCGGGCCGTGCAGGTGCAGCCGGTAGCCGGGTGTTTCGGGGGCTAGGGGCTGCAGGTGGCCGTCCCAGCGCTGGCGCATATGAAAGCGCACCGGCACCCCGCTGGCCGGATGGCGCAGCCGCTGCAACCAGGCGCGCAGCAAGGGAGCGGCCTTCATTTCCAGTGGAAAAACGCGCTGCGAGCTGCCGACGAAGGTCTGGATGCCCAGCCCGGCGGCCCAGTCGCGCACCGCTTGCGGGCCGAAGGCGTCCAGCCAGCGGCCGCAGTGGTCGGCGCGCGGGCCGTAGCGGGTCTTGAAGGCGGGCAGCGGCTCGGCGTGGGTGAGATTCAGCCCGCCGATACCGGCCAGCAGGAATTTGCGCCCCACCGAGGGCATGGCGTCGAACAGGTGCACCTCCACCCCGGCGGCGCTGAGCACCTCGGCGGCCATCAACCCGGCCGGCCCGGCACCGACGATCGCCACCGGGCAGTGCAGGATGGGGGTGCCGCTAAGGGCTTGGTCTGGCATGCAACTGGTGGAGGGGTCGTTGGGGTTGCTTGCGCGGTTCATCTGGATTCATCCTCGTGCAGCGCGGCGCGCACTTGCGCCTGCAGGGCCGCCAAGTCGCCATCGTTGTGCAGCAGCCGGTGCCCGGCTTGTTCGCTGGCGTCGATGGGCTCAAAAAACCCCTCTTGCAGCGCGCGCACGGCGGCATCGGCGTCGGAGGGGTCGCGGTTGTCGGCTTGGCGCGCTTCGAGGCGGCGTTGCGCTTGGGCGCTGCCCGCACGGCACTCCCACACATAAAACGGTACCCGCTGCTGCGCGGCCAGCGCGCGCAGCGCCTGGCGCTCGTGGCGGCGCAGGCTGGCAGCGTCGATCAGCACCGAGCAGCCGGCTTGCAAGCCCTGCTGCGCTGCCTGCTGCAAGCGGGCGTAGGTTTGCTGCGTCAGCGCCGGGCTGTACCACTGCGCTTGCTGCATCGCATCCGGGCGCGCCGTGGCGGCCACGCCCAGCAAGCGCTTGCGCTCGAGGTCGGAGCGCAGGCACAGGGCAGGGCGCCCCTGCTGCGCCAGCGCATCGCGCAGCAACTGCGCCACGGTCGATTTGCCGCTGCCGCTCAGGCCCATGAGCAGCCACAGACCCGGCGGCGCGGGCGCGGCCAGCAGCGCTTGGGCGCAGGCGCAGTAGCTCTCATGCAAGGCCAATGCCTGTGCGCAAGCCGCGCCTTCGCTGCCGCTGCCGCTGCTCAGCCACGCCACGCGGGCGCGCACCAAGGCCCGGTAGGTAGCCCAAGCGCGCAGGCCGCGCAAGCCCTCGAAATCGCCCGTGATGTCCAGATAGCCGTTCAGAAAACGCCAAGCCAGCACCGGCTGCCGGTATTGGAGCAAGTCCATGAAGGCAAAGGTGGCGTCGCTCAGCACATCGATGGCGCGCAGATCGGGCTCGAATTCGATCGCGTCGAAAGCGCGCACCCCGCCTTCCCATTCGATCAGGTTGCCCAAGTGCAAATCGCCGTGGCATTCGCGCACCTGCCCCGCAGCCGCACGCGCTTGCATCCAAGGCCGCAGCGCCTGCAACTGCGCCAGCAGTGCAGCGCCCAGCGCCTCGACTTCGGCCCGTTGCGGCGGGGCCGGCCCAGGTTGCCGTTGCAGCGCCTGCACGCACTCTTGGGCCCAGTGCAGGGTATCGCGCTGCGGCAGCGCCTCGGGCGGCAGCGGCGGCAGCGACTGGTGAAAACCCGCCACGTGCGCGGCCAAGGCGTCGATCATTTGCGGGCGCAGGCGGCCGTTGCGGGCCTGTTCGGCCAGCAGCGCGTCGGCATCGAAGCGGCGCATGCAAAGCACCCAGTCCAGTGCCGTGTCGGCGCGGCTGGCCTGGAGCGCGGCCTCGGGGTCGGCGCAAAAGGTTGTCCAATCTGCACTCAGCGGGCGCAAGCCCAAGTACAACTCGGGCGCGGTGCGCCGGTTCAGGCGCAACTCTTCCTCGCCAAACCAGCGCCGCCGCTCGGGGCTGGAAAAGTCCAGAAAAGGCAGTCGCAGCGGCTTTTTGACCTTGTAGGCACGCTCGCCGTGCAGCAGGACGCGCGAAATGTGGGTCTCGATGCAGACGGTCATGGTGGGCAGTGTAGGGCACGAAGCCACAAGACCCGGTGTCGGCCCGGCGTCCCTCTTGGGGGCCTGCCAAGCAGCCAGCCACCCCAAGGCACTGCGTTGGAACGGCGTCAGAAGGCGGCTGAAAGCGTGCTACAATTCGGGTCTTTCCCCGATAGCTCAGTCGGTAGAGCGCCGGACTGTTAATCCGTAGGTCCCTGGTTCGAGCCCAGGTCGGGGAGCCAAATAAATCAACAAGATAGGCCAGTTTTCGAACTGGCCTTTTTTGTGTCTGAGGGCTGGATCAGCCGCTCAGTTTTTGGTCTTGCAGGTGCTGATGCCAAACGGCAGGTACGCCGGGCACCAGCCGATGGCAGCGGTGAGAATGGGCACGATCCCGATATAGCCCCAAGCCCCCACGGTGCCCGTGGCGGCCAGCGCGATCAGCGCCACCCCACCCACCACGCGAACGATTCTGTCTACACTGCCTACGTTGGTTTGCATCGCATACTCCTTGGTGCATAAAGACAAAGCCATTATGGCGCATCCTTCATGGCCCTGCCAAGCTATCCATTTATACTGGGCAGCGTGTTCAACCGAATGGAGGATGGGCCATGCCAAAACCCCTAAACGTCTTGTTTTTGTGCACACACAATGCGGCGCGCAGCATCATGGCCGAGGCGGTGTTGAACCACTTGGGCGGGCACCGTTTTCGGGCCTATTCGGCCGGTACGCATGCGCGCGCCGACCAGAAGCCGCACCCGCTGACGCTGCAAGTGCTGCACGCCGCAGGCATCGAGACCGGTGGTTTGCGCAGCAAAAACCAGCAGGAGTTCAGCCACGCCGACGCACCGCAGATGGACCTGGTCGTCACCGTTTGCGATCAAGCTGCGGGCGAGCCTTGCCCAGTCTGGCCCGGTCATCCGGCCATTGCACACTGGAGCTACCCCGATCCATCCAAGGTCGACGGAGACCCCGAGCAGCAACTCGAGGCCTTTCGCCAAACCCTGCACGCCTTGCATCTGCGCATGGAGCTGCTGGTGCAATTGCCGCTGGCCGGGGTCGATCGGCTGCTGCTGGAAGCCGAGGCGCGCCGATTGGCGGCTTGAGGCGGCCCGCACTCGCTAGCGTTTCACGGTTTTGTCATTCAAGCTTCATCAGGCTTACATCCTTCGCACTTAAGGTCATGGGGTTGCGGTGCTCTTGCAGCCTTTGGGACACTCCCGATTGGGCTCGTTGGGGCGCTGCACCAACTTGCCTCAACGCAACAACCCCCCAGTTTGGAGTGAACGGATGATGAATTTGAGCCTTCGCGCGGTTTCTGCCGCCTGCGCCCTCACGCTGGCCGCCGGTCTGGCCAGTGCCAGCACCGCCAGCGCGGCCCGTGCCCCCGCTGCCGACCCCGGCCGCGCCGCCATGACGCAAGCCGTGCCCACCGGCAACGTGATCTTCTTTCACCCCGATGGCACCGGCCTGAACCACTGGGCCGCGCACCGCATGTATTTCCAAGGGCTCGACGGCATCTCCAACTGGGATCGGCTGCCCAATATGGCGGTCTATCGCGGCCACATGAGCAACCTGATCAACGGCACTTCGCACGCCGGTGCCACCACGCATGCTTTTGGCTACAAGGTTGACGCTTTTGGCTCCTTTGGCCGCGACGGCGACGGCAACATCGGGCGCGACCGCCACATACGCAGCCTCTCGGGCTTCAACGGCTCGGTGATGCGCGAAGCCGCCAACGCCGGCATCCCGGTCGGTGTGGTGAATGACGGCCACATCGGCGAGCCCGGCACCGGCGCCTTTTTGGCCGAAGTGGGCAACCGCGACAACTGGCAGGAAATCACGCGCCAGATGATTTTGGGCCGCACCGGCATGAACGACACCGCCCCGTGGGTGATCATGGGCGGCGGCGAGGCCGACGCGCTGCCCCAAGGCACCACCACGCTGCACCGCAACGTGAACGAAGAGCGCCGCGCCCCAGTCAACAGCCGCCAGAGCCTGCGCACCGACGACCTGAACCTCGTCGCCGCCTGGAACGCCATGGGCAGCGGCAACCTGAGCAACGACCCGACGCAGCGCGACGACTTCATCGTGGTGCGCACCCGGGCCGAGTTCGAGCGGCTGCAACAAGCGCTGCAAGCCAACCCGCGCTACGCCCCGCGCGTGCTGGGCCTGTTCGCCTTCCAAGACACCTTCAACGACCGCAACGAGCAAGACCTGATCAACCGCGGCTTCGTGCGCGCAGGCATGGCGGCGGGCACGACCGGGCCGGGGCCGCACAAGCAAAGCCGTTTGGTGCTGTGGGGCGATCACGATGCCGCCGAGCCGGGCTTCAACCCGCCCACCTTTGCCGAGATGACCGAAGTCGCGCTCACCATCCTGAACCGCGCCGCGGCACAGCAGCGCAACCCGGCGCAGCGCCGCTTCTTCTTGGTCGCGGAGCAGGAGTCGATCGACAACTTCGGCAACAACACCAACGCCATCGGCATGCTGCACGCGATGGAGGACACCGATCGCGCCCTGGGCAAAGCGCTGGATTTCCTGCGCCGCAACGAGCGCACCCTGATCGTCACCGCCGCCGACAGCGACGCCGGAAACATGACCGTGGTGTCGGGCCAAGTGGCCGGCATCACCCCGCCGACCAACATCCTGCCCGCCGGGCGCGCCCCCGACAACGTGGCCGCCGTGGCCACCAACCCATCGGCCGCCGCACCGGCTGGTGGCACCGCGCCCGACTCCGCCACGGTCAACAACTTCCTCGACGGCGTGGAAGGCCGCTTGTCGCCGATGTTCGTCACCGAACCCGACCAATTTGGCAACCGGATGCAGTTTGGCATCGCTTGGCCCGGCACGGCGGACTACCACGGCGGCATCCTGTCGCGCGCGGCTGGCCTGAACGCGGGCATGCTCAACAGCCGCTTCAGCGCCCGCTTCGACAACGTCGATGTGTACCGCTTGAAGCACGCCACCTTGTTTGGCCGCATGCTCAACTACCCCACCGCCACCTTGGCCCCGACCCGGCCTTGAGCAGCCGCTAGCAAACCGTTTCGGGAAAGCGCGTGGGGCCAGCAAGCCCCGCGCCTTGATGCCGCCAGAGCCCTTTGGGACTGGCGGTTTTTTTATGTCACCTCAGGCGGTGCCACCCACCGTCAGGCCGTCGATGCGCAGCGTGGGCTGGCCGACCCCCACCGGTAGGCTCTGGCCTGCGTTTTGTCATATTTCTCTCGATTAGCGCTGCTAGCATGCACAAGGGTTTGAGGTGCTGCGGCGAGGTGCTGCGAAGTCTGACCTGATCACAAACACAGCGAAAAGCCCGCGCTTCCTCGGGCTGTAAAGGGAAACAGATGCGCGTTTTCAAATATTCCTTGGCTGCCGCTGCGGCCATGGCCCTAACCGGCTGTATAGGCGATGGCAACGAATCGGTGCTGCAAAGCGCTGCGGCAGTGACGCCTGCCCCTGCGGTGCTGCCTACGCCCACCATGCCTGCCGCCGACCAAGGTCGCGTCGCCACGACACAGGGCATCCCCACCGGCAACGTGATTTTCATGCACCCCGATGGCACCGGCCTTAGCCATTGGGCTGCGCACCGCATGTACTTCCACGGGCTGGATGGCACGTCCAACTGGGATTTGCTGCCCCAGATGGCGGTCTATCGCGGCCATTTGGAGAATTTGGTGGCCGGCACCTCGCATGGCAGCGCCACCACGCACGCCTTTGGCTTTAAGGTCGATGCCTTTGGCTCCTTTGGCATGGACGGGGACGGCAACCTGAATCCTCCGACCAACCGCGCCATCAACAGCCTGTCGGGCTTCCGGGGCTCGCTGATGCGCGAAGCCGCCAACGCCGGCATCCCGGTCGGCGTAGTGAACGACGGCCACATCGGCGAGCCCGGCACCGGCGCCTTTTTGGCCGAAGTGGGCAACCGCGACAACTGGCAAGAAATCACGCGCCAGATGATTCTGGGCCGCACCGGCATGAACGACACCGCTCCGTGGGTGATCATGGGCGGCGGCGAGGCCGACGCACTGCCCATTGGCGCCACCACCGTGCACCGCAACGTCAACCAAGAGCGCGGCGCTGCAGCCCCCAATTTGCGCCTGAGCCTGCGCACCGACAACCTAAACCTGATCGACGCTTGGAACGGCATGGGCAGCGGCAACGCCAGCAACGACCCAGCCCTGCGCGACGACTTCATTGTGGTGCGCACCCGGGCCGAGTTCGAGATCCTGCGCCAGGCACTGGCTGCCAACCCCACTTACGCCCCGCGCGTGCTGGGCTTGTTCGCCTTCCAAGACACCTTCAACGACCGCAACGAGCAAGACCTGATCAACCGCGGCTTCGTGCGCGCCGGTGTAGCCCCAGGCACCATCGGACCGGCACCGTTTAAACAAAGCCGCTTGGTGCTGTGGGGCGACTTTGACCCGGCCGAACCGGGCTTTAACCCGCCCACCTTTGCCGAGATGACCGAGGTCACACTCACCATTCTCAACCGCGCCGCCGCCAGCCGGACGCAGCCGGATCAACGCCGCTTCTTTTTGGTGGCAGAGCAGGAATCGATCGACAACTTTGGCAACAACACCAACGCCATCGGCATGTTGCACGCGATGCAAGACACCGACCGTGCGATTGGTGCGGCCTTGAACTTCCAGCGCAGCGCAGGCAATGAGCGCACCCTGATCCTGACCGCAGCCGACAGCGACGCCGGCAACATGACCGTGCTTTCGGGTGAGAATGTAGTCCCTGCCGGATCACCGCGGTCTGGCATCCTGCCACCTGGAACGGCTCCAAACATTACCGGCACGGTCACTTCCAACCCATCTGCGGTACCCACAACCGGCACCACCCCGCCCAGCACGGCGGTGACCAACTTTGTGGACGGAGTTGAAGGCCGCCAGTCGCCAATGTTTGTCACCGAGCCGGATCAATTCGGCAACCGGATGCAGTTTGGCATCATCTGGCCGGGTTCTGCCGACTACCACGGCGGCATTTTGTCGCGCGCGGCGGGCCTCAATGCCGGCATGCTGAACAGCCACTTCAGCGCCCGTTTTGACAACATCGATGTCTATCGCATGAAGCACGCCACCTTGTTTGGCCGCTTGCTCAACTACCCCACCGCAACCATGGCTCCAACCCGCCCATAAAAGCCCTTTGGAAATGAGGCTTTGGCCTTTGACCAAAGCCTCATTGAACCGCCAGTCGCCCCACAGGGACTGGCGGTTTTTTGTTGTTTGCCAATAGTTGTCATATTTCTCTGCACATGCGTTGCTAGGATGCCTCAGTGGTTGCACTGCAGCGGCAGGCAGCCCAATTCATCACGCGGCGATCGGCCTGCGCTTGTTCGGGTCACGGGGAAAGCTTCATGAAATTTCTAAAGTATTTTGCAGCCGCGGCTGCAGTCATGGCCCTCTCGGGCTGCTTGGGCGGTGGAGACGACGCACCAGTCAGTGCTCCGGCACCAGCGCCAGCACCAGCACCGTTGCAATTGCAGATTCTCTCCATCAACGACTTCGAGGGGCGCCTGGAGCCCGTCACCGTCGAGGGTGGGCGCGCCGCTGGCGGGGCTGCGGTTCTGGCCAGCTATTTGAACGAATGGGAACGCCGCGCCACCGCCCGTGGGGCCAGCACCATCCGGGTGCAGGCTGGCGACGCCATCGGCCCCACGCCGCCCATCTCCGGCCTGCTGCAAGACGAGCCCACCATGATGATCATGGACTCTCTGCGCATCGCCTTTGGCACCGTGGGCAACCACGAGTTCAACGAAGGCGTGACCGAGTTGCTGCGGATGCAAAACGGCGGCGCACACCCCGTCACGCAACCCATCCTCGGCGTATTCCAAGCCCCGCGCGTACACCGCTTCTTGGCTGCCAACGTGGTCTGGCGCGACGGCCGTGGCCCCATTTTCCAGCCTTATGCCATCCACGAGGTGGGCGGGGTGCGGGTGGGCATCATCGGCATCACCAAGAGCGATGTACCCACCGTGGTGGCGGCGGCCGGTATTCGCGACATCGAGTTCCTCGACGAGGTCGAGACCGTCAACCGCATCGCCAACGACCTGCAAAACCGCGGCATCCGCACCCTCATCGTGCTGCACCACCGGGGCGATGCCTCTGGCGACCTGTTCGGCAGCCCGCTGACCGGCACCCTGGTGCCGGTGATCGAGCGCATGTCGCCGCACATCGACGTGATCATCAACGCCGACAGCCACCGCGGCTACTGGGCGCGTGTGGGCAACCGGTTGGTGCTGCAGGCCTTTGCCCACTCCAACGCCTTTGGTGCCATCAACCTGACGATCGATCGGCAAAGCGGCGACGTGATCTCCAGCACGGCCGAAGTGGTGCGCACCCTGCACGACCCGGCTTTCCCGCCCGACCCGGCTGTCGCTGCGCAGGTATCGCGCTTTGCTGCCCTGGTCGCCCCGATTGTCAACACCCCAGTGGGCACGACCACGGCCGCAATCGTGCGCGACCGCAACCCAGCCGGCGAGGCCCCGCTGGGCAACCTGATTGCCGACGCGCAGCGCAGCGCCATGGGCACGCAGATCGCCTTCATGAACGGCGGCGGGATTCGGGCCGACATACCAGCCGGTACCGTTACCCGCGGCCACCTGCTGACGGTGCAGCCCTTTGGCAACACCCTCATCCGCATGGACCTCACGCCCGATCAAATCCGGCGCTTGTTGGAGCAGCAGTGGGCAGGCCAGCCTTTCCCGCGCATCCTGCATGTGTCGGGCATGAGCTACACGTGGAATCCGGCTGCGCCGGTGGGCAGCCGGGTGCTAAGCCACACCATCATGGTGGGCGGGGTGCCGCTTGATACGGCCTGCAACCCCACTTGCTCGGTGGCGGCCAACAGCTTTATTGCGGCTGGCGGCGATTTGTTCTCGGTCTTCGCCGAGCCCACCGTGCGCAGCGGCGGGGTGGCGGATGTCGATGCCCTAGTGAACCACATTCGAACGCTGCCGCAACCGTTTGGTGCTGCCATCGAAGGGCGGCTGCGCAACCCTTGAAGCGCTGAAAGTTGGCGCACCTGCACGGTGCGCCATGACCGACCCGAAAAACCCCGTCGAATGGCGGGGTTTTTTGTGTCGCCTCAGGCGGTGCCGCCCACCGTCAGGCCGTCGATGCGCAGTGTCGGCTGGCCGACCCCCACCGGCAGGCTCTGGCCTTCTTTGCCGCAGGTGCCGACGCCGCTGTCGAGCGCCAGGTCGTTGCCGATCAGGCTCACTTTTTTGAGCGCTTGCGGGCCGCTGCCCACCAGCGTGGCCCCTTTGACCGGGTATTGCAGCTTGCCGTCTTCAACCCACCAGGCCTGGCTGGCGCTGAACACAAACTTGCCGCTGGTGATGTCCACCTGGCCACCGCCGAAGTTGCTGGCGTACAGGCCGCGCTTGATGCTGGCGATGATTTCTTGCGGGTCTTTGTCGCCCGCCAGCATGTAGGTGTTGGTCATGCGCGGCAGCGGCAGGTGGGCGTAGCTCTCGCGCCGGCCGTTGCCGGTGGGCTTGACGCCCAGCAGCCGCGCGTTCAGGCTGTCTTGCAGGTAGCCGCGCAAAATGCCGTCTTCGATCAGCACGTTGCGCTGGCTGGCGCAGCCTTCGTCATCGACATTGAGCGAGCCGCGCCGGTCTGCCAGCGTGCCGTCGTCGAGCACCGTCACGCCCTTGGCCGCCACGCGCTGGCCGATGCAGCCGCTGAAAGCGCTGGAGCCCTTGCGGTTGAAGTCGCCCTCCAGCCCGTGCCCGACCGCCTCGTGCAGCAGCACGCCGGGCCAGCCGGGGCCTAGCACCACCGTCATTTCGCCCGCCGGGGCCGGGCGGCTTTCCAGGTTGGTGAGCGCGGCCTGCACCGCCTCATTCACATAGATCCCGATCTGCGCCTCGTCAAAGCGCACCAGCCCGAAGCGTCCGCCGCCGCCAGACGAACCCGCCTCGCGCCGCCCGCCCTGCTCGGCGATCACGGTGAGCGACAAGCGCACCAGCGGGCGCACATCGGCAGCCAGGGTGCCGTCGGCGCGCGCCACCAGCACCACGTCGTACTCGCTTGCCAAGCTGGCCATGACCTGCACCACGCGCGGATCCTGCGCCTTGGCCAACTGCTCCACGCGCTCGAGCAGGGCCACCTTGGCGGCGCTGTCCAGGCTGGCGATCGGGTCAAACTCCTGGTAGAGCGAGCGCGCCTTGGCCACCTTGCGCGCACCCAGTTTGACCTGGCGCTGCTGCCCTTGGGCGGCGATGGCGCGCACGTTTTGTGCCGCGTCTTGCAAGGCGGTCCAGGAAAGGTCGTCGGAGTAGGCGAAGGCGGTTTTGTCGCCGCTGACGGCGCGCACCCCCACCCCTTGGTCGATGCTGAAGCTGCCGCTCTTGACGATGCCCTCTTCCAGGCTCCAGCCTTCGGCGCGGGTGTATTGAAAGTAGAGGTCGGCGTCATCGACCCCGGGGGCCATGATGTGGCTCAGGGTGCGGCGCAGATGCGTCTCATCGAGCCCATAGGGTTCGAGCAACAGGCTGTGGGCAGTGGCCAGCCGGGCCAGGGTGGGTTCGCGTGCGATCATGGGCCCCATTGTAGGAAGTTGCGCCGCTTCGTGCAGCGCATACGGCCAGTGGGCTGCTGCGACGGCAGCGCTCAGGACTGCTGCAGCCGCTTGGAGCGCGCAATGGCCAGCAAAATGCCCAGGCTGGCCCCGAGCGTGACCATGGCGGTGCCGCCAAAGCTCAAAAATGGCAGCGGCAGCCCAACCACCGGCAAAATGCCACTGACCATGCCGATGTTGACGAAGGCGTAGACGAAATGCACCAGCGTCAGCGCGCCGGCCAGCAAGCGGGTGAACAGGCTAGGGGCTTCGATAGCGATTTTGAGCCCGCGCCAGACCAGATAAAAGTAAGCCCCCAGCAGCAGCAGCACCCCCAGAAAACCAAACTCCTCGGCGTAGGCGGCAAAGATGAAGTCGGTGGTGCGTTCGAGCACGAAATCGAGTTGGGTTTGCGTGCCTTGCAGCAAACCCTGGCCCCACAGCCCGCCCGAGCCAATGGCGATCATGCTCTGGATGATGTGAAAGCCGCTGCCCAGCGGGTCGGCGGTGGGGTTGAGCAGGGTGCAGACGCGCACCTTCTGGTAATCGTGCAACAGCACCCAATCCACCCCGGTCTGGCACCAATGCGGCTCCATCCAGACCAGCGCCACCATGCCTGCCAACCCCAGCAGCACCGGCGGGACGATCAGTTTCCAGCTCAGTCCCGCAAAATAAATCACGAACAGGCCGGAGCTGGCGATGAGCAGGCTGGTGCCCAAGTCGGGCTGGCTCAAGATGAGGGCGGTGGGCACGGCGACGATCACGGCCGCCACGAGAAAATCTAGGCCTTGCAATTGCCCCTCGCGCTTTTGAAACCACCACGCCAGCATGAGCGGCATGGCCAGCTTCATGATCTCGCTGGGCTGTATCACGAGCAGCCCCAGATCGAGCCAGCGCTGCGAGCCGTTGCGCTCGATGCCCACCAGATCCACCGCCAGCAGCAGCGCCACGCCCAGCAGGTACATGGGCGCGGCCAACGTCAGCCAGCGCTGCGGTGAGATTTGCGCGGCCACGAACAACACCCCGGCGGCAATCAGCAGGTTACGCGCATGGGTCTCGAAGCGCCCCGGCATTTCGAAGGCGGCCGAATACATGGTGAGCAGGCCGAGTGCGGTCAACAAGGCAATCGCCAGCAGCAAGGGGCCATCAAAGCCCTGCACCAGCGGCAGGGCGCGGCGCCACAAAGGGGGGTTTTGAATCACGACGGCCATGGTGCCGAATTATCCTCCGCCAGCGGCACTCTGCGCCCAGAAGGCCGCAGCGCGCTGCTACATTGCAGCCCATGAGCAAAACCCACTACACCTGCCAGCAATGCGGCGGTACGGCACCGCGCTGGCTGGGCAAATGCCCGCACTGCGGGGCTTGGAACAGCCTGATCGAGACCGTGCTCGAAGCCACACCGGCGAGCAAAAACCGGCTCAGCCTAGCGGCCGCACCCGCTGGGCTGCTAGGGCTGGCTGCGGCCAGCGAATCGACCCCGATTGCCGAGATTCAAGCCAGCGAAGTGGAGCGCACCCCCACCGGCCACGAGGAGCTGGACCGCGTGCTCGGCGGCGGTGTGGTGGCGGGCGCGGTGGTGCTGATCGGCGGCGACCCCGGCATTGGCAAATCGACGCTGCTGCTGCAGGCGCTGGACGCCTTGCAGCGCCAGGGCCAGCCCACGCTGTACGTGAGCGGCGAAGAAAGCGCGGCCCAGGTGGCGCTGCGCGCGCGCCGCCTCGGGCTGGCGGGCAGCCAGGTGCCGGTGTTGGTGGAAATCCAGTTGGAGCAGATTTTGGCCACGCTCGAGCGCACGCGCCCGGCGGTGGCGGTGATCGACTCGATCCAGACCCTGTACTCCAACCAGCTCAGCTCGGCGCCGGGTTCGGTGTCGCAGGTGCGCGAATGCGCCGCGCACCTGACGCGCGCCGCCAAGGCCAGCGGCAGCGCCATCGTGCTGGTCGGCCACGTGACCAAGGAAGGCGCGCTGGCCGGGCCGCGCGTGCTGGAACACATGGTGGACACCGTGCTGTACTTTGAGGGCGACACGCACAGCCCCTACCGCCTGATCCGGGCCGTGAAGAACCGCTTTGGCGCGGTGAACGAGATCGGCGTGTTTGCCATGACCGAGCGCGGCCTCAAAGGCGTGAGCAACCCGAGCGCGATCTTTTTGAGCCAGCACAGCCAGCCGGTGCCGGGCAGTTGCGTGCTGGTGACGCTGGAGGGCACGCGCCCGCTGCTGGTCGAGATTCAGGCGCTGGTCGATAGCGGCGGCCCCAGCCCGCGGCGCCTGAGCGTGGGGCTGGAGCGCGAGCGCCTGGCCATGCTGCTGGCGGTGCTGCACCGTCACGCCGGGGTCTCGTGCATGGACCAAGACGTATTCGTCAACGCCGTGGGCGGGGTTCGCATCAGCGAGCCGGCGGCCGATCTGGCGGTGCTGCTGGCGATTGCGTCGTCGCTGCGCAACCGCGCCCTGCCTCAAGGCTTTCTGGCTTTTGGCGAAGTGGGGCTGGCGGGCGAAGTGCGCCCGGCTCCACGCGGCCAAGAGCGGCTGCGCGAAGCCGCCAAGCTGGGCTTTAAGGCCGCGCTGCTGCCGCAGGCGAACATGCCC
This sequence comes from Serpentinimonas raichei, assembly GCF_000828895.1. Lineage (NCBI taxonomy): Bacteria > Pseudomonadati > Pseudomonadota > Betaproteobacteria > Burkholderiales > Comamonadaceae > Serpentinimonas > Serpentinimonas raichei. Next base: position 1,983,634 of record NZ_AP014568.1, on the reverse strand, counting down.
AAAAAGTCGGATGCGGCGCTGCACAAGGCGCTGGCCGGGATGACGCTGCACCCGGTCGAGCGCATCGAAGACGCGCTCGAGCTGGCGCGTGGTTTTTGAATGGTGCGTGCTTGCTGCTGTGCAGCATAATGCGTCCATGAACACCCCTATGAGCCGCACCAAACCCCTGCCCATCGACCTCGCCTTGCAAGGCGGTGGTGCGCATGGCGCCTTCACGTGGGGCGTTCTGGACCGGCTGCTGCAAGACGAAACCCTAGAAATCGCGGCCATTAGCGGCACCAGCGCCGGGGCCATGAACGCGGTGGCGCTGGCCGCCGGTCTGATGGAGGGCGGGCGCGAGGGCGCGCGCAAAACCCTGCGCGCCTTCTGGACCCAGGTGGGGGCGCAATCGCCCTTTGCGCTGCTGCAGCCGGCCATGGGTGGCTTCAGTGCGTGGACGGCGCGCCTGCCCGGCGTGCAAGCCTGGCAGCAGGCCAGCCAAGAGTCGATGCGCTGGTGGAGCAAGGCCATCGGCCAGCCGTTTTCGCCTTATCAGTTCAACCCGCTCGACCTCAATCCGCTGCGCAGCATTTTGGAGCGCACGGTCGATTTCGAGCGCGTGCGCGCTTGCACCAAAACGCAGCTGTTCATCGCCGCCACGCACGTGCGCACCGGCGCCTTGCGCGTGTTTCGCCAGCACGAGCTGAGCGCCGAGGTGGCGCTGGCTTCGGCTTGCTTGCCCACGCTGTTTCAGGCCGTGGAGATCGACGGCGAAGCCTATTGGGACGGCGGCTACGCCGGCAACCCCTCGCTCATGCCGCTCATCAGCGAAAGCCCAGCCGATGACTTGCTGCTGGTGCAGATCAACCCGATGCTGCGCAGCCAGGTGCCGCAGCAGGTGGCCGACATCATGGACCGGGTCGGCGAGATCACTTTCAACGCCAGCCTGCTCAAAGAGCTGCGCACGGTGCAGTTGCTCAAAAACCTGATCGAACAAGACGGCCCGGCGGCCACGCACCCCGGGCGCGACCCGCTCATGGCGCGCATCGCCGCGCTGCGCACGCACCGCATCGACGGCGGCGCAGCGCTGGTTGAGCTGGGGGCGGCATCCAAACTGCGCACCGACCCGCCCTTCTTGCTCGATCTGTATGCGCGTGGCCACAGCGTCGCCGACGCCTGGCTGCAAGCCCACCGCGCCGACATGGGGCAGCGCGCCACGCTCGATTTGCGCCGCGAGTGTGGGCTGGTGGGGTGCGACAGCCTCTAAATCAGAGGGCAGGGAGCCAAGCTGCGAAGGGCGCCACTGGGCGCCCGCCGCCACGGCGTCAATGCCCGCCGGTGGCGCGGTACAGGGCGACCCGGTTTTGCAGCAGGGCAAAGCGCAGCTGCACCAGTTGCTGTTCGGCGGCAAAGGCGCTGCGCTGGGCATCGAGCAGTTCCAGTTGGCTGGCGCTGCCCAGCGCCAGCAGCCGCGCGCTCAAGTGGGCGCGCTGGCTTTCGGCCTGCCACAAAGCCTGTTGCGCGGTGTATTCGGCCTGCATAAAAGTTTGGCTGGCGAGCGCGTCGCGCACCTCCTTGAATGCGCTTTGTATGGCCTGCTCGTACTGCAGCAGGGCGATGTCGCGCTCGGCCTGCGATGCCGCCAAGCGCGCCCGGTTGGCGCCGTAATCGAACAGCGGCAGCAGGGCTTGCGGGGCCAGCGTCCAGCCCCAACTGCCGCTGGCAAACAGGCCAGCCAGTTCGGTGCTGGCGCTGCCGAGCTGGGCGGTGAGCGCGATGCGCGGAAAGAACGCCGCGCGCGCCGCCCCGATCTGCGCTTGGGCGGCAGCGAGCCGGTTTTCGGCGGCGCGCACATCGGGGCGCTGCAGCAGCACCTCGGAGGGCAGGCCGACGGCCACCGGCTGCAGCAGCGCCAGCGTTTGCTTGCCGTTGGCGCTGCGGGTGTCGCTGGGCAAGGGCGCCGGCGTGCTGGTGCTGGGGTCGTGCAGCGGCCCCGCCAACTGCTGCAACTGGTGCAAGGCCAACTGCAGCTGGCGCTGCTGGCGCGCCTGCGCCACCCGCGCGGCTTGCACCAGCGCCTCGCTGTGCTGGCGCTGCAGGGCCGAGGCGGTGCCGTGTTGCAAGCGCAGCTGCACCAGCCGCAAGCTGGCCTCGTGGTTGGCCAAGGTGCGCTGCGACACCTCGAGCAAGGCGTGTGCGCTTTGCACCTCGAGCCACGCTGCCACCACCCCAGACACCAAGCTCACGCGCACCCAGCGCTCGGCTTCGGCCGATGCCAGGTACTGCGCCCGCGCGGCCTCCGACAGGCTTTGCAGCCGGCCAAAAAAGTCGATTTCCCAGCTGGAAACCAGCATCCCGGCGCGGTACAGGTTGCCCGTGGCGCTGTCGCCGCCTGTGCGTTGGGCGTCGGCGGCGGCGGCCAGCGTGGGGCCTTGGGCGGCACGGCGCTGCTGCCATTGGGCTTGCAGTTGCGCCATTTGGCGCTGGGCGATGCGGGCATCGAGGTTGTGCTCCAGCGCTTGCTGGATGAGGGCGCGCAGTTCGGGGTGCTGCACCCAATCGACCCAGGGCAGGGGGGCGCTGGGGAGCGTGGCGGCGCTTGCGCTTGGTTCGGCCGTGGCCCAGTCGGGTGGCAAGGGCAGGTCGGGGCGCTGGTGCGGTTGCAATGGCGCGCACGCGCCTAGGGCCAGCGGCAGCGCCAAGGCCAGCGCCAAGCGGGTGCTGTGCAAGCGGGGGGTGTAAATATTGGAGGTTTTATTCATGGCCTGCTCCTAGGCTGGTGGCGCGGTTTGAAGCGCCAGCGCGGGGTTCGCCCAGGGTGCGCACCAGCACATAAAACAGTGGCACCAGCAACACGCCCAGCACCACGGCGCTGACCATGCCGCCGAACAAGGCGGTGCCGATGACCTGCTGGCTCAAGGCGCCGGCGCCGCTGGCCAGCATCAGGGGCGTGACGCCGGCGATGAACGCCGTCGAGACCATGACGATGGCGCGCAGGCGCAAGCGCGCCGCCACCAGCGCCGCCTCCATGGCGCTGCGGCCTTGGGTTTGCAGGGTTTTGGCAAATTCGACGATCAAAATCGCGTTCTTGGCCGACAAGCCCACGATCGTCACCATGGCGATCTGAAAATAAATGTCGGCCTCAAACCCGCGCCACAGCAGCGCCAGCAGCAAGCCGATCACTCCCAGCGGCACCACCAGCAGCACCGCCAACGGCAACTTCCAGCTGCCATACAAAGCCGCCAAACACAGGTACACGGCCAGCAGCACAAAGCCCAGCACCACCAAGAACTGCGCCCCGGCGCGCTCTTCCTCGAGCGACTGGCCGGTCCACTCAAAGCCAAAACCGCTCGGCAACTGCTGCGCTAGGCGGGCCATTTCGGCCATGGCGGCGCCGCTGCTCATGCCCTCTGCGGCTTGGCCGTTGATGCGCATGGCCGGAAATCCGTTGTAGCGCACCGTTTGTGTGGGCCCTTGCACCCAGCGCGTGCTGGCAAAGCTCGACAGCGGCACAGCCTGCCCGAGGCGATTGGGCACGGTCAGGCGCAACACGTCGTCAGGCGTCATGCGCGCTGGCGCGTCGGCCATGATGATGACGCGCTGCAGCCGCCCTTGGTTGGGAAAATCGTTCACGTAGGCCGAGCCCAGCGCTAGGCCCAGAGTTTGCCCGATTTGCTCAAAGCCCACCCCCAGCGCGGCAGCGCGTTCGCGGTCGATGTCCACCTGCAGCTGCGGCGCGGGCTCGAGCCCGTCCGGGAACACTTGGGCCAACACCGGGCTTTGCGCGGCCAGCCCAAGCAACTGGTTGCGCGCAGCCAGCAAGGCGTCGTGGCCTTGGCCGCTGCGGTCTTGCAGGCGAAAGGCGAAGCCTGAGGCGCTGCCAAGCTCCGGGATGGGGGGCGGACTGAGTGGAAAAATCACCGCGTCGCGTACGCCCGACAAAGCCATGAAGGCGCGCCCGGCCAGTGCCTGCGCACTGCTTTCGGGTGCGCTGCGCTCGCTCCAGTCGGTCAGGGTCACGAAGGCCAGCGCAGCGTTTTGCCCTTGGCCCGAGAAGCTAAAGCCCAGCACCCCGACCATGCTCTCGACCTCGGGCTGCGCAAGCATGAACTGCTCCACTTGCTGCATCACCGCTTGGGTGCGCTCTTTGGAGGCCCCGGGTGGCAGTTGCACATTGACCAGCAGCGAGCCCTGGTCTTCGTTGGGTAGAAACGACGCCGGCAGGCGCTGGTAGGCCAGCAGCGCCAGCGCGATCAGCAGCGCGTAGACGAGCATGGTGCGCCCGGGCCGGCGCAAAATCCAGCCGAGTGCGACCAGATAGCGCTGCGTGCCGGCGTCAAAGCGCCGATTGAAAGCGCCAAAAAACCCGCGCTGCGCGCCGTGTTGCGGCAGCGCCTGCTTGAGCACCAGGGTGCACAGCGCCGGGGCCAGGGTGAGGGCCAGAAAGGTGGACAAGCTCACCGACAGCGCCAGCACCACGGCAAACTGGCGCAAGATGTTGCCCATGGCGCCATCGAAAAACGCCAGCGGCACGAACACCGACAACAGCACCGCCGTGGTGCCGATGATGGCACCCGAGATCTGCCTCATGGCCTTGATCGCAGCCTGGCGTGCGGCCAGCCCTTCTTCGCGCATCAGGCGTTCCACGTTTTCGACCACCACGATCGAGTCGTCCACCACGATGCCGATCACCAGCACCATGGCAAACAAGGTCAACACGTTGATCGAGTAGCCCAGCGCCAGCAGCCCGGTCATGGCCCCCAGCAGTGTGATCGGCACCACGATGGCCGGAATCAAGGTGTAACGCCAGCTTTGCAAAAACAGAAAGATCACCGCCACCACCAGCAGCAGCGCCAGCGCCAGGGTGAGCACCACTTGCTGCACCGACAGCGCGACGAAGCGCGAGGTGTCGTAGGGGATGGTCCACTGGATGCCCGCGCCCAAGTGCGGTTCGAGCCGGGCGAGCTCGGCGCGCACCGCTTGGGCGGTGGCCAGCGCGTTGCCATCGGCGGCGAGCTGGATGCCGATGCCCAAGGCCGGCTGGCCGTTGAGGCGAGCGCTGGTGGCGTAGAGCTGGCCCCCGAGTTCGACCCGGGCCACATCGCGCAGGCGCACGGTGGAGCCGTCGGGGTTGGCGCGCAGCAGCAGGTTTTCAAATGCGGCCACGCTGCTCAGTTGGCCATCCACGCGCACGGTGGCCACCATGCTCTGCCCGGCCACGCTCGGCAGCGCCCCGATTTCGCCCGCCGCCACCTGCAGGTTTTGGCTGCGGATGGCGCTGAGCACGTCGGCGCTGCTCAGGCCCAGGCTTTGCAGCCGCACCGGGTCGAACCAGACCCGCAGCGCCTGCTCGGAGCCAAACAGCAGCACCCGGCCCACGCCGGGCACGCGCTGCAGCGCGGGCACCACGGTGCGCGCCGCTTGGTCGCCCAGCGCGTACAGGTCGGGCTGCGCGTCGCTGCTGCTGAGCATCATGAAGAGCAAAAAGTTGTTGTTCACCTCCTCGACGCGCACGCCTTGCTGCACCACGCTGGCGGGCAGGCGCGGCAAGGCGCGGTTGAGGCGGTTTTGCACATCCACCTGCGCCATGCGCACGTCGCTGCCTTGCTCAAAGCTTAAGGTCAGGCTGCCGCTGCCGTCGGCTTGGGCCACCGACTCCATGTACATCAGGCCGGGCGAGCCGTGCATTTCGCGCTCAATGATGGCCAGCACGCTGTCTTCGAGCGTCTGCGCCGAAGCGCCCGGAAAGGCGGTGGCGATCTGGATCGCCGGCGGGGCCACCGCCGGGTACTGCTGGATCGGCAGTTGGGTCAGCGACAACGCGCCCGTGGCGGCGATGAAGAGCGCGATCACCCACGCAAAAATGGGGCGGTCTATAAAAAAACGCGACATATGCGGCCCTGTGCTTTAGCGTGAGGTGGCTGGCGCTGCCGGAGCCTGCCAGGGCACTGGGCGCACCGTGGCACCAGGGGCTGCGCGCTGAAAGCCTTCGACGAGCACGCGCTCGCCGCTGGTCAGGCCAGAGAGCACCAGCACCTGCCCGCGCTCCGTAGGCCCTACTTGCACCGGGCGCATAGCCACTTGGTCGGACGCATCGACGATCAAAACGTGTGCCCCAGCGGGGCCGTGCTGCAGCGCTTGCAGCGGCAGCGCCACCGCCGCCGCTTGGGTTTGTGCCAGCCGCACGCGCACAAACAGGCCCGGCATGAGCAGGCCGTCTGGGTTGGGCACCACGGCGCGCAGCGTCACTTGGCCGCTGCTGGGGTCTGCATTGAGGTCGGTAAACAGCAGGCGCCCGGGGTGCGGGTGCAGGCTGCCGTCTTCGAGCACCAGCGTTACCTGGGCGGCTGCGGCGCTGGCGCGCTGCTGCTGGCCGCCTTGCAAGGCGCGCTGAAGCGCCAGCACCTCGGTGGCGCTGCGGGTGAAGTTGACGTAGAGCGAGTCGGTCTGCTGAATCAGCGCCATGGGGGTGGCGTCGCCTTGGCCCACCAGCGCCCCTTCGCTCACCAGGGCGCGGCCCACGCGGCCCGCGATCGGGGCCGTTACGTCGGCATGGCTGCGCTGGATGCGCGCCGTTTGCACCGCCGCCTGGGCTTGCTCGAGCTCGGCTTGGGCCAGCTTGAGCCCGATTTCGGCGTTGACCAACTCTTGCTGGCTGATGGCTTGCTCGGCCGCCAGCGGGCGGTTGCGCTCCAGCACCGACCGCGCTTGGCTGAGCTGGGCTTCGGCCCGGCTCTGCTGGGCGCGGGCGCTGGCTAGGGCGGCGTCGGCGCTGGCGGGGTCGATGCGAAACAGCACCTGGCCGGCGCGCACTTGGCTGCCTTCGGTGAACAGCCGCTGCTGCACGATGCCGCTGGTGCGGGCCCGCACCTGGGCCGTGCGCTGCGCTTCGAGGCGCCCGGGCAATTCGACTGTCAGCGCCGTGGCGGCACTTTGCACCTCGATCACCGCCACTTCGGGTGCGGGCGGTGCGGCGGCGGCCCCGGGCGCAGAGGCGGTTTCGCTGCAGCCCGACAGGGCCAAGCCGAGCAGCCCCAGCAGCCCCAGCGCCAGCCAGCGCGCAGTGGGTGTCGAGGTGGGGGTGGGGAAAAAAGGGCGCGCCGGTGCACGCAAGCGGTGGGTGGAGGCGGGCATGGGGATGGGGTGAACGGGTGTAAACAAGGGAAAGCCAATGCGACAGCGCCGTAATATACATCCAAACATGTACGTATGTATGTGAAAATCGCCCGACCTCGGCTAAAATAGCCGCCACACCGCCGCCAGACATGCCCCGCAAAACCAAAGCCGAAGCCGAACTCACCCGCCAGCGCTTGCTCGACGCGGCCGAGCTGCTGTTTCTCGAGCGCGGCGTGTCGCGCACCCCGCTGCACGAGATCGCGGCGGCGGCCGGTGCCACCCGGGGGGCGATTTACTGGCACTTCAAAGACAAGGCCGAGCTCTTCAACGCCATGATGGAGCGCGCCACGCTGCCGCTGGAGCAGGCCTTTGCCGACCTCGACCGGCAAGGGGTGGACGCGCTGCTGCGCTTGCGCGACCTGTATGCGGCCCTGTTGGGCGCCCTGAGCGCGACGGTGCACGATGCGCGCACGCAGCGCGTGTTTGCCATTGCCACCCTTAAGATCGAGTTCGTTTCCGAGCTCGCTGCGGTGTTTGAGCGCCGCCGCGAGTGCCTGCAGCAGGCCGTTGCGCAGACGCAGCAGGTGCTGGAGGCGGTGTGCGCCGCCACCGGACGCGCCCTGCCCATGCCCGCCGATCAGGCCGCCGAAGCCCTGTTTGTGGTGTTCGACGGGCTGATATCCAACTGGCTGATCGACCGCAGCCGCTTCGATTTGCAGCAGCTGGGAGAGCAGACGCTGCGCGTGTTTTTCCGCGGCTTGGGGCTCGACGACTTGCTCAACCCTTGAGCAGCTTAAACACGGCGGTGCTGGCGCGCCAGTTGGGGGCCCAGCGCAGTTCGCGCCCCTCGTGCAGGCCAAAGCAGTCGCTCACATGCAACCCCAAGCGCTGCGCCAGCACCTCGAAGTCGGTGTAGGTGCCGACACGGATGTTGGGCGTGTCGTACCACTGGTAGGGCAGGCGTTTGGTTACCGGCATACGGCCTTGCAGCACGCGCAAGCGGTTGGGCCAGTGGGCAAAGTTGGGAAAGGCGACGATGGCGGCGCGGCCCACGCGCGCGGTCTCGCGCAGCATGACTTCGGTGTTGCGCAGGTGTTGCAGGGTGTCGATCTGCAGCACCAGGTCGAAGCTGTCGTCTTCGAACATCGCCAGCCCGTCTTCGAGGTTGAGCTGCAGCACGTTGATGCCGCGGCGCAGGCACAGCTGCACCTTGGCGTCGTCGATCTCGACGCCGTAGCCGCTGCAACCCCGGTGCTGGCGCAGGTGCGCGAGCAAGGCGCCGTCGCCACAGCCCAGATCGAGCACGCGCGCGCCCGTGGGCACGAGGCGGGCGATGGATTCCAGCAGCAGGCGGTCGCTCATGGGGTGGCCCGCCCGCTGTGTTGCCCCAGCCCGGCCCCCGCCAGCCCCAGGGTGGGGGCGATTTGCTGCTCGAAGTAGCTGCGCACGGCGGCGTGGTAGCGCGGGTCGTCGAGCAAAAAGGCGTCGTGGCCGTGCGGCGCGTCGATCTCGGCGTAGCTCACGTCGCGCTTGTTGTCCAGCAGCGCCTTGACGATCTCGCGCGAGCGCGCCGGGGCAAAGCGCCAGTCGGTGCTGAAGCTGATGAGCAAAAAACGCGCCTCGGTGCGCGCCAGTGCCGCGCTTAAGTGCCCGTCGTAGTCGCGCGCCGGGTCGAAATAGTCCAGCGCCCGGGTGATGAGCAGGTAGGTGTTGGCGTCGAAGTAGTCGCTGAACTTGTTGCCTTGGTGGCGCAGGTAGCTCTCGATCTGGAACTCGACCTCTTGCGTGCTGTAGCGGTAGGCCAGGCGCTCGAGCGCATCGAGCGTGGCGGGGTCGGGGGCGTCGGTGGAGTCTGAGGGTTTGGAGGCGCCGGCGGCATGGGTGAGATCGGCCAAGGCCTGCAGGCGGCGGCCAAACTTCTCGTTCATCACATCGTCGCTCAGGTAGGTGATGTGGCCGATCATGCGCGCGATGCGCAAGCCCCGGCGCGGCTTGGTGCCGTGGCGCAGGTAGTGGCCGCTGTGGAAGTCGGGGTCGGTGACGATGGCGCGCCGCGCCACTTCGTTGAACGCGATGTTTTCGGCCGTGAGGTTGGGCGCGCTGGCCACCACCACCGCATGGCGCACGCGCCGTGGGTATTGCAGCGTCCACGACAGCGCCTGCATGCCGCCCAAGCTGCCGCCGATCACGGCCGCGAGTTGCTCGATGCCCAGCGCGTCGAGCAAGCGCGCTTGGGCATTGACCCAATCCTCGACCGTGACCACCGGGAAGTCGGCGCCCCAAGGCTGACCGGTGGCCGGATTCAGGTGCGTGGGCCCGGTGCTGCCAAAGCAGGAGCCGAGGTTGTTGACGCCGATGACGAACCAGCGCTCGGTGTCGATGGGCTTGCCGGGGCCGATGAGGTTGTCCCACCAGCCTTCGCTTTTGGGAATGGGGGCGCCGTTGGCGTCGGCGTGGCGGCCGGCCACGTGGTGGCTGGCGTTGAGGGCGTGACACACCAGCACGGCGTTGGAGCGCGCGGCGTTGAGCTGGCCGTAGGTCTCATAGACCAGGTCGAAGGCGGGCAACTGCGCGCCGCTGCTCAAGGGCAGTGGGTCATCAAAATGCAGCGTTTGTGGGGTGGCGATCACGGGGCTATCACGGGGCTGTGTGGCGCAGGCCGCAGGTTGATGGGCAGAGGAGCGGCATCGCCAAAGTATAGGGGATGGGCGGGCGCTGTTGCGAGCCAGCAACGAAAGCGAGCAATAGTGGGCGCGCAACGCCCTTTGTACCAGGGCTTTCCCGATTTTCGGGCTGTCGAGGCCAGAAAACACTTGCCATTCCAGCCCGGCAGCGCATAATAGCTAGGCGCGGCTCACTCATGGGTGTTGCCACGCATTTCAGGTGATCGGTCAGTTTCGCGTGCCACTGCAGCCAGCCAAGTGCTTTCTTCGTGCCAACGGGGTGTCCATCGCTATTGTTTTTTTGTGTTTTCAGGAGTCCCGGTTCAATGGGCAACAAACTGTACGTCGGCAATCTTCCCTACACGGTGCGCGACGAGGATCTGCAGAAGGCTTTTGGCGAATTCGGCCAAGTGAGCAGCGCCAAAGTCATGATGGAGCGCGACACCGGTCGCTCCAAAGGCTTTGGTTTCGTAGAAATGGGCAGCGACTCGGACGCCCAATCGGCGATCGAGGGCATGAATGGCCAGTCGCTGGGTGGCCGCAGCTTGGTGGTCAACGAAGCGCGCCCGATGGAGTCGCGCCCGCCCCGTAGCGGTGGCGGCGGCTTTGGTGGTGGCGGTGGTGGCGGCGGCTACGGTGGTGGCGGCGGCGGCGGTGGCCGTCGTGAAGGCGGCGGCGAAGGCCAGTTCCGCAGCCCCTACGGTGGCGGCGGCGGCGGCGGTGGTGGTGGCCGTCGTGAAGGCGGCGGCGGTGGCCGCGGCTACTGATCGCACCCCTGACGGCTTGAGCCCATAACCCGCTCAAGCAAAGCCAGCACTCAACCCCGCATGCCATTGGCCTGCGGGGTTGAGTTTTTTATGGGTCCAAAAGAGTTGTGGGCGGGGTGTTTGGCGAGACTAGCGGTTTAGCTCGCCGAGGCAGGCGCCAGCGTGGCGCGCACCTGACCCTGCAACTCGAGCCGCCCGGTCTGCTGGTCGTAGCGCATGCGCTGGGCGCGCAGGTGGTGGGGGCCGCGCAAAATTTCTACCGGCTGGTCCGATTCAATCCGGTGGGCTTGGGTGTAGAGGGTCAGCGCCTGGCTGCGAAATTCCTCTGCCGGCGCGGCAGCCTGAGTGGTTGTGGCCGCACGGGCTGGCCGTTGCAGCACCACGTTGCCACTGAGCCGGTGCACGGTCCGATCGGTGCTGCTCTCGAGGCGGTCGGCTTGCAAGAAATTGAGCTGGCCCTGGACGTCGCGCTGCTGCATGCGCACCTGCTCGACCACCAGTTGCGCCTGGCCCGGGTAATGGTGCAGTTGACGCCCTTCGATTTTTAGCAGCAACTGCCCGTCAGCGTCAAAGTCACGCAACAAAAAATCCTGCATGGTGGCGCCGGGGCCTTGCACTGGGGCGCGTGCTGCAGCCGGTTCGGCTGGCGCGGGGCTGCGACCAATGATCCAGTAACTCCCAAGCGCCAACAAACCCATCAATATCACCGGCAGGTACAGCGAGGCCTGATCCCAGGCGCGCTTGAGCGCGCGCGCCGAATGCCGCCGCAGCGCCGCAGCCGGCGCGGTTGCGGGCAGTGGCCCCAAGTTGGCGCGGGCAGTCAAGCACCGGCCTCCTGCAACAGGCGGGCGTACTGGCCGCTGGCCACCAGCAGCAGGTCGCACAGTTCGCGCGCCGCGCCTTGTCCACCCGGTCGGGTGGTGACGTGGTGCGCCAGCCGCAACACCTCGGGGTGGGCGTTGGGCGGCGCGACGGCCAAGGCGCAGCGGCGCAGCAAGGGCAAGTCGGGCCAGTCGTCGCCCATGGCGGCGGCTTCGTGCCAGCCCAGGCCCAGTTCGGCCAAGAGGGCTTCGGCGGCAGGCCGCTTGTTTTCGTGGCCGAGCCGCAAATGCGTCACACCCAGCGCCTGCAAGCGCGTGCGCAAGGGCGCCGAGTCGCGCCCGCTCACCACCGCCACCACGATGCCGGCGCGTTGCAGCAGTTTGATGCCGTGGCCGTCGAGGCTGTGAAAGCGCTTGAGGGTCTCGCCCGCTTCGCTAAAGTACAGGCCGGCGTCGGTGAGCACGCCGTCGATGTCGAACAACACCACCCGTATGCCTTGGGCGCGCAGCAACAGGGCCGGGTCGAAACCGAGCGTTGGGAGCAGGGCGGGCAGGGCGGGCGCGCCCAGGGGCGTTGACGGCGGCGGCCGTAGGGTATCGGGTGGGCTGGGCATGGGGGAGCGGGGGATTAAATGACCTTGGCGCGCATCAGGTCGTGGCTGTTGAGGGCGCCGCACAGGCGCCCCGCTTCATCGACCACCAGCACGCTGGTGATGCGGTGCGTCTCCATGCGCTCGGCCGCTTCGACCGCCAGCGCCTGCGGGCGCACGGTGTGCGGGGTCGGGTGCATCACCAGCGCGGCGGTGAGGCTTTGCAGGTCGGCGCCGCGCTCGATCAGGCGGCGCAAGTCGCCGTCAGTGAAGATGCCGACCGGCACCCCGTCGGCGTCGACCACGGCGGTGGCGCCCAGCCCTTTGGCGCTGATCTCGCGCATGAGCTCGGGCAGGCTGGCTTGCAGGCCCACGCGCGGGGCCTGCTCGGCTGGGCGCATCACGTCGGCCACCAGGGTGAGCAGCTTGCGCCCGAGCGCGCCGCCGGGGTGCGAGCGGGCAAAGTCTTCGGCCTTGAAGCCGCGAGCGTCGAGCAACGCGACCGCCAGCGCGTCGCCCATGGCCAGTTGCGCCGTGGTGCTGGCGGTGGGGGCCAGGTTGTGCGGGCAGGCTTCTTTGGCCACGCTGGTGTCGAGCAGCACGTCGGCGTGGCGGCCGAGGTTGGAGTCTGGGCGGCCGGTCATGGCCAGCAGCGGCACGCCCATGCGTTTGATCAGGGGCAAAATGGCGCTCAGCTCCTCGCTCTCGCCGCTGTTGCTGATGGCCAGCAGCACATCGGCGCTGGTGATCATGCCCAAGTCGCCGTGGCTGGCTTCGCCCGGGTGCATGAACAGCGCCGGGGTGCCGGTGGAGGCCAGGGTGGCGGCGATCTTGCGCCCTACGTGCCCGCTCTTGCCCATTCCGCTCACCACCACGCGGCCGCGGCAGGCCAGCATGCGCAGCACCGCCTCGGCAAAGCGGCCATCGAGCCGGGCCGCCATGTCGTGCAGCGCCTGCGCCTCGATGAGCAGCGTCTCGCGCGCCAGTTGCAGCAGGCGCTGGGCGGTGGCCGGGGCGTTGGCGGGTGCGGGATCGGGTTGGGCAGCGGGGGTGGCGAGGGGGGGTGTCGAAGCCATGACCGCATTATCAACCCAACCCCGTCGGCAGCAGGGCGCAGAAGGCGGCCTAGCGGGCACTGTAGCAGTCATAATGCTTCAATGGATACATCCGCTTACCTCAAGGCCCACATCCGCACCGTGCCCGACTGGCCCGCCCCGGGGGTGCAATTTCGCGACATCACGCCGCTGCTGCAAGACCCGAAGGTGTTTCGGGTCTTGATCGATGCCTTTGTGCACCGCTATATGGTGCGCGGTCTGCGCCCCGACGTGGTGGCGGGGCTGGACGCACGCGGCTTCATCATCGGTGCCGTGCTGGCTTATGAACTGGGGCTAGGGTTCGTGCCGATTCGCAAAAAGGGCAAACTGCCCTACACCACGGTGCAGGAAAGCTACGAGCTGGAATACGGCAGCGCCACCGTGGAGCTGCACGCCGACGCGGTGCAGGCGGGCGAACGGGTGCTGCTGATCGACGACCTGATCGCCACCGGCGGCACCATGCTGGCGGGCAAGCGCTTGCTGGAAAAGCTCGGTGCCCACGTGCTCGAGGGCGCGGCGATCGTGGCGCTGCCCAGTCTGGGGGGGATGCAGCGCTTGCGCGACAACGGCTTGGCCTTGCACACCTTGGTCGAATTCGACAACGGCTGAATGTGTTTTAAAAAATCCCGGCTACGACATGCCATCGTCTTGAATTTTTGCTATATTGCCATCATTTTATGGAGTTTGCATGAATACCTTTGAGCAATCACCCTCCCAAGCCAAGTCCGGTTCTACAGGTGCCGCTGGCGGCAGCGTCGAATTTCTTAGTTTTCGGCTCGGTGCCGAGGAGTACGGGATCGACATCTTGCGTGTGCAGGAAATCCGTTCCTTCGAGGAACCCACGCGCATCGCCAACTCACCGCCGCACCTCAAGGGCGTGGTCAATCTGCGCGGCGTGATCGTGCCGGTGGTGGACTTGCGCATCAAGCTCGGCTGCGAAAAGGTGGAATACAACGGCTTTACGGTGGTGATCGTGCTCAACGTCAAGGGCCGGGTGGTGGGGGCGGTGGTCGATTCGGTCTCGGACGTGCTGGAGCTGGCGCGCGACCAGATCCGTCCGGCGCCCGACATGGCCAATGCGGCGGTGGATACCTCCTTCATCACCGGCATTGCCAGCGTCAACGAGCGCATGCTGATTTTGATGGACATCGAGGCCCTCATGGCCAGCGCCGACATGGGCCTGATCGATGCCCGGAGCGGCGCATGAGCGCTACCGCCCTGATGCGCCGTTTCTCCATACGCTTGCGCATGGTGGGTGCCATTGGAGTGGTATTTGCTTTGTTGCTGCTGCTGGGGGCGGTGGGCTGGTGGGGTATGCAAAGTCTGGGTGCGGTCCAAGCCGAGCTGCTGCAGTTGGCGCAGCAAGGCGCACAGGAGCCGGCTGCACGCGCAGCCTTGGAGGCGCTGGCGCAGCGCTCTGCCAACACCAGTGGCTGGGCTTTGGGCCTGTTTTTGGCGGTGCTGGGCTTGGCGCTGCTGATCGTTTTGCCTTCGACACTGCTCAATATGGTGAGCATCACGCGGCCGCTGGAGCAGGCGCAAGGGCTGGCGGTGGCGATCGCGCGCGGCGACCTTGGCACCCAGCCCGACCTGAGCGGGAACGACGAACTGGCCCAACTGATGCGCAATCTGGCCGATATGCAGGCCTCGCTGGCGCGCACCGTGGGTGAGGTGCGCCTAGCCGCCGAGAGCATCCGCCAAGCCAGCGGCGAAATCGCCAGCGGCAACCAAGACCTGAGCGACCGCACCGAACAAACGGCGGGCAACTTGCAGCAAACCGCCTCCAGCATGGACCAGATCACGGCTGCGGTGCAGCAGTCCAGCCAGGCCGCGCACGCTGCGCTGGGCATGGCGCAAGACAACGCCAAGGTGGCCGAACGCGGCGGCACCGTGGTGGGCCAGGTGGTGCGCACCATGGACGAGATCAACCAGAGCAGCCAGAAGATTCACGACATCATCGGCGTGATCGACGGCATTGCCTTTCAAACCAACATTCTGGCCCTCAACGCGGCGGTGGAAGCGGCGCGCGCCGGTGAGGCCGGGCGCGGCTTTGCCGTGGTGGCCACCGAGGTGCGCTCGCTGGCCGGGCGCAGCGCCGCGGCGGCGCGCGAGATCAAGCAGCTCATCGGCGCCAGCGTCGAGAAGGTCGGGGCGGGCTCGCAACTGGTGCACCAAGCGGGTGCCAATATCCGAGAGATCGTGGCCAACGCGCAAAAAGTATCGGCTTTCATATCCGAGATCAGCAGCGCCAGCGGCGAGCAGGCCAGCGGCCTGTCGGCCGTCAATGGCGCGGTTTCTGAGCTCGATCAGATGACGCAGCAAAACGCGGCGCTGGTGGAGCAAAGCGCGGCGGCGGCGCAGGCCTTGCGCGAGCAGGCGCAGCGGCTGAGCGAGCTGGTGGCGGTGTTTCGGCTGCCCGATGCGGCACACCCCATGCACCCGCCGCTGCAGCCGACGGCCACCCGAGGGCATGGCAGGGCCGCGTCCTATCAAGGGGCGGAGCGGCGTTTGACGGCCCGAACGCGCTGAATTTGCTCGACCTTGAATTGAAATATTTAATGGATTTTTATGATGAACAGCGATAAATTCGATTCACAACCTTCAAGCCGGGGCCTGATGGGAACTGTCCGCAGGCGCCTGAATGGCGCCTTTGCCGGTATTTTGCTGATTTTCGCGGTGGTGTTGGCGGCCACGGTCTGGAAGGCAGAGCTGGTGCGTGACTTGAGCCAGCAAATGCGGGTCAAAGCCAGCAAGCTGGAGCTGGCCAGTGAATGGCTGGCCCACATACGCCAAAATTCAGCACGCTCGCTGGCGGTGGCGGTGTCGCCGGGCACCGAGGTGCTCGAGTTTTTTCGCGCTGCCATGGCCCAAACCTCGCGCGACACCACCGCCACCCAAACGGAATTCTTGGCACTGGCTGAGGGAGACGCCGACTCGCTGCAGCGCGCCGGCGTGGTGGGCGAAGTGCGCACGCAGTGGCTGGCTGCCCGCGATGCCGTCAACCAGCTCAAGGCCGCCGGCGACGATGCCGCCGCACGGGCGCTGATCGAGAGCCAGTTTTTGCCCGTCACCAACCGCTACGTGGAGGTCACGCAGGCGCTGGTCGATGGTGAGTTGGCGTCGATGGCGGCGTTGCAGGCGCAGATTCAGGCCGAATTCCGAGCCCTGTACCTGTTGGTTGGGGTGCTTTTTGTGGCGGCTCTGCTCATTTCTGTGCTGTTGGCGTGGCGCATCGGGCGCTCGATCGGCGCCCCGATTCAACAAGCGGTGGAGTTGGCGCAAGCGGTGGCCCAAGGGGATTTGACGCGCAGCGTAACCAGCAACCGCACCGATGAGCTGGGCGATTTGTTGCGGGCATTGGCAGCCATGAAGGTGTCTTTGCTCGACATCGTTGGCAAAGTGCGCCAGGCCAACGACAGCATTGGAACCGCATCCGAAGAAATCGCCAACGGCAACCAAGACTTGAGCCGGCGCACCGAGCAAGCCGCCAGCAACCTCGAAGAAACCGCCTCCAGCATGGAGCAGCTCACGGCCACGGTCAAGCAGACAGCGGATTCGGCGCGCCAAGCCAACCAGTTGGCCGCCAGCGCGGCGCAAGTGGCACAAAAAGGCGGCGCCGTGGTGGGGCAGGTGGTGCACACCATGAACGACATCAGCAGCAGCAGCCAGCGCATCAGCGACATCATCAGCGTGATCGACGGCATTGCCTTTCAGACCAATATCTTGGCGCTCAATGCGGCGGTGGAAGCGGCGCGCGCCGGTGAGCAAGGGCGCGGCTTTGCGGTGGTGGCCACCGAAGTGCGCAGCCTGGCCGGGCGCAGCGCGCAAGCGGCCAAAGAGATCAAAGACCTGATCGGGGCCAGCGTAGAAAAGGTGCAAAACGGCAGCCGCTTGGTGCAAGAGGCCGGCGCCACCATGGACGAGATCGTGGGCAGCGTGCAGCGCGTGAGCGACATCATCGGCGAAATCACGGCCGCCGCCGCCGAGCAAAGCGATGGCATTGGGCAGGTCAACGTGGCGGTGAACCAGCTTGACCAAATGACGCAGCAAAACGCGGCGCTGGTCGAGCAAAGCGCAGCAGCCTCCGAGAGCCTGCGCGAGCAGGCGGCGCGGCTGGCCGAGGCCATCGGCACCTTCCGCACCGGTGCGCAAAGCAATCCAGCGGTGCCGGCAGGCGCCCTTGCGCCACGCACACGTCCACCCGCTGCGGCTGCAGTGGCCAAAGGTGCGACCCCAGCCCGTTCCAGCCCCTATGCCCCTGCCGCCGCACGCCGCTCAGACGGTTTCAGGCCCGCCGCAAGCGCTCCGCTGCCCAAGCCACAGGCACACCCGAGCGCTTCAGCCAAGGCCCTGCCCGCTGCAGCGTCGGCGGCCGCCAAGGCCCAACCAGCACCCCGCACCGCACCGCCATCCCAAGCGGCCCCGATGGCATCGGCAACCAAGGCCCTGCCCAACCGCAGCAGCGCCAAAGCCAGCGCCAAGCCAGCCGACAACGCCGAGGGCGAGTGGGAGAGTTTTTGAAACCCGGTTCGGTTAAAGTCGGGCCATGGTTCCACATCTCGTCACGGCCCTGACTGGCCCCATCAATGAACTCGAGCAGCGCGTGCTCGAATCCACCCCCGTCATCGAGCGCTGGTTTCGGCTCGAATGGATGGAGCACACGCCGCCGTTTTACAGCTCGGTCGATATTCGCAACGCGGGCTTTAAGCTGGCCCCGGTGGACACCAACCTGTTCCCCGGCGGCTGGAACAACCTCACGCCCGAAATGCTGCCGCTGGCGGTGCAGGCGGCCATGGCGGCGATCGAAAAAATCTGCCCCGAAGCCAAAAACCTGCTGCTGGTGCCCGAGAACCACACGCGCAACATGTTCTACCTGATGAACGTGGCGCAGCTGCAGAAAATCTTTTACCAAGCCGGCCTGAATGTGCGGCTGGGTTCGCTAAACCCCGAGCTCAAGTCGCCGGTAACCATCGACTTGCCCAACGGCGAGCAGGTGCGCATCGAGCCGCTGCTGCGGCAGGGGCGGCGCGTCGGGCTCAAGCACTTCGACCCCTGCACGGTGCTGCTCAACAACGACCTAAGCGCCGGCGTCCCCGGCATTTTGGAAGATTTGCACGAGCAGTACCTGCTGCCGCCGCTGCACGCGGGCTGGCACGTGCGCAAGAAAAGCCAGCACTTTGCCGCCTACGAAGGGGTGGCCAAGCGCTTTGGCAAGCTGCTGGGCATGGACCCGTGGCTCATCAACCCGCTCTTCAACCACTGCGGTCAGGTCAACTTCGCCGAAGGCACCGGGATGGAGTGCTTGCAGACCAATGTGGATGCGCTGCTGGGAAAGATCAAAAAGAAGTTCAAAGAGTACGGCATCCGCGAAAAGCCCTTCGTGATCGTCAAGGCCGACAACGGCACCTACGGCATGGGCGTGATGACGGTGCGCGACGCCTCCGACCTCAACGAGCTCAACCGCAAGACCAAGAACAAGATGGCCGTCATCAAAGACG
The DNA here is from genome assembly GCF_000828895.1 of Serpentinimonas raichei. Classification (NCBI taxonomy): domain Bacteria; kingdom Pseudomonadati; phylum Pseudomonadota; class Betaproteobacteria; order Burkholderiales; family Comamonadaceae; genus Serpentinimonas; species Serpentinimonas raichei. The sequence goes on along the minus strand of NZ_AP014568.1, from coordinate 1,965,106 downwards.
GGCAGCCGGTCTCGGACGTGATCATCCAGGAAGGGGTGCTGACGCACGAGCGCATCAACGATGCCGTGGCCGAGCCGGTGGTCTATATGATGGATCGCTACGTGGTGGGCGGTTTTTACCGCGTGCACGCCGATCGCGGCGTGGATGAAAACCTCAACGCCCCCGGCTCCAGCTTTGCGCCGCTGGCCTTCGAGAAAGGGGCGCAGCAGCCGCAACCGGGCCACAAACCGGGGGCCAGCGTGCCCAATCGCTTCTACCTCTACGGCGTGATCGCCCGACTGGCAATGCTGGCGGCCAGCTACGAGCTCGAAGCCACCGACCCGCTGGCCGAGGAGTTTGTGTGAGCGCCCCAGCGCAGCGGCTGCTGTTCGTGGCCGATCCGCTGCCGGGCTTCAAAATCCACAAAGACAGCACCTTTGCCATGCTGCGCGAATGCCAGCGCCGTGGCCACGCGCTGGCGGTGTGCACGGCGGCCGACCTACACTGGCGCAGCGGCGCGGCGGTGCAGGCGCGGGTGCAGTTTGTCGAGCTCACCGGCCACGCCACCGACTGGTACCGCGTGTGCGCCAGCGCCGACACCGCCCTGCGCGACTTCGACGCGGTGCTGATGCGCACCGACCCGCCCTTCGATAGCGAATACTTCTACGCCACGCACCTGCTGCAGCAGGCCGAGCGCGAGGGGGCGCGGGTGTTCAACCGGCCGCAGGCGCTGCGCGAGCACCCGGAAAAGCTGGCGCTGCTGGAGTTTGCCGAGTTCGCCCCGCCCACGCTGGTCACGCGCTCTGCCGCCGCCATCCGCGCCTTTCACGCCGAGCAACAAGACATCATCCTCAAACCGCTCGACGGCATGGGTGGGATGGGGATTTTCCGCGTCGGCCCCGATGGCCTGAACTTGGGCGCGATCATCGAGACGCTCAACCGCCACGGCCAGTGCACCATGATGGTGCAGCGCTTCCTGCCCGAAATCGCGCAGGGCGACAAGCGCGTGCTGCTGATCGGCGGCGCGGCGGTGCCTTTTTGCCTGGCGCGCATCCCGCAGGGTGGCGAGGTGCGCGGCAACCTGGCTGCCGGTGGCAAGGGGGTGGCGCAGCCCTTGAGCGAGCGCGATTGGGCCATCGCCCGCGCCATCGGCCCCAAGCTGGCCGCGCGCGGCTTGCTGCTGGTGGGCTTGGACGTGATTGGCGACTGCGTGACCGAAATCAACGTCACCAGCCCGACCTGCTTTCAGGAAATCACCGACCAGACCGGCTGCGACGTGGCGGCCTTGTTTGTGGATGCGCTGGAGCGTGCGCTGGGGTAGGGGCGGGTGCTTCACCCATCGGCCAGCGGCAAGCCGCCGACAAACACCTTGAGCTCGCCGGCGGCGAAAGGGGTCCAGCGCTCGTCGCGCGTCAGCGGCGTGGTGACGACGACGGCGGCGCGGTCGCCGGGCTGGTTGACTTCGGCAAAATTCACGGTCCAGTCCTCGTCCATTAGGGTGGCGTGCGAAAACGGGTGCTGGCGCACCAGGTAGTGCAACTGGGTGCTGCAGTGCGCCCACAGCGCCTCGCCATTAGAGAGCAAAAAGTTGAAGCTGCCGTGGGCGCGCACCTGGGGCAGCAGCTCGCGCAGCGTGAGCGTGAGCTCGGCCACGCTGGGCAGGCTGGCGTGCGACTTGGCCAGCTCTTGCAGCAGCCAGCAAAAGGCGCGCTCGCTGTCGGTGTCGCCCACCGGATGAAAGTGGCTGTGCAGGTGCGGCTGATAGTTTTTCAGGTCGCCGTTGTGCGCAAAAACCCAGTGGCGGCCCCACAACACACGGCAAAAAGGGTGCGTGTTTTCGAGCCGCACCGCGCCTTCGGTGGCTTTGCGCACATGGGCGATGATGTGGGTGCTCTTGAGCGGGTAGTGGCGCAAAAAGTTGGCCATGGGCGAGTGCGCCGCGCTCTCGCAATCCACGAACAGGCGCAGGCCCTTGCCCTCGAAAAAGGCGATGCCCCAGCCGTCGCCGTGGTGGTCGGTGGCGCCGCCGCGGCGCCGCAGGCCGCTGAAGCTGAATTGGGCGTCGGTCGGGGTGGCGCAGTTGAGTCCGAGCAGTTGGCACATGGGCGCTAGCGTAGCAGATGCCCAGCCTACAATCGGGCCCATGAACTTCGTCGAGATGCTGCATGCGGCCGAGCGCCGTCACCAGTCGCTGCTGTGCGTGGGCCTGGACCCAGACCCGGCGCGCTTCCCGCACCCCTGGCGCAACGACCCGGCGCGCATTTACGATTTTTGCGCCGCCATCGTCGATGCCACGGCCGATCTGGCGCTGGCCTTTAAGCCGCAGATCGCCTACTTTGCTGCCCACCGCGCCGAAGACCAGCTCGAGCACCTGCTGGCGCACATCCGCGTGGCAGCGCCACACGTGCCCATCATTCTGGACGCCAAGCGCGGCGACATCGGCAGCACCGCCGAGCAGTACGCGCGCGAAGCCTTCGAGCGCTACGGGGCCGATGCGGTCACGCTCTCGCCCTTCATGGGCTTCGACTCCATCCAGCCCTATCTGCAATACCCCGGCAAGGGCGTTTTTCTGCTCTGCCGCACCAGCAACCCCGGCGGCGACGATCTGCAAAACCAGCGCCTGGCCAGCGTGCCGGGGCAGCCGCTGCTGTACGAGCACATCGCCCGGCTGGCGCAGGGGCCTTGGAACCTGAGCGGCCAGCTCGGGCTGGTGGTGGGCGCCACCTACCCGCAGGAGATCGAGCGCGTGCGCGCCCTGGCCCCCACCCTGCCGCTGCTCATACCCGGCGTGGGGGCGCAGGGAGGCGACGCCAACGCGACCGTGCGCGCCGGCTGGCGTGGTAGCGCGCAGCAGACCGAGGCGCTGATTGCCGTGAATTCCTCGCGCGCGATTTTATACGCCAGTGCCGGTGCCGACTTTGCCCAAGCGGCGCGGCGCGAAGCCGAGCGCACGCGCGCGCTGTTGCAGGCTGCACGGCCCCTTGGCGCGCCCGCTTGAAGCCTGAGCTTGCCCAAAGCGCCCGGGCTTGGTTTTTTTAGTCCAGCAAAAACTGCAATTCGATACCCGCAACCACGATCTGGTCCAGGTGCGCCAGCGCCACCGGGGCCTCGGTCACGGGTGCGCCGTTGAGCAGCACCGCCGACCCTTCCACCCGGGCCAAGGTGTAGCCGCTGGCGTTGCGCGCGATGGCGGCCACGGCCACCCCCGGTTTGCCCACGGTGGTATGGGGTTTTAGCAGGGCCATTTCTTTGCCGGCGGCGGCGGTGCCCAGCAGCCGCAGCCGCGCCCGCGCGATGGGTCCAGTGGCTGGTGCCGCATCGTCGGAAGGGGCGCGAGCGGCGGTCGGTGGCGTTGGGCGGACCTCGGCAGCAGCCGACTGGAGGGGCTGCGCCACCGGATCGCCCTCGACCAAGCGGATTTGGCAGCGCCCGATTTCGATCAGGTCGGCGGGCCCGATGCGCAGCGCATCGATGGACCGACCATTGACGTAGGTGCCGTTGGTGCTGTGCAGGTCGATCAGCTCCACGCCGTCCGGGTGCAGCACGAACAGGGCGTGCTCACCGCTGACGGCCAAGTGGTCGACCACGATGTCGTTGTAGGTGCGCCGGCCCAGCGTGGTGCGCGGGTGCAGCAGCCCCACCTCCTGCGCAGCCGCACCGTCCAGCGTGATCAGCAGCGAAGGCATGATCTGCAGGGTGCCAAGAGGCTGCTGAGGCTGGGCTGCGACCCTCGAAGGCTCAGAGCAGGCGCTTGAGCAGGCGCGCCATTTCGGAGGGGTTGCGCGTGATGGTGAAGCCGCATTCTTCCATGATGGCCAGCTTGGCGTCGGCGGTGTCGGCACCACCGGCGATCAGGGCACCGGCGTGGCCCATGCGCTTGCCTGCTGGGGCGGTGACACCGGCGATGAATCCCACCACCGGCTTTTTCATGTTGGCCTTGCACCACAGCGCCGCCTCGGCCTCGTCGGGGCCGCCGATCTCACCGATCATGATCACGGCGTCGGTGTCGGGGTCGTCGTTGAACAGGCGCATCACGTCGATGTGCTTGAGGCCGTTGATCGGGTCGCCCCCAATGCCCACCGCCGACGATTGGCCCAAGCCGATCTCGGTCAGTTGCGCCACCGCCTCGTAGGTCAGGGTGCCGGAGCGGCTCACCACGCCGATGCGGCCCTTGCGGTGGATGTGGCCGGGCATGATGCCGATCTTGATTTCTTCGGGCGTGATCAGGCCCGGGCAGTTGGGGCCCAGCAGCAGGGTTTCCTTGCCGCCGGCGGCGACCTTGGCTTTCATTTTGTTGCGCAGCATCAGCATGTCGCGCACCGGAATGCCTTCGGTGATGCAGATCGCTAGGTCGAGGTCGGCCTCCACGGCTTCCCAGATCGCGTCGGCGGCGCCGGCTGGCGGCACGTAGATCACCGACACGGTGGCTCCGGTCTGCGTGGCCGCTTCTTTGACGCTGGCGTAGATCGGGATGTTGAAAATGCGCTCGCCGGCCTTTTTGGGGTTGACGCCGGCGACGAAGCAGTTTTTGCCATTGGCGTATTCTTGGCACTTCTCGGTGTGGAACTGGCCGGTTTTGCCCGTGATGCCCTGGGTGATGACCTTGGTGTCTTGGTTGATCAGAATGCTCATGATGGGGTCCTGGTCTGCTTAGGCGGTGGCGGAGGGCTGCACGGCGGCGACGACTTTTTGCGCCGCTTCGGCCATGGTGTCGGCGCTGATGATCGGCAGGCCCGATTCGGCCAGCATTTTCTTGCCCAGCTCCTCGTTGGTGCCCTTCATGCGCACCACCAGCGGCACGTTCAGGTTCACGGCGCGGCAGGCGGTGATCACGCCCGTGGCGATGGTGTCGCACTTCATGATGCCGCCAAAGATGTTGACCAAAATCGCTTTTACGCGATCGTTTTTGAGCATGATCTTGAAGGCTTCGGTGACTTTCTCGGGGGTGGCGCCGCCGCCCACATCGAGGAAGTTGGCCGGCTCGGCGCCAAAGAGCTTGATCGTGTCCATGGTGGACATGGCCAGCCCGGCGCCGTTGACGAGGCAGCCGATGTTGCCGTCGAGGCTGATGTAGGCCAAGTCGAATTTGGAGGCTTCGATTTCGGCTGGGTCTTCTTCGTCGAGGTCGCGCAGGGCGACGATTTCGGGGTGCCGAAACAGCGCGTTGGCGTCGAAGTTGAACTTGGCGTCGAGGCAGATCAGTTGCCCTTTGCCGTTGCGGTTGAGCGGGTTGATCTCGACCAGCGAGGCGTCGGTCTCCATGTAGCAGCGGTACAGGCGCTGGCAGATGTCGATGAACTGCGCCGTGGAGTCGGCTGGCATGCCTATGCCCTGCGCCAGTTGCGCGCCTTGCTCTGGGGTGAGGCCAGCCAGCGGATCGACGAACACCTTGACGATTTTCTCGGGTGTCGCATGCGCGACTTCTTCGATGTCCATGCCGCCTTCGCTGGAGGCGATGAAGGCCACTTTCTGGGTGCCGCGGTCGGTCACCAGCGAGAGGTAGTATTCTTTTTGGATGTCGGCGCCGTCTTCGATGTAGAGGCGGCGCACTTTTTGACCAGCGGGGCCGGTTTGGTGCGTGACGAGCTGCATGCCCAGAATCTGCTCGGCCAGCTCACGCACTTGCTCCACACTCTTGGCAACCTTGACGCCGCCGCCCTTGCCGCGCCCGCCGGCGTGGATCTGGGCCTTGACGACCCACACCGGGCCACCGAGTTTTTGCGCCGCTTCCACCGCTTCCTGCACCGTAAAGGCAGGGATGCCACGCGGCGCTGGCAGGCCGAACTGACGCAAGATATCCTTGCCTTGATACTCGTGAATTTTCATGAAAAGCGCTCTCTAAATTGGGTGCGACTCGCACACAGGCACACGAAGCCCGCACTTTATCACGCTGCCCCGCGCCCAAGCTGATGCGAAACTGACGGCGCACCGGTTTGGCAGCCGCTGGGCCTGGAGTGCGGCGATCAGCTGCCCTGCACGGGCGGCCAGTGGCGTGCGGTCTGGGCACCCTCTTTGGCGCACAATAGTGGCAATCGATCAAGTTGGAGATTCAACGCCCATGCCCAAGCTTTTCATTGACGGCGAGGCCGGTACCACCGGCTTGCAAATCCGCCAGCGGCTGGCGCACCTGCCGGCCATCGAACTGCTGAGCATCGCACCCGAGCAGCGCAAAGACGCGCAGGCCAAGCGCGCCCTGATGGCGCAGGCCGATCTGGTGATTTTGTGCCTGCACGACGATGCGGCGCGCGAATCGGTGGCCATGCTCGATGCGCTCAAGGCCGAAACCGGCCGTGCTGCGCGGGTGATCGACGCCTCCACCGCGCACCGGGTGGCACCGGGCTGGGTCTATGGCTTTGCCGAGCTCTGCCTAGGGCAGGCCGAGGCGATTCGGCGCGCCGAGCGCGTGAGCAACCCCGGCTGCTATGCCACTGGGGCGATTGCGCTCATCCGGCCCTTGATCGACGCCGGGCTGATGCCGCCCGACTTCCCGCTGTGCCTGCCCAGCGTGAGCGGCTACAGCGGCGGCGGGCGCCCGATGATCGAGGCCTACGAGGCGGGCCAAGCTCCCGCTTTCGAGCTCTACGCGCTTGGTCTGGAGCACAAGCACTTGCCCGAAATCATGGCCTGCACCGGCCTGACGCGGCGGCCGCTGTTTGTGCCATCGGTGGGCAACTTTGCCCAAGGCATGCTGGTGCAACTGCCGCTGCACCTCGACCAGCTGCCGGGCCAGGTGCGCGCCGCCGACTTGGAGCAGGCGCTGCGCGCCCACTACGCGGGCAGCGCGCTGGTGACGGTGCAGGGCCCGAACCCCGAGGGCAAGCTCGACGCCGTGGCGCTGGCCGGCCGTGATAGCATGGAACTGCGCGTGTTTGGCAACGAGTCGCGGCGCCAAGCGCTGCTGGTGGCGCGGTTAGACAATCTGGGCAAAGGCGCCAGCGGTGCGGCGGTTCAAAACGTGCGATTGATGCTGGGCCTTTAAGGAGTGGCGGCCGTGCAGGCCCATCAACCAAGACTCCAGCCAGCAGCAGATGATGGCGCATTGGCACACCCTGCGCATGCAGCTGTTGCAGGCGGCGCATCGCATCGACGTGCGCACCGGCTTGCCGCTGCGCCACGGCTTGCAGCCGCAACCCCTCAGGCGTCGAGCAGCCAAGGGCCGCCGGGGCCGGGTTCCAGCCGCGCCGCTTGGCTTTGCACCAAGGCCTCGATGCGCTGCTGCACCCAAGCGCGCAGCGGTTGCCCCGCGCCATGCCGCTGGTGCAACTGCAGCAAATAGGGCGTGCCTTCGGCCCAAGCCAAAAAGTCGGCCAGCCCGATGCGCTGCCACTCGAGCAGCCGGAACTTGAGCAGCACCTTGATGGCGTACTCGCGGTGCCGCTCGGGGCTGCTGGCAAACTGCGCCAGCCGGCTGCGCGCGCGCGCCAGCGCCTGCGCCACCGCCGCCGCACCGGCGATCACGGCGCCGTGGCCGGGGATCACCCAGTGGGGGCTGAGCGCTTCGATGCAATCGAGCGTGGCCGCCACTTCGGCAAAGCCGGGTTCGCCGTCGAGCTCTGGGAACACCACGCCAAAGCCGTTCGGCCACAGCGCGTCGCCGCTGATCAAGACCCGCTGCTGCGGCTGGTACAGCAGCAGCGCGTGCGGGTCGTGCCCAGGGGCGGCGTGCAACTGCCACTCAAGCCCGCCCAGCGCCAGCGTATGGCCGGGGTGCAGCAGCGCATCGAAAGCAAAGCGTGGGCAGCGCTGGCCGGTGGCGCGAAAGCTCAGGGCGTCTTCGTCCCAGACCCGGGCGGCCTCGGCCTGCCCCGGCGGAATCCAGGTTTGCACACCGGGAAAGCGCGCCTGCACGGCGGCGTTGCCGCCACAGTGGTCGCTGTGCAAATGGGTGTTGAGCAGGTGCCGCAGCGCTCGGCCTGGCAGCGCCTGCTCCAGCAGGGCCACGGTCTGGTCGGCGTGGCTGGCGTAGCCGCTGTCGATCAGCGCCGCGCCGCCGTTGGAGCCGTCGAGGCCGTCGAGCAACACGCAGTTGGACGAGAGCCAACCGCGCTCGAACACGCGCACGCCCGGCGGCAGGGCAGGGGGCAGGCTCATTTTTGGCGCAGTTCGCGGCGCAAAATTTTGCCCACATTGCTTTTGGGCAGTTCGTCGCGGAATTCGACGTATTTGGGGCGCTTGTAGCCGGTGAGCTGGTCGTGGCAGAAGCGCAGCAGCGCCTCTTCGCTCAGGGTCGGGTCGCTGCGCACCACATAGACCTTGATCGCCTCGCCGGTGCGCTCGTCGGGCACGCCCACGCTGGCGCACTCGAGCACGCCCGGGCACAGGCCGATCACCTGGTCGAGCTCGGCTGGATAGACGTTGAAGCCCGAAACGATCACCATGTCTTTCTTGCGATCGACGATGCGGATGAAGCCGCGCGCGTCCATGATGCCCACGTCGCCGGTGCGCATGTAGCCGTCGGCGGTGAAGACCTTGGCGTTTTCTTCGGATTTTTGGTAGTAGCCGGGCGTTACGTTGGGGCCACGGATGCAGATCTCGCCCGGGCTGCCCAAGTCCAGGTCGCGGCCCGCGTCGTCTTTGATGGCGATGTCGATGCTGGGCAGCGGCAGCCCGATGCTGCCGGTGAATTCGGTGCTGGTGACCGGGTTGTTGGTGCCGATGGCGCAGGTCTCGCTCATGCCCCAGCCCTCGATCATCGGGCTTTTGGTGACCGCCTTCCACTGGCGCGCCGTGGCCTCCGAGGCCGCCATGCCGCCGGCCTGCGACAGCACCAGGTTGGAGCAATCCACCTGTTTGAAGCGCGGGTGGTTGAGCAGGCCGTTGAACAGCGTGTTGACGGCGGGCAGGAAGTGAAACGGGCGGCTCTTGAGCACCTCGATGAACTTGGGGATGTCGCGCGGATTGGGGATCAGGGTGGCGTGCGAGCCGTGGCGCAGCACCAGCAGCATCAGGGTGAGGGCAAAGATGTGGTACAGCGGCAGCGCCATGATGTGGTTGGCGCGGCTCACGTCGCCGAGCTTGTCCAGCGCCGGGGTGAACCAGGCTTCGGCCTGCAAGGTGGCGGCGATCACGTTGCCGTGGGTGAGGATGGCCCCTTTGGAGAGCCCGGTGGTGCCGCCGGTGTATTGCAAAAAGGCGATGGAATCGTGCGAGAGCGTGGGCTTTTTCAAGCTCAGGCTGTGGCCGCGTTGCAGCGCCTGTTTGAACGGCACGATGGTGCGCCCGTGCAGCGGCAGGCGGTAGCGCGGCACCATTTTGGCCAGATGCCGCACCGCAAAAGTAAGCCAGCGCCCATACCAGAAGCCGAGCAGCTCGCCCATGCTGGCCACCACCACGTGCTTGACCTGCGTGCGTTCGATCACTTCTTCGAGCACGTGGGCGAAGTTTTCCAAAATGACGATGGCTTCGGCCCCCGAGTCGTTGAGCTGGTGCTCGAGCTCGCGCGCGGTGTAGAGCGGGTTCACATTGACGCAGGTGTAGCCTGCGCGCAACACCCCCGTCATGGTGATGGGAAACTGCGGCAGGTTGGGCAGCATGATCGCCACCCTTGCGTTTTCCGACAAGCCCAGTGACTGCAAATAAGCCCCCAGCGCCTGGCTCTTGCAGTCGAGCTGGGCGTAGCTCATCCAGCGCTCCATGCAGACCGTGACCGGGCGCTGGGCATGCTCGCGAAACGAGGCGTCGAACAGTTCGTTGAGGCAGCGATACTGAGACGTATCGATCTCGTGCGGCACACCGGGTGGGTAGCTCTGGAGCCAGATTTTTTCCATGGGGGGTGAATGCAACAAATGAGGAATCGGGGGCAGGAGCGCAAATCGGTTTTGATTGTGGCCGTTTGTGGCCGCATCCGACTCAGGGCAAGCCCTTGGATGGTGTCGCGCCCGCAACAGGTGTGGCAAAACCCAGTCCGTTTGGGTGGGTTTGGCCACATCCGGCCTGCAAAAATAAGGGAAAACCCTTATAGTCAGGCCATGAACCCCATTGAGCCATCCCGCAATCCGATCCGTGCCGCCTTGCATGGCCGCGTCGGTGTGCCCATTGCGGTGCTGCGGGCGGCGCATCGGCCGGCCATTTTGCGGCACCTGCTGGCTTTGGGCGAGCACGATCGTTACCTGCGTTTTGGCTATGCCGCAAACGATGCGCACATTCGGCGCTACGTCGAGGGCTTGCGCTTTGAGCGCGACGAGGTGTTTGGGATTTTCAATTGGCGCATGCGCCTGATCGCAATGGCGCATCTGGCTTACATGGTGCGCAGCCGCCAAGAGCAAGCCGCCGAGTTTGGGGTCAGCGTGGCCGCTACGGCACGCGGGCGCGGCTACGGGGCGCGTTTGTTTGCCCATGCCATGCGCCACGCCCGCAACGAAGGGGTGGCGCAACTCGTCATTCATACCTTGAGCGAAAACGCGCCCATGCTGGCCATTGCCCGCAAGGCCGGGGCCAGCGTGCAGCGCGAGGGCGGCGAGAGCGAGGCGCACCTGGTGCTGCCACCGGCCGATTTCCGCTCCAGCCTGAGCCAATGGTGGCAAGATAGTGTGGCGCGCGGGCATTACGCGCTCAAAAACGGCCACTACCGCTTGCGCCGTTGGGTCTGGCGCGCTCTGGCGCGTCAACGCACTGTTGTATCCTAGGGGTTGCTCAACTACCGTGCACCTTCGTGGCCGAACCTTCCCCCAGTAGATCGCCGCAGCGTCGGCTGCGGCATGTGGACCAGCGCGGTTTTTTTAAGCGGCTGGTGGAATTTCTTAACCCCGGTCCTGACTCCAAGGATGAGCTGATCAAATCCTTGTCCGAGGCCGAGGACAACGCCATCATCAACGCCGAGTCGCGCGCCATGCTCGAAGGCGTGATTCGCATCGCCGACATGACGGCCGGTGAGGTGATGGTGGCGGCCCCGCGCATGGACGTGCTCGACATCCACGCCCCCTTTAACGAGTTGCTCAACACCGTGATCTCAACCGCCCATTCGCGCTTTCCGGTCTTTGAGGGCGAGCGCGACCAGATCATCGGCATCCTGATGGCCAAGGATTTGCTCAAATTGCAGCGCGCCCCCGAGCTGAATCTGCGCGCCTTGCTGCGCCCGGCCACGTTCGTGCCCGAAAGCAAGGGGCTCAACGACTTGCTGCGCGAGTTTCGCGGCAACCGCAACCACTTGGCAATCGTGATCGATGAGTTTGGCCGCGTCGCCGGGCTGATCACGATCGAAGACGTGCTGGAGGAAATCGTGGGCGAGATCGAAGACGAGTTCGACGTGGAAGAAGACGAGGGCGACATCTTCACACTGGCCGATGGGTCTTGGCGCATCAATGGCGACACCTCGATCGAACGCCTCAACGAGCGCTTTGGGGTGGAGCTGGCGCTGGACGGCTTCGAGACCATCGGCGGCCTGGTCGCACACGAGCTGGGCCACGTGCCCAAGCGCGGCGAAAGCCATGCCTTGGGGGGCTTGCTGTTTCGTGCTCAGCACACCCGCGGCGGGGCGGTGATCTGGTTCAAGGTCACGCGCCAAGAGGGGGCGCCGTGATGCGCGGCGCCTGGTCGCTGGCCCTGCTGCTGGCGGGCTTTGTGCAAGCGCTGGCGCTGGCGTGGCCGTTCCAGACGCTGGCGCTGGCCGGTTTGGGTTTGCACGCCGGCGAGCCGATGCCGCTGCTGCAGTGGCTGGCCTTGGGCGTGCTGGTGCTGGCCATTTCCCACGCACCCAGTTGGCGCCGGGCCGCTTGGCGCACATGGCTGTTTGCGCTGGCGTGGTTGTGCGGCAGCTTTTGGTGGTTGTTCGTCTCGATGAACACCTACGGCGGCATGGCGGGGCCGCTGGCGGCGGCAGCGGTCGGGCTGCTGGCGGCCTTTCTGGCCTTGTACTACGCCGCCGCGGGCGCCCTGTTTTGGCGCTGGCGCCATGCCACGCCGCTGGTGCAGGCGCTGAGTTTTGCGGCCTTGTGGACATTGGCCGAAGTGGCGCGCGGCACCTTGCTGACCGGATTTCCGTGGGGCGCGATCGGTTACGCCCATGTTGATTCAATGGCCGCTTTGGCGCCTTGGGTCGGGGTCTACGGCATGGGCGCGTTGGCGGCGGCGCTGGCGGCGGGCATGGCGGCGGCCTGGTTGCAGCGCGGCACGGCGCCCAGGAATTGGCCCCAAACCGGGGGGCTGGTGTCGGCGCGCAGCCTGAGCGGCGGCCGCTTGGCGTGGCCCTTGCTGCTGCTGCTGGCTTTATGGTTGCCGCTGCTGGTGTGGCCCGCCATGGGCAACTGGCTGGCGCAGCGCGCACCCTTGTGGACCAGCAGCACCGGCAGCTTGCCCGTGGTGCTGCTGCAAGGCAATGTGGCGCAGGATAGAAAGTTCGAGCCCCATGTGGGCATTCCGTTCGCGCTGCAGTGGTACAAGGAGCAGACCGCGCTGGCCCTCGATCGGCTCGACGCAGCCGGCCAGCCGGGCTTGGTGGTGTTGCCAGAAACCGCCATCCCGCTGTTGCCGCAAGAGATCGACCCGCTCTGGTGGGAGGCCTTCTTGGGCCGCATCGAGCGCAGCCAGTCGGCGGTGATGATTGGTATCCCGGTGGGCGATTGGCGCGAGGGCTACACCAATTCGGTGCTGGGCTGGACCCCCACGCTGCAGCAATACCGCTACGACAAATACCATCTGGTGCCCTTTGGCGAGTTCGTGCCACCGTTTTTTCAGTGGTTCATCGACATGATGCAGATACCACTGGGCGCGTACCGCCCCGGCACCTTGGGGCAGGCGCCGATGGAATGGGCTGGGCAGCGCTTCGGCCCCAACATCTGCTACGAAGACCTGTTTGGCGAAGAACTGGCGGCGGCCTTTCGCATTCCCGGCCTAACCCCGACGGTGCTGGTCAATGTGAGCAACATTGGCTGGTTTGGCGACACGGTGGCGATCGACCAGCACCGCCAGATCGCGCGCCTGCGCGCGCTCGAGTTGCAGCGGCCGATGGTGCGCGCCACCAACACCGGCTCCACCGCGGGCATCGACCACTTGGGGCGGGTGCTGGCCGAGTTTCCGCGCCTGACGCGCGGCGCGCTCGACCTCAGGGTCGAAGGCCGCACCGGCCTGACACCCTTTGCGCGCTGGGCCGCCCACTGGGGTTTGTGGCCGCTGGTGGGCTTGGCCGCATTGGTGCTGGCGCTGTGCTGGCGGCGCACGTCGGGCGCAAAACCCTAGCCCGCTAGAATGAACGGTTGCGCACGCTGCGCGGTGGCTGCAGCCCCGCCGGCCTAGCCCATTTGCCTGCCATGCTCACATTTCAACAAATCATCCTCAAACTGCAAGCCTATTGGGACGCCCAAGGCTGCGCGCTGCTGCAACCCTACGACATGGAAGTGGGGGCCGGCACCAGCCACACCGCCACGTTTTTGCGCGCCCTCGGCCCCGAGCCTTGGAAAGCGGCTTATGTGCAGCCGAGCCGGCGCCCCAAGGATGGGCGTTACGGCCAAAACCCGAACCGCTTGCAGCACTACTACCAGTACCAGGTGGTGCTCAAGCCGGCCCCGGCCAACATTCTGGAGCTCTATCTGGGCTCCTTGCAGGCGCTGGGTTTTGACTTGAAGCAAAACGACATCCGCTTCGTCGAAGACGACTGGGAAAACCCGACCCTGGGCGCCTGGGGCCTAGGCTGGGAAGTGTGGCTCAACGGCATGGAGGTGACGCAGTTCACCTACTTCCAGCAAGTGGGCGGCATCGACTGCAAGCCCATCACCGGCGAGATCACCTACGGGCTGGAGCGGCTGGCGATGTACCTGCAAGGGGTGGAAAGCGTGTACGACTTGGTCTGGACCGACACCGGGTCAGCGCCGGGCCGCTCCCAAGCTGACCCAGCCCCCTCGGGGGGCAGCGACACCCGCGCAGCGGGCGAGCGTGGGGGCAAGATCCTTTATGGCGACGTCTATCTGCAAAACGAGCAGGAGCAAAGCGCCTACAACTTCGAGCACGCCGACGCCGAGTTTTTGTTCAGCGCCTTTGCCGCGCACGAGCGCCAGGCCCAGCACCTGATGCGCAGCCAGCTCGCCCTGCCGGCCTACGAGCAGGTGCTCAAATGCGCGCACAGCTTCAACCTGCTCGATGCGCGCGGGGCCATCAGCGTGACCGAGCGCGCCGCCTACATCGGGCGCATCCGCAACCTGGCGCGCAGCGTGGCGCAGAGCTACTACGAGAGCCGCGAACGGCTGGGCTTCCCCATGGCTCCGCGCGAGTGGGTGGCGCAGATGCCCACCAAACAGGCCGCCTGATGCGGCTCGGGGCTTGCGGTCCTGGCCTTGAAATGAACACCCTGTATGCCTAAGAATAACCTACTCGTCGAACTGTTTGTCGAAGAGCTGCCGCCCAAGGCGCTCAAAAAGCTGGGCGAGGCCTTTGCCGGTGTGCTGGCCGAGCAGCTCCAGGCCCAGGGCTTGGCGGATGCCGATGCGCAAGTCACGCCCTTTGCCTCGCCGCGGCGCCTGGCGGCGCACATCAGCGGTGTGGCCGAGCGCGCGCCCGACCGGGCCGTGTCGCAAAAGCTCATGCCGGTGAGCGTGGGGCTGGATGCCAGCGGTGCGCCCACGCCCGCGCTGCTCAAGCGCCTAGCCGCTTTGGGGGCCGATGCAGCGGCCGTGCCCGGCTTGCGCCGCGCCCTCGATGGCAAGGCCGAAGCCCTGTTTTTCGACAGCGTGCAGCCCGGTGCGGGCCTTGCGACCGGCCTGCAAAAGGCGCTGGACGAAGCCATTGCCAAGCTGCCTATCCCCAAGGTGATGAGCTATCAGCCCGAAACCGATGGCGGCATGGCCAACTTTGTACCCGGCTGGAGCAGCGTGCAGTTCGTGCGCCCGGCACATGGCCTGGTGGCGCTGCATGGCACCGAGGTGCTTGCCGTGAGCGCGCTGGGCCTGCGCGCGGGCCGCCACACCCGCGGGCACCGCTTCGAGGCGGCGCTGGACCCGCTGCCACTGGCCGCTGCCGACGGCTATGCCGCCACGCTGCGCGAACAAGGCGCGGTGATCGCCAGCTACGCCGAGCGCAGTCTGGAGCTGGTGCGCCAGTTGCGCCAGGCCGCGTCTGGTCTGGGGGCGCGGCTGGAGGTGGAGCAGGGCTGGCAGGGCTTGAGCGAGCCGGAGCGGGTGCAGCGCCTGCTGGACGACCCCCTGGTGCAGGAAGTCACGGCCTTGGTGGAGCGGCCGCACGTGCTGGTGTGCCAGTTCGAGCCCGAATTTTTGGCCGTGCCGCAAGAGTGCCTGATCCTGACCATGAAGGCGAACCAAAAGTATTTCGCCCTGCTCGACGCCGAAGGCAAGCTGATGCCGCGCTTTCTGGTGGTGAGCAACATCTGCCCCGCCGACCCGAGCGCGGTGATTGGCGGCAACGAGCGCGTGGTGCGCCCGCGCCTGGCCGATGCCCGCTTCTTTTACGACCAAGACCGCAAGCGCTCGCTCGAATCGCGCCTGCTGGGGCTGGCCAAGGTGGTTTATCACAACCGGCTCGGCAGCCAAGGCGAGCGCGTGGAGCGCGTGCGCACCATTGCCTGCGCCATCGCGCAGCGCCTGGGCGACCAGGGCTTGGGCGATGCGGCGCTGCTGCGCCAGGTCGAGCAGGCCGCCTTGCTGGCCAAGGCCGATTTGCTGACCGACATGGTGGGCGAATTCCCCGAGCTGCAAGGCACCATGGGGCGCTACTACGCCTTGCACGATGGTCTGGGCGAGCCGGTGGCCCAGGCCATCGAAGACCATTACAAGCCGCGCTTTGCCGGCGACGCGTTGCCGCGCAGCCTGGTCGGCGTGTGCGTGGCGCTGGCCGACAAGCTCGAAACCCTGGTGGGGCTGTTTGGCATCGGCAGCCTGCCCACCGGCGACAAAGACCCGTATGCGCTGCGCCGCCATGCCCTCGGGGTGTTGCGCATGTTGCTTGAGAAAGATTTGCCGCTGGACTGGCCCGACTTGCTGGCGCTGGCGCAGCCGGTGTTTGGCGATCGGATCGCCGACCCGAGCGCGGCGCTGAGCGATTTCGTCTATGAGCGCCTAGCAGGCAGCTTGCGCGAGCAGGGCTTTGGCACCCAGGAGGTGGATGCCGTGCTGGCGCTGCGCCCGCCGCGGCTGGCCGAGGTGCCGCGCCGCCTAGAAGCGGTGCGCGCCTTTGCCGCGCTGCCCGAAGCGGCGGCGCTGGCGGCGGCCAACAAGCGCATCGGCAACATCCTGAAAAAATCGGCGCCAGCTGCGGGGTCTGCGGGAATGGCTTGGGCGGGCGAGGCCGCCGTGCAGCCGCAGCTGCTGCTCGAAGCGGCCGAAAAAGCCCTCTACGCCGCGCTGCAAGCCACACTGCCCCAGACCCAGGCCCAGTTTGAGGCGGGCGACTACCGTGCGCACTTGCTCGGGCTGGCGGCACTGCGAGCGCCGGTGGATGCGTTTTTCGAATCCGTGCTGGTCAACGCCGAGGACGCGGCGGTGCGCACCAACCGGCTGGCGCTGTTGGGCACGCTGCACCAGGCCATGAACCGGGTCGCCGAGCTGGCGCGCTTGGCCCCTGCGGCCGGCACCGGGTCAGCCACTTGAACACCTTGCGCACCATGCCCCACAGCCGCGACCTCAAGCTGATCGTGATCGACCGCGACGGCACCCTCAACCACGACCCGGAAGACTATCTGCGCAGCCCCGACGACTGGCTGCCCCTGCCCGGTGCGCTGGAGGCGGTGGCGCGGCTGAACGAGGCCGGCTGGCGCGTGGTGGTGGCCACCACCCAATCGGGGCTGGGCCGCGGCCTGTTCGATATCGCCACCCTGAACGACATTCACACCCGCATGCACAAGACGCTGGCGCAGGCCGGTGGGCGCGTGGAGGCGGTGTTTTTCTGCCCGCACGCGCCCGAGGATGAATGCGATTGCCGCAAACCGGCACCGGGGCTGTTGCTGCAGATCAGCCAGCGCCTTGGGGTGCCGGTGGCGCAAATGGTGGCGGTGGGCGACTCGGTGCGCGACGCCCAGGCAGCGCGGGCAGCGGGCTGCGAGGCGCATCTGGTTCTCACCGGCCAGTCGCTGGCGCACCGCGACGGCACACCGGTGCCGGGCCTGCCCGCAGGCGTGACCGTGCACCACGATTTGGCCGCTTTTGCCGAGGCCATCGTGGCGCGTGCGGCAGCGGCTGCACCAGAAAAAGGATTCCCTTCATGACCGCCTTCTATGCCCTGCGTTCGCTGCTGCACCTGCTGTTCATGGCCATCACGGTGGTGCCGTGGGCGCTGGCGGTGGTGCTGGCCGCGTCGTTCGTGAGCCGGGCCCGGGTCTACCGCATGTGCGCCGCCTGGCTGGCCACGGCGGTCTGGGCCGGTGGCTGGATATTGGGTATCCGCAACCGCGTCACGGGTTGGGAAAACCTGCCCCAGGGCCGTCTGGATGCGGCGGTGTTGCTGCTCAAGCACCAGTCGGTTTGGGAGACCTTTAGCATGCCGGCGCTGATGCCGCATCCGCTGGCCTTCGTGTTCAAAAAAGAGCTGCTGCATATCCCGTTTTTCGGCTGGGCGATGGGGCGCATGGACATGATCCACATCGACCGTGGGCAGCGCAACCAGGCTTTTGCCAAGGTGGTGCAGCAGGGCCGGCGCTTGCTGGGTCAAGGCACTTGGGTCATCATGTTCCCCGAGGGCACGCGCATCGAGCGCGGCCAGGTGGGACAGTACAAAAGCGGCGGCACCCGGCTGGCGGTGCAGGCTGGGGTGCCGGTGATTCCGATCGCCGTCAATTCCGGTCGCTGCTGGCCGGCCAAGGCCTTCATCAAGCGCCCCGGGGTGGTGGATATTTCAATCGGACCGCAAATTCCCAGCGCCGGGCGCGACCCGGAGGAGCTGATGCGCGAGGTGCAAGACTGGATCGAGGCCGAGATGCGCCGCCTCGACCCCGAAGCCTACGCGCCAGTCCTGCCCTGATCCTGCACGGGGTCAAAGCCCGTAACTTGCCATGAACCTGCAACTGGATAGGCTGGTCAGCCCGGCCCCTGTGGCGGCCACGCCCGTCAAGGCCGACCAAGCCAACCAAGCGGCTGCGCCCCTGCGCCACCCACAGGCCAACCGCGAATGCCTGCTCGATGGGCAGCCTGTGGGCTACCGCTTCGAGCGCGCCCAGCGCAAAACGCTGGCCTTGCGCGTCTGCCCCCAAGGCCTGACGGTGCGTGCCCCCAGCCGCTTGGCGCAGGCCGAGGTGGAGCGCTTTTTGCTCAGCAAGGCGCGCTGGATACTCGGTAAATTGCAGCAGGTGCAGGCGCATACGGTGCCTGACCAAGCCCCCACGCCGGAGCAACTGGCGGCGCGCTGGCGCACCGGGGCCACGGTGGACTACCTCGGTCAGCCGCTGCCGCTGCGGCTGGAGCCGGCAGCGGACTTGGCTAGCGGCAGCGCCCGCTTGATTGAAGGCGGCTTGCAGCTGGCGCTGACCCCCGAGAGCGCACCCGAGCGCGTACGCAGCGCCGTCTATGCCTGGTTGCAGCGCAGCGCCTACAGCCTGTATGTGCAGCGCTTGCAACACTTTGCGCCGCAGCTCGGGGTGCAGTGGCGCAGCCTCAAGCTCTCCAACGCCGGCACGCGCTGGGGCAGCGCCAAGGCCGACGGCAGCCTGCGCCTGCACTGGCGGCTGATCCAGCTCGAGGCGCATTTGATCGACTACGTGGTGGTGCACGAACTGGCGCACCTGCGCGAGATGAACCACAGCCCGGCCTTTTGGCAGCTGGTGCAAGGGGTGTTGCCGGACCAGCTCGAACGCCGGCGTGCCCTCAAGCAGGTGCAACTGGCCAGCGATTAAACCGCGGGCTGCTGGGGTGCGCGTGCCAGCGCCCACGCTTGCATGGCTTCGGGTGAAAGAGGGCGGCTGAAAAAATAGCCTTGGGCTTCGTCGCAGCCGTGCTCGCGCAGCCAAGCCAGTTGCTCCGCCGTTTCCACCCCTTCGGCCACGGTGCGCATGCCGAGGTGATCGGCCAGCCCGATGATGGCGCGCACGATGGCGCGGTCGTCCGGGTCCAGGTGCAGGTCGCGCACAAAGCTTTGGTCGATTTTGAGCCGGCCCACCTTGAAGCGCTTGAGGTAGCTGAGCGACGAGTAGCCAGTGCCGAAGTCGTCGATGGCAATGGGAATTTGCAGCTGCCGCAAGCCCTCAAGGGTGTTGATCGAGCCTTGCGGGTTGATCATGGCGCAGCTTTCGGTGAGCTCGATTTCCAGCCGTTGCGCCGGCAGGCCGCTTTCATGCAGGAGCTGCCCGATCCGCTCGGCCAGCCGCAGGTCGCGAAATTGCACCGCTGACAGATTGACGGCGACCGTCAAAGCCCCCAAGCCGGCGGCGTCCCAGCGCTGCAACTGCTGCAAGCCTTGGCGCAGCACCCAATCCCCGATGGGCAGGATGAGGCCGCAGGTCTCGGCGATCGGGATGAACTCGGCCGGTGAAATCGGGCCCAGTTCGGGGTGCTGCCAGCGCAGCAGGGCTTCCACGCCCAGCATCTTCCCGTCGGCCAGCCGCACCTGCGGCTGATAGACCAGCGCCAGTTGCCCGCGCTCCAGCGCCAGCCGCAAATCGTTGCGCAAGCGCAGCGTGCGGCTGCTGTGGGTGCGCAGGGCGGGGGTGAAAAACCTAAACGTGCTGCGGCCCTCTTGTTTGGCCTGGTACATCGCCATGTCGGCGCAGCGTGCCAGCTCGTCGAGCGTATCGCCATCGTGCGGGTACAGGGCGATGCCGACCGAGAGCGTGGCCGTGACCTCGTGGGCGCCGACCACGAGGCTGCAACCCGCTTGTTCGATCAATTTGTCGGCCACGAGGCTCGCGGCGGCTTGGTCGCATTCGGGCAGCAAGAGCACGAACTCGTCTCCGCCTTGGCGTGACAGGGTGTCGCCCGCGCGCACCTGAGCGCTCAGCCGCTGCGCCACCCGCAGCAGCAGTTCGTCGCCGAGGTGGTGGCCCAGGGTGTCGTTGATGTGCTTGAAGTTGTCGAGGTCGATGTACATCAGCGCCATCTGCTGGTGGTGGCGCTGCGCCTGGCTGGCGGCCTGATGAAAGCGGTCATGCAGCAGTTGCCGATTCGGCAAGCCGGTGAGCTGGTCGAAAAAAGCCAAGCGCTCGATCTGCTGCTCGGCCAATTTGCGCTGCGTGATATCTTCTTTGATGCCCACGTAGTGCGTGATGCGCCCGTCGGCTTGCACGATCGGGGCCAGGCGCGCCATCTCGGTGTATTCGCTGCCGTCTTTGCGCCGGTTGATGAGCTCGCCTTCCCAGCGGCGGCCAGAACCCAGCGCCGCCCACATCTCTCGGTAGACCGAGGGCGGGGTTTTGCCCGACTGCAAGAGGCGCGGGTTCTGGCCCAGCACCTCCTGCGCGGTGTAGCCGGTGGCTTGGAAAAAGGCCGCGTTGGCGTACTCGATTTCGGCGTCGAGGTTGGCGATCACGATCGAGGACGGGCTTTGCTCGACCGCCTGCTGCAATTTGAGCAGCTTGTCGAGCGATTGGTGGCGGTCGATCGCCAGCCCGGCCAAGTAGGCGCCGCGCTCCAGGGTGGCCAGATCGGCTGCCGAGGGTGCCCCGATGTGCGGGGTGTAAACGGCAAAGGTGCCCAGCACCTGCCCCTGCGGCCCCTTGATCGGCAGCGACCAGCACGCCGCCAGGCCGTGCGGCAGCGCCAGGTGTTTGTAGTCGGCCCAAAGCGGGTCGGTGGCGATGTCGGGCACGATCACCGCGTGGCCGAGGAAGGCGGCGCTGCCACAGGAGCCCGCCTGGGGGCCGATCGCTAGTCCGTCGATGGCTTGCCGGAAGGCGATGGGCAAGTCGGGGCTGGCGAAGTCGAGCACGGTGCTGGTTTTGAGGTCGAGCAACAGCACGCTGAAGAGGCGGCCGGGCATCAAGGCCTGGTAGCCGCGCACCATGAATTCCAGCAAGGGCTGCAGTTCGATCGGGCCAAGCAGCCGCTCCAGCGTCTGGCG
The DNA here is from genome assembly GCF_000828895.1 of Serpentinimonas raichei. Lineage (NCBI taxonomy): Bacteria > Pseudomonadati > Pseudomonadota > Betaproteobacteria > Burkholderiales > Comamonadaceae > Serpentinimonas > Serpentinimonas raichei. The sequence continues at coordinate 1,944,205 of NZ_AP014568.1, read as the reverse complement.
CTCCAGTTCGGCCACCTGCTCTTGCTGTTTGCGCGCGCTGATGTCGAGCAGCACCCCGTGCGCCCAGGTGATGGTGCCGGCGGCGTCGTACTCCATCCAAGTGCGGTCTTCGACCCAGGCCCAGCGCCCGTCGGCGGTGCGCAAGCGATAATGCTGCACGTAATTCTCGACGCCTTGCAGGCGCTTGGCTTCGACCTCGGTGTTGAGTCCGTCCAGGTCGTCGGGGTGCACCAAGTCGAGGTAGCGCAGCTGTTGGCGCATCCAGTCGGCGGCGTGGTAGCCCCACTGGCTGACGTTGTCGCTCACAAAAGCGACCGGGCAGCCCTCGGCCCCCACCCACGTGATGGCCACCACCGGCGAGGCGTTGATGGCCGTAGCCAAAAAACCCGAGCCGGAGTGGCGCGGACCCGGGGCGTAGAGGGCAAGTGGATGGGGCGCTTGCATGGCGGGGGTGCAATGATCAGAATTTCGCTTATGGCATTATGAACCCAATGTGAAACAAGGGCATGACGCCCGCCAACCATGGCCAAAACCAGCTACACCATCGGCGACTTGGCGCGCGAGTTCGACCTCACCACGCGCGCCATCCGCTTTTACGAAGACATGGGCCTGCTGCAACCGCAGCGCACCGGCCCGGCCGGGCGCAGCCGCACTTACAGCGCGCGCGACCGCACCCGGCTCAAGCTCACCCTGCGCGCCAAGCGCCTGGGCTTAAGCCTGTCGCAAGCCAAAGACATCATCGACATGTACGACAGCCCGCGCGACACCGGGCCGCAGTTGCGCAAGTTCCTGGCCGTGCTGGCGCTGCACCGGCGCCAGCTTGAAGAGCAACTGGCCGACCTGCAAGCCAACCTGGACGAGGTGAAGGTGCACGAGAAAGAGGCGCGAGCGCTGCTGACCAAGCTCGAAAAGGGCGGTGCATAATTTACCTTTACGTAAACGTCAACTCGACCGTCTGCGCTCAGCCCAACCAAACCCTAGGAGACCTGCCCATGAACACACTGCCCCAACTGCCCGGCCTGAACTTTATGCTCGGCGACGACATCGACGCCCTGCGCGACGCGGTGCGCAGCTTTGCGCAGGCCGAAATCGCCCCGCGCGCGGCCGAGATCGACCGCAGCGACCAGTTCCCCATGGATTTGTGGCGCAAGATGGGCGACCTGGGCTTGTTGGGCATCACCGTGCCCGAAGCCTACGGCGGTGCCGACATGGGCTACCTGGCGCACATGATCGCCATGGAGGAAATCAGCCGCGCCAGCGCCTCGGTCGGCCTCTCCTACGGCGCGCACTCGAACCTGTGCGTGAACCAGATCAAGCGCAACGGCAGCGAGGCGCAAAAAAGCAAGTACCTGCCCAAGCTGATCAGCGGCGAGCACGTGGGTGCGCTGGCCATGAGCGAGACCGGCGCCGGCTCCGACGTGCTGAGCATGAAGCTGCGCGCGCAAGACCAGGGCGGCTATTACCTGCTCAACGGCAGCAAGATGTGGATCACCAACGGGCCGGACGCCGACACCCTGGTGGTCTATGCGCAAACGTCGGGGCTGGACGGCGAACCCACAGGCGCGCGCCGCCAAATCACCGCTTTCCTGATCGAAAAGGGCATGAAGGGCTTTAGCGTGGCGCAAAAGCTCGACAAGCTGGGCATGCGCGGCAGCCACACCGGCGAGCTGGTGTTCGAGAACGTCGAGGTGCCGGCCGAAAACATCTTGGGCGGCCTGAACCAAGGCGCCAAGGTGCTGATGAGCGGGCTCGACTACGAGCGCGCCGTGCTGGCGGCCGGGCCGATCGGCATCATGCAGGCGGTGTTGGACAACGTCATCCCCTACATCCACGAGCGCAAGCAGTTTGGCCAGAGCATCGGCGAATTCCAGTTGGTGCAAGGCAAGGTGGCTGACATGTACACCGTGCTGCAGGCCGGCCGGGCGTTTTGTTACCAGATCGGCAAGAACCTCGACATGCTGGGTGCCCAGCACGTGCGCCAGGTGCGCAAGGACTGCGCGTCCGTCATTCTGTGGTGCGCCGAACAGGCCACACGCATGGCCAGCGACGGCATCCAGATTTTTGGCGGCAACGGCTACATCAACGACTACCCGCTGGGCCGTTTGTGGCGCGACGCCAAGCTCTACGAGATTGGGGCCGGCACCAGTGAGGTGCGGCGCATGCTGATTGGACGCGAGCTGTTTAACGAAACCCGTTGAGGGCTGGGCCCCGGGCGGTGCGGCGCCGTTTTTATGCTAGTGTGAGGGCTGGCTCGGATCGCCTGTTCCGGCTTCCAGCGGCTGCTGGCTGACCTTTTTTTACCACCGCCCATGTCCACCACCTTGCCGCAACGGCTCGACTCCACGCTGGCGCACGACATTGCACGCGCCATGATCGACGGTTTTGACCGCCATTACCGCCTGTTTCGGGCCGAATCGGCGCGCGCCAAGCACCGTTTCGAAACCCAAGACTGGCACGGCCAGCAGCGCGCCCAGCGCGAGCGCATCGAGTTCTACGACCTGCGCGTAAAGGAATGCGTCACGCGGCTGGAGCGCGAATACCACGCCGCGCAATTGCCGATGGAGGTCTGGCAGCAGATCAAGCTGTTTTATGTGGGCATGCTGGTGGACCACCGCCAGCCCGAACTGGCCGAAACCTTTTTTAATTCGGTCAGCACCAAGATTTTGCACCGCTGCTATTTCCAGAACGACTTTATTTTCGTGCGCCCAGCGGTGAGCACCGAATACCTGGAGCCGCAAGACCCGCAAACCCACACCAGCTACCGCAGCTATTACCCGCAGCGCGAGAATCTGCTGAGCGAGCTGCGCCGCATGGTGCGCGATTTCGGCCTGCGCGCGCCCTTCGAGGATTTCGAGCGCGACACCCAGGCCGTGTACGAGGCGCTGCTGCCCTTGTTTGAGCACGACAAGCTGCGCGCCAATTTCCAGATCCAGGTGCTGCACAGCCTGTTTTACCGCAACAAGGGCGCCTATGCCGTGGGCAAGCTCATCAACGGCTTCCAAGAGCTGCCTTTTGCGCTGCCGATATTGCACAACGACAGCGGCAAACTGCTGATCGACACCCTGCTGCACGGCGAAGACGACCTGCTGATGATATTCAGCTTTGCCCGCGCCTATTTCATGGTTGACATGGAGGTGCCGAGCGCCTACGTGCAATTCCTGCGCAGCATGATGCCGCGCAAGCCGCGGGCCGAATTTTACAATGCGCTGGGTTTGGCCAAGCAGGGCAAGACGCTGTTTTACCGCGATTTTCTCTACCACATGCGGCACAGCACGGATAAATTCCGCATCTCGCCCGGCATCAAGGGCATGGTCATGCTGGTGTTCGACCTGCCCAGCTTCCCCTTTGTGTTCAAGGTCATCAAGGACTTTTATCCGCCGCAAAAAGACACCTCGCGCGAGCAGATCCGGGGCAAATACCAGCTCGTCAAGCAGCACGACCGGGTCGGGCGCATGGCCGATTCGCTCGAATTCGCCGAAGTGGGCTTTCCACGGGCCCGCTTCAACGACGACCTGATCGAGGAAATTAAAAAATTCGCCCCGAGCCAGATCGAAATCAGCGACCGCGACGGCGACGGCACCATCGAGGTGGTGATCAAGCACGTGTACATCGAGCGGCGCATGATTCCGCTCAACATTTATTTGCAAGAAGCCTTTGAGGTGCTGCAAAAAAACCGCGACGACGGCGCCGCCCAGGCGCAGTTGCAGCGCGCCGTGATCGAATACGGCAACGCCATCAAAGACCTGGTAGCAGCCAACATTTTCCCCGGCGACATGCTGTGGAAAAACTTTGGCATCACGCGCCACGGCAAGGTGGTGTTTTACGATTACGACGAAATCGAATACATCACCGATTGCAACTTCCGCCGCGTGCCGCAGGCGCGCAACGAAGACGAGGAAATGAGCGGCGACGTCTGGTACAACGTGGCCAAGAACGACGTGTTCCCCGAAACCTTTGGCCCCTTTTTGCTCAGCAACCCGCGCGTGCGCGAGGTCTTCATGCGCCACCACGCCGATCTGTTGCAAGCCGATTTCTGGCAGGCGCATAAAGAGCGCATCGCCGCCGGGCATGTGCACGATGTGTTCCCCTACGAGCGCGAGCGCCGCTTCGTGGTGCAGCGCGCCCAGCTGGCGGCGCACGCCGCCGCAGCCGCCCCATGACGATAGACGACGCCTTCATGCTCGCCGCCAACGCCGTGACGGTGATCGGCCTGCCCTTTGCCCTCTGGACTTATGTGCAGCAGGCGCGCAAAGAGCGCGAGAACGAGGAAGAAGAGGCCTACCAGCACCTGAGCGACGCCTACAACCAGTTTTTGCAAGTGGTGCTGGCCCATGCCGACTTGCAACTGCGCAGCACGCGCGCGCTGCCCAACCCCAGCGCCGAGCAGCGCGAGCGCATGCTGGTTATTTTCGATATGCTGATCAGCCTGTTCGAGCGCGCCTACCTGGTGGCTTACAAAGAGCCGATGACCCCGACCGAGCAGCGGCGCTGGAACAGTTGGGACGACTACATGCGCGAGTGGTGCCGTCGCGAGGACTTTGCCGCCGCGCTGGAACACCTGCTGCGCGGTGAAGACCCCGACTTTGTGGCCTACATTGAACGCGTGGCGCGTGAGGAACGTGAAACCCAAGAGCCCAAACATGAACACATCTGACCCGATCGTCATCGTATCCGCCGCCCGCACCCCGATGGGCAGTTTGCAGGGCGATTTTGCCGCGCTGGCGGCGCACGACCTCGGCGGGGTGGCCATCGCCGCCGCCGTGCAGCGCGCGGGCATCGCGCCCGAGCTGGTGAGCGAGGTGCTGCTGGGCAACTGCCTCATGGCCGGGCAAGGCCAAGCCCCCGCGCGCCAAGCCGCGTTCAAGGGCGGCCTGCCCGAGAGCGCCGGGGCCGTGACGTTGTCCAAAATGTGCGGCTCCGGGATGCGCGCCGCCATGTTTGCGCACGACATGCTGCTCGCGGGCAGCCACGAGGTGCTCATCGCGGGCGGAATGGAGAGCATGAGCAACGCCCCCTATTTGCTGGCCAAGGCGCGCGGCGGTTACCGCATCGGCCACGACCGGCTGTTTGACCACATGATGCTCGACGGCCTCGAAGACGCCTACGAAGCCGGCCGCAGCATGGGCACCTTTGGCGAAGACTGCGCCGCCCACTACGGCTTTACCCGCGCCCAGCAAGACGCCTTTGCCACCGCCAGCGTGCAGCGCGCCCAGCGCGCCATTCAAGACGGCAGCTTTGCCGCCGAAATCGCCCCGGTCACGCTGCAAGAGCGCAGCGGCGCGCGCGTGGTGCGCATCGATGAAGGGCCGGGCCGCATCAAGCTCGACAAAATCCCCACGCTCAAGCCGGCCTTCAAGAAAGACGGCACCGTGACCGCGGCCAGTAGCTCCAGCATCAACGACGGCGCGGCCGCGCTGCTGCTCATGCGCGCCAGCACGGCGCAGCGGCTGGGGTGCACGCCGCTGGTGCGCGTGGTCGCGCACGCCACCCACGCCCAGGCGCCGCAGTGGTTTTCTACCGCGCCAGTGGGCGCGAGCCAAAAGCTGCTGGCCAAGGCCGGCTGGAGCGCGGAGCAGGTGGACTTGTGGGAAATCAACGAGGCTTTTGCCGTGGTGCCGATGGCGCTGATGCACGAGCTCAAGGTGCCGCACGACAAGGTCAATGTCAACGGCGGCGCCTGCGCACTCGGGCACCCGATTGGGGCCAGCGGCGCGCGCATCCTAGTCACGCTCATTTACGCCATGCGTGCGCGAGCCGCCCGGCGCGGAGTGGCCACGCTGTGCATCGGTGGCGGCGAGGCCACGGCCATGGCGCTGGAACTGTTGTAAAAGGCCACCATGCTGCTCAATGCCGACCAACTGCAAATCCGCGACGCCGTGCGCGCCTTCGCCCAAGAGCAACTGTGGCCACAGGCGGCGGCCTGGGACCAGGGGCACATCTTCCCCAAAGCGGCGCACCAGGGCCTGGCGGCACTGGGCTGCTACGGCATTTGCGTGCCCGAGGAACTCGGCGGCTCCGGGCTCGACACCCTCACGCTGGCGCTGGTGCTGGAAGAAATCGCCGCCGGCGACGGTGGCGTGAGCACCACCATCAGCGTCACCAACTGCCCGGTGAACGCGATTTTGCTGCGCTACGGCAGCGCGGCGCAGCAGCAGCGCTGGCTGCCTGCGTTGGCGCGCGGCGAGCTGCTGGGCGGCTTTTGCCTGACCGAGCCGCAGGCCGGCTCGGATGCCTCCGAGCTGCGCACCCGCGCTGTGCGCACCAGCGACGGCTACCGCCTCGACGGCGTGAAACAGTTCATCACCAGCGGCAAATACGGCGACCTGATGATCGTCATCGCCGTCACCGACCCGGCGGCGGGAAAAAAGGGCCTGAGCGCCTTTCTGGTGCCCACGAACAACCCCGGCTACCTGGTGGAGCGGCTGGAAGACAAAATCGGCCAGCACAGCAGCGACACGGCGCAAATCCGCTTCGAGGGCTGCCGCATCCCGCTCGAGCAGCGCATCGGGGCCGAAGGTGAGGGCTACAAAATCGCCCTCGGTGCGCTCGAAGGCGGGCGCATCGGCATCGCGGCGCAGAGCGTGGGCATGGCGCGCAGCGCGCTCGACTTTGCCATCGGCTACGCCAAAGAGCGGCGCAGCTTTGGCCGCCCGATCATCGAGCACCAGGGCTTGGGCTTCAAGCTCGCCGACTGCGCCACCCGGCTGGAGGCGGCACGGCAACTGGTCTGGCACGCCGCCAGCCTGCGCGACGCCGGCCAGCCCTGCCTCAAAGAGGCCGCCATGGCCAAGCTCTTTGCCAGCGAAACGGCAGAGCAGGTCTGCTCGGCCGCCATCCAAACTCTGGGCGGCTACGGCGTGGTGCGCGACTTTCCGGTGGAGCGCATCTACCGCGATGTGCGCGTCTGCCAAATTTACGAAGGCACCAGCGAGGTGCAAAAAATCCTGATCCAGCGCGCGCTGGCCTCTGCATGAACATCATCATCTTTGGCGCGGGCCGGGTCGGCGAGAGCGTGGCCGAGAGCCTGGTGTCGGAGCACAACGACATCACCGTGATCGACCAAGACCCGCTGCGCGTGCGCGCGCTGGAGGAGCGGCTCGATTTGCGCGGCGTGGTCGGCAACGGCATCCAGCCCTCGGTGCTGCGCGAGGCCGGGGCCAAAGACGCCGACATGGTGATCGCCTGCGCCGCCGCCGACGAGTCCAACTTGGTGGTGTGCAAGATCGCGCACGATATTTTCAACGTGCCCACCACCATCGCCCGCCTGCGCTCGCCCGAGTTCACGGCTGGCGATGCGCTGATGGGCAAGGGCGGTTTTGCGGTCGATCAGGTGATTTGCCCCGAAGAGTCGGTGATGCGCTTCATCCATCAGCTGATCGAGTACCCGGAAGCCCTGCAGGTGCTCGAATTCGCCCAAGGCCAGGTGTGCCTGATCGCGGTGCGCGCCGAGCACGGCGGCGCCTTGGTCGGGCGCACCATCGGGCAGTTCCGCGAACGGCTGCCGCACGTCGAAATGCGCGTGGTGGCGCTGTACCGGCTCGACACCGAGATGGAGGCCACGCGCGACACCCGCATCCTGCCCGGTGACGAGCTGTTCGTGCTCGCCGCCGCCGACCAGATCCGGTTCGTGCTGGCGGCCATCCACACCATCGACAAACCGGTGCTGCGCGTGATGATCGCCGGCGGTGGCCGGGTCGGATTGCGGCTGGCGCGCAGCCTCAGCGGACAGTACCAGGTCAAAGTGATCGAGCACAACCCGCTGCGCTGCGAATACCTGGCCAGCCAACTGCCCTCGAGCACGCTGGTGCTGCGCGGCGACTGCACCGACGAGTCGCTGCTCGAGGAAGAAAACGTGGCCGACATGGACTTGTTCCTCTCGCTCACCAACGACGACGAAGACAACATCATGGCCGCCATGCTGGCCAAGCGGCTGGGGGCGCCGCGCGTGATGGCGCTCATCAACCGCCGCGCCTACGCCGAGATGATGCAGGGCAGCGCAATCGACATCGCCATTTCGCCGGCGCAGACCGTGATCGGCGAGCTGCTCACGCACGTGCGCCGCGGCGACGTGGTGGCGGTGCACAGCCTGCGCCGCGGGGCTGCCGAGGCGCTGGAAGGGGTGGCGCGCGGCGACTTCAAAACCTCCAAGCTGGTCGGGCGCCGGGTCGAACAGGTGGCGCTGCCGCAGGGCGCGCGCTTTGGTGCCATCGTGCGCGGCCAAGGCAAGCAAGCCCAGGTGCTGATGCCGCACCACGACACCCTGATCGAGGCCGAGGACCACGTGGTGATCTTCATCCCGCACAAGCGCCTGGTGCGCGAGGTGGAAAAACTGTTTCAGGTCACGGCCACTTTTTTCGGCTGAAGCGCCGTGCCGCTGCTGCGCATCGCCTCGGTTCTGGGTTGGGTTTTGCTGGCCTTCGGGCTGGCTTTTCTGGTGCCGATCGGGGTTTCGATCGGGCTGGCCGACGGTGCCGGCTGGGCCTTCGTTGGGCCGATGGCGCTGGTGCTGCTGCTCGGTGCGGCGCTGCTGGCGCTGGGCCAGCGCTGGCGCCCGTATCCGGCCAAGGAGCTGGGCGTGCGCGACGGCATCTTGCTGGTCGGCCTGGTCTGGACCCTGCTGCCGGCGCTGGCGGCGCTGCCGCTGATGCTCTATTTCGATGGTGTGGGGCAGCCGCTGAGCTTCACCCGCGCCTACTTCGAGGCCATGTCGGGCCTGACCACCACCGGCTCCACCGTGCTGGTGGGGTTGGACTACCTGCCGGGGGCGATCAACATCTGGCGCGGCTTTTTGCAGTGGCTGGGCGGGATGGGGATTCTGGTGCTGGCGGTGGCCATTTTGCCGCTCATGGGGGCCGGCGGCAGCTCGCTGCTGCGCGCTGAAACCAGCGGCCCGTTCAAAGAGTCGCGCCTGACGCCGCGCATCGCCACCACCGCCAAGGGCTTGTGGAGCGTCTATGCCGCGCTGTCGCTGGCCTGCCTGCTGGCCTACCGCGCCGGGGGCATGTCGTGGTTCGACGCTTGGATGCACATGTTCACCACCATGAGCCTGGGCGGCTTGTCGAATTACGACGCCAGTTTCGGGCATTTCGATTCGGCCACGCTGGAGTGGATCGCCATCGTGTTCATGCTGCTGGCCAGCGGCAGCTTTGCGCTGTACTTTGTGGCCGTGCTCAAGCGCGACCCGGCGCGCATCTGGCGCGACCCCGAATGGCGCGGCACCCAGAGCCTGATGCTGGGTGCGGGCTTGGCCGTGGCCGCGGTGCTGGTTTGGCAGGGTGGGGCGGCGGCCGATCTGGAAACGCTGCGCCGGGCCTTGTTCAATCTGGTCTCGATCGCCTCCACCACCGGCTTCGCCAGCGAAGACTACACCCTCTGGCCGGCTTTTGCGCCGTGGTTGATGCTGCTTTTGTCGGCCTTGGCCACCAGCGCCGGCTCCACCGGGGCCGGCATCAAAATGGCGCGGCTGCTGATCCTGCTCAAGCTGGCTCAGTGCGAACTCAAGCGCATCCTGCACCCGCGCGCGGTGACTCCGATTACAGTCGGCGCTGCCGTGGTGCCGCAAGCGGCGATACAGTCCGTGCTGGCCTTCATGCTGATCTATGGCGCCACCGTGTTGGGCCTGACAATGTTGCTGCTGCTGGGCGGGATGGATTTCGACACCGCCTTCAGCGCCGTGCTGGCCAGCATCAACAACATGGGGCCCGGCTTTGGGGAGGTCGGGCCAGCTGGCAACTACGCCGGCTTGAGCGATTTCAAGCTCTGGGTGTGCGCGCTGGCGATGCTGCTCGGGCGGCTCGAAATTCTGGCTTTTTTGGTTTTGTTTACTAGGGCGTTTTGGCAAAAATGAACGGCTTGTCTGCCCTGTGGTCGATTTTTGGGCCGGTGCTGGCGCTGCTGGCGCGCATCATGATGGCCTTTTCCTTCGCCTTTCTGGTGCCCCTGGCTTGGGGCTGGGCGCTCGATCTGGACTATCTGCGCGCCATCTGGGGCGTGGCGTTTGGCCTGACTTTTGGCAGCGGCCTGCTGCTGCTGTGGCTGACGCGCAACCAGTACCGCGAGCTGCTGCCGCGCGACGGTTTTTTGCTGGTGGTGCTGGTTTGGCTGGTGCTCACGGCTTACGCCGCCTTCCCGCTCTATTGGCTGGTGCCCGATATTTCTTGGAGCCACGCCTATTTTGAGGCCATGAGCGCGCTCACCGCCACCGGCGCCACCGCCCTGAGCGGTCTGGGGGATCTGCCGGTGTCGGTCAACGTCTGGCGCGCCTTTTTGCAGTACATCGGGGGCCTGGGGATCATGCTGCTGGTGGTGGCGGTGCTGCCGCTGCTGGGCCTGGGGGGGATGCAGCTCTACAAGGCCGAAACGCCGGGCCCGATGAAAGACACCAAGTTCACGCCGCGCATTGCCGAGACCGCGCGCGGGCTCTGGCTGATCTATTTTGGCTTTTCGCTGGCCTGTTTGTTGGCCTACCGCTGGGCCGGCATGAGCTGGGCCGATGCCTTCATCCACATGTGCAGCACCATGAGCCTGGGCGGCTTTTCCTCACAGGACGCCAGCATCGGCTACTGGGATTCGGCGGCGGTCGAACTGGTGGCGATTGTTTTTATGGCACTGGCGGGTATCAGCTTTTTGCGCTACTTTCTGGTGCTGCGCACGCTTACGCTGGGCCCGATCGCCAACGACCGCGAAATCCGCAGCTACTTCGTGGTGCTGTTCGGCTCGGTGGCGCTGGTCACGGCCTTGCTCACTGCGCAGCAAGTCGAGACCGATTTCTGGACCGCCCTGCGCAGCAGCGCCTTTCATGTGCTTTCGCTGGCCACCACCACCGGCTACTCCGCCACCGACTACGCGCAGTGGCCGGTGTTCATCGGCGTCTATCTGCTGTTTCTAGGCTGCTTCGTATCGTGCGCCGGCTCTACGGGCGGTGGCATCAAGATGGTGCGCATGGTGCTGCTGGTCAAGCAGGCGCGGCGCGAGCTGGTGCGCATCGTGCACCCGCGCGTGGTCAACCCGGTCACGCTGGGCGGGCAGCGCGTCGCCGCCGCCACGCTCACCACGGTGCTGGGTTTCATGCTGATCTACGGTGCCGCCACGCTGGGCCTGACCTTTATGCTGCTGCTCACCGGGCTGGACATCGTGACCGCCTTTTCCGCCGTGGTGGCCACGCTCAACAACATCGGGCCCGGGCTGGGGCAGGTGGGGCCGGCGCACAACTTTGGCTGGCTGAGCAGCTTTCAGCTTTGGCTGCTCAGCTTTGCCATGCTGCTCGGGCGGCTGGAGCTGCTGACGGTGCTGGTGCTGTTTACGCGCCACTATTGGCGGCGCTGAAAGGCTGGCTGCGGGCCGTCGGTGTAGGCGGGGCATGGGTGCGGGCGGCAGGTTGGCAGCAAGCTTGTAGCAGGCCTGCATCCGGCTATCGAGATAAGTTTTAAGCAATAAAAAAACAATCGAAACCGCAAACAATAAGAACGATTCGCATTTACGATAGGGCCATCGCACCCAACCCTAGGAGTTGCCATGGAACGAGACACCGACTGGCCCGAAGCCGACACCTACCTGCTGCCCGGATCCGAGGCCGTGCTGGCCGCCACCTTGGCGCTCATGACGGGTCATGCCCAGAGCGCCTGCGAGCGCCAGCGCACGGCACTGGCGCACAAAATCCGCCATCTGCTGTTTGCGCTAAGCCAGCAGGCCAGTTTGAGCGATTCGATGCGTGCCATGGTCGGGCGCTTGCACGCCCATTGGCAGGCCTTGCCGCAAAAGCCTGCGCAGCGGGTGCGCCCAAGCGCCTCAGGCCGGGCTGCGCAGGCGCTGATGGCGGTCTGGCCATGAGCGCCGCGACCAACGCCGTGCCTTTGGAGGAGCAACTGGTTTGGCTGCGCCACTTCGCCCAGGTGCAGCAAAGGGTGAGCCAGACGGTGCGCCAGATGGCGGACCGCATCGAAGCCCTAGAGGCCGATTTGCTGCGGCACCGGGCGAAGGCCATCTTGGAGCGAACGGCAAAATGGTGGGCCGTACCCATGCCCATGTCCATGAGCATGCCTAGGCGCTCGAGCCCATTGCAGACGCCAAGGTCTGGTGCGCTGCCATCTGGGTCGCAACGGTCGGCTAACCGCACCGATTGGGCGCTCAAATCCCTGCCGCACACCCCAAGCCAATTGGGTGCTGGCACCCCAGCCCCATGGCCAGAGTCGGACGCGGTGCTGTGTCAAACCGCTTGCGTGGGCCATGCCCACCACTGGCTGCAAGACGACGGCCAGTGCCAGCGCAAAGGCGAGGAGTGCGAGCGCGTGCAAGCGCAAGGCGGTGTCTATGTGCCTAGCGCGTAAAGCCACGGCGGTGTGGCCGCTTGAATCCGCTGCCCAAGGGCAGCGGCCGCTGGTGTTCGAGGTTCCGCCGCTGGACGGCGTCAGCAAGTCCGGCAAGCGCCGGCGCGCCTTGTGGGAGCTGAGCGCCAGCGCTGCCTGTCCGGTGCTGGGGGTCTGTTTGCCCATGTGTGAGCAGCGTACGCTGATGCGCAAGTGCGGCATCGACGTACAAGGGCGCAGCGATTATGAGCTGCACCAGATCGGGGTCTCGGAGTGCCGCCGCCGCACGCCGCTGGCCGAGCGCCTGCAAAAGTGGCTGGATGCCCACTTTGCACTGGAGCTGCGCCAAGTGGCTGATTTTGCCAGCGCCGACGATCTGCGCCAGTGCTGGCAGCAGGCCAAGGGCGAACCCGCGTGGGGCGGGCTGATGTGGGCGCTGCTCACGCACCCAGCCTGTTTGCTCCCGCTGGAGCACGAGATCTTGGGTGATGTGCACATGATGCAGCACCAGGTTGGCATGGTCACGCGCGTCGAGCAGCAGCAGTGGCAGCAACAGCGCAGCCAGTCGGAGCAGCTGCGCGCCGAGCTGGCCGAGCAAAAGGCGCGCGTGCAGCGCCTTTTGCAAGAAGGGCAGCAGCGCCAGCAGCAGGCGCAGTCCGAGATTCAGCGGCTGCGCCAGAGCCTGCTGCAAGCCGAGGCCGAGCAGGAGCGGCTGACGCAGCGCTGCCAGCAACTGCTCGCCGAGCGCCCCGATGCCGGGGCCTTGCAGGCGCTGCGGCTGGAAAACACCGACTTGCGACTGCAGTGCCAGCAGGCCAACCGGGCCTTGCGCGCTGGCGCACGCCCGTGCGGGGTGGCAGCGCCGCCGGGGCTTGCTCAGCCCTGCCTCACCCCTGCGGTGGCGACGAGCTCCAGCGCGGCTGCAAGCCGCTTGTCGGCGTCCGCTATCTCCGAGGCCAGCGCGGAACCTGAGGCGCGGTCCGAGCTGGCGCTAGGCGGTGTCGGCGCAGCACCCACAGCCGATCCAGTCCGTCCAGCGCTGAGCACCAAGATCGCGTGCGTCGGCGGCCGCACGGCGCAATTGCCCGCATTTCGCGAGGTGGTGGAGGCGCACGGCGCACAATTGCTGCACCACGACGGCGGCGACGAACACCACCTGAGTCAGTTGAGTGCCACCTTGGCGGCGGCCGATTGGGTGATCTGCCAAGTGGGCTGCATCAGCCACAACGCCTACTGGCGCGTGAAGGAGCACTGCAAACGCACCGGCAAACCCTGTTTGTACGTGGAAAGCACCAGCCGCAGCGCGCTCGAGCGCGCCATGCAGCGCATCCATACGGCGCAACACGCGCTCGTTTGTCCTGCCAAGCGGCTTGATGTTTGAAGGGCGATGC